>JBBQJG010000212.1:0-10818 GCA_038325725.1 Polyangia bacterium | reverse complement strand
GTGCGCAGCTGGCGCCACCTGCCGCTGAACCTGTACCAGATCCAGACCAAGTTCCGCGACGAGCTGCGGCCGCGCGCCGGCCTCATGCGCGGGCGCGAGTTCATCATGAAGGACGCCTACTCGTTCCACGTCGACGAGAAGGACGCCAAGCGCGAGTACGAGAACATGTACAAGGCCTACCAGCGCATCTTCGCGCGCTGCGGGCTGGCGTTTCGGGCCGTCGAGGCGGACACCGGCGCGATCGGTGGCTCCATGTCGCACGAGTTCCAGGTGCTCGCCGAGACGGGCGAGGACGCGATCGTCGCCTGCGACAAGTGCGACTACGCCGCCAACGTCGAGCAGGCGGCGACGCGCAAGAGCACGGCCGCGGCCGCGACGGGCACGGCCGCGATGGCGTCGATCGCGACGCCGGGGAAACACTCGATCGCGGACGTGTCGGCGCTCCTAAAGGTCGCACCGACGACGCTCGTCAAGACGCTCATCTACCTCGCCGGTGGCAAGCCGATCGCCGTGCTCGTGCGCGGCGATCGCGAGGTCAACGAGATCAAGCTCAAGAAGGCCCTGGGCGTGGCCGACGTCGTGCTCGCGTCCGAGACCGCCGTCCGCGAGGCCACGGGCGCGCCCGTCGGGTTCGCGGGCCCGGTGGGCCTGAAGGTCCCCGTCTATGCCGACGACGAGGTCGCCGTCATGGCCGACTTCGTCGTGGGCGCCAACAAGGCCGACGCGCACCTCACGGGCGTCAACGTCGGCCGCGACTTTCAGCCGACGGCGACGGGCGACTATCGCCAGGCGGCGCCGGGCGACGCCTGCCCGCGCTGCGACGGCGGCGTGTTCAAGGGCTACAAGGGCATCGAGGTCGGCCACGTGTTCTACCTGGGCCGCAAATACTCCGAGCCGATGGGCGTGAAGTTCCTCGACGTCGACGGCGTCGAGAAGCCCGCCGAGATGGGCTGCTACGGCATCGGCGTCACGCGCATCGTCGCGGCGGCGATTGAACAGAACCACGACGCGAACGGCATCGTGTGGCCGCTGCCGCTGGCGCCGTACGAGGTCATGGTCCTCGAGCTCCAGCAGGACGACGACACGCTCATCGCGACGGCCAAGAAGATCTACGAGGATCTCCAGGCCGCGGGCATCGAGGTGCTCTACGACGATCGGGACGAGCGCCCCGGCGTGAAGTTCAAGGACGCCGACCTCATCGGCATCCCGTACCGGATCGCGCTCGGCAAGAAGGGCCTCGCCGAGGGCATCGTCGAGCTCAAGCTGCGCAAGGGCACCGAGGTCCGCAAGATCAAGATCGACGAGATCGTGCCGCTCGTCATCGCCGAAGTGACGAAGGAACGGACCTAGCTAGATAGATCGACATGAAGGAGAGGACACAACGATGACGACCAAGCTCGCTCATGAGATCCCCGCGCGCGACCGCATCATCGTCGCGTGCGACGTCCCCGATCTGAAAGGGCTCGAGTCGCTGCTCGACCGCCTCGAGGGGCGACCTTCGTTCTACAAGGTCGGCCTCGAGCTCTTCGTCGCCGAGGGCGAGCGCGCCATCGAGCTCGTGCGCAAGCGGGGCGGGCGCATCTTCCTCGACCTCAAGCTTCACGACATCCCCGAGACGGTCGCGCGCGCCGTGCAGTCCGCGCGGCGCATCGAGGCCGAGATGCTCACGGTCCACACGTCGGGCGGCTACGAGATGCTCACGCGCGCGGCGCAGGCGGCGGAGGGTGGGGTCAAGATCCTCGGCGTCACCGTGCTGACGAGCCTGGTCGAGGACGATCTGCGCGCCGAGGGCATCGAGACGACGATCCCCGAGATGGTGCGCGCCCGCGCGCGCATCGCCGCGAAGGCCGGCATCGCGGGACTCGTGTGCTCGTCGCACGAGATCGAAGCGGCGCGCGGCGCCGCCCCTGGCCTGTTCATCGTCGTCCCAGGCATCCGACCCGCGACGGGCCCCGGCGCCACCGCCGGCGACCAGAAGCGGGTCGCGACGCCCGAGCACGCCATCCGCAACGGCGCCGACTACCTCGTCGTGGGCCGCCCCCTGCGCGACGCCGCCGAGCCCGCCAAGTCGTTCGACGCGCTGGTCGCCGAAGTCTCGGCCGCACTGAAGTGAGCGCGCGCGTCGTCTTCGGCATCCGCCCGGTCGAGGAGCTCGTCCGCGCGCGCCCCCAGGACGTTCACGTCGTCTACGTCGCCGACGGCTACCGGTCGGCGGAGATCGACACGGCCGTCCAGGCCGCCAAGGAGCGCGGCGTCACCGTCGAGCTCCGGCCGCGCCAGATGGTGGCCGAGCTCGCGGGCGACGTCGTGCACCAGGGCATGGTTGCGCTCACGGGCGACTTCCCGTACGCGACCGTCGACCAGATCCTCGCCGACGCGAGTCGTGCCGGGGAACCGGCGCTCGTCGTGCTGCTCGACGGCATCACCGATCCTCACAACCTGGGCGCCATCGTGCGGAGCGCCGAGGTGCTGGGCGCCCACGGCGTCATCATCCCCGAGCACCGCGCCGCGCCCGTGACGCCGGCGGCGGTCAAAGCGTCCGCGGGCGCGACCGAGCGCGTGCGCATCGCCAAGGTGATCAACTTGATCCGCGCCATCGACGGGCTGCGCGCCAAGGGGCTGCGCGTCCTCGGCGCGGGGAGCGAGAAGGGCGAGCGCCTCGCCGACGCCGACCTCACGGGCCCGCTGGGTCTCGTCATCGGCGCCGAGGGCAAGGGCATGCGCGAGGCCGTCGCGCGTCGCTGCGACGGCCTCTTTCACATCCCCCAGCGCGGCGCCGTCTCGTCGCTGAACGCGTCCGTCGCGGCGGCCATCGCGCTCTACGAAGCGGCCCGCCAGCGCAGCCCTCAGGAGAAATGACGCACGCGCGCCCGCGGCTCACGAAGCTTTCCACGAAGCTTTCAACGAAGCGTTTCTCGGAACTGTTTCTCTTCTGCTAAGGTCCCCGGCCGGAGGTTTCACAGACTCATGTCACGCATTCCCGTCGCCGTCGTTGGGGCCACCGGCCTCGCTGGTCAGCAGTTTCTCGCGTCGCTCGCTGGACACCCGCAGTTCGAGATCAAAAAGCTCGCGGCGTCGAGCCGCTCGGCGGGCAAGAAGTACTCGGAGGCCGTCAAGGACGACAAGGGCGCGTCGAAGTGGTTCTGCAGCGAGCCGCTCTCCGCCGAGCACGCCGACATCGTCGTCGAAGACTCGGCGAAGCTGACGACCGACGGCATCGGCCTCGTCTTCTCGGCGGTCGAGGCCGACGTCGCGCGCGAGCTCGAGCCCCGCTGCGCCGAGAAGGTCCCCGTCATCTCGACGGCGAGCGCCTTCCGCTACGAGAACGACGTACCAGTGTTTCTCCCCGGCGTGAACTGGGACCACGCCGCGCTCATCGATGTGCAGCGCAAGCGCCGCAACTGGAAGGGCTTCGTCTCGCCCGGCCCGAACTGCACGACGGTCGGCCTCGCCATGACGCTGCGTCCGCTCGACGTCGCGTTCGGCGTCAGCCGCGTCATCATGACGTCGATGCAGGCGCTGTCGGGCGCGGGCCGCTCGCCCGGCGTCAACGCCATGGACGTCCTCGACAACATCATCCCGTACATCCCCAAGGAAGAAGAGAAGGTCCAGATCGAGACCCTCAAGATCCTCGGCAAGATGGCCGCCAACGGCGAGTCGATCACGAACGCCAACATGGCGGTCTCGTGCACGTGCACGCGCGTCAACGTCCTCGAGGGTCACACGGAGTCCGTCTTCGTCGAGCTGCGCAAGAAGGCCGGCCTCGACGAGGTCAAGGCCGTGTGGCGCGAGCTCGGGTCGGACCTCGCGGCGCTCAAGCTCCACTCGGCGCCCAAGCACCTCATCAGCGTCAGCGAGGATCCGTTCCGCCCGCAGGTGCGCCTCGACCGCGACGCCGAGGGTGGCATGTCGACGGTCGTCGGACGGCTGCGCGAGGACACGGCGCTGCCGAACGGCGTGAAGTACATGCTCGTCTCGCACAACACGCGCATGGGCGCGGCGCGCGGGGCGATCTTGGTCGCGGAGTACCTCACGAAGAAGGGTTACATCGCCTAATCGGGGACCGTGCCCCCCGACGCGGACTCCGCACGGCGAAGCCGTGCTGCGTCCGAGTCTTGGGGCTACGGTTTGAAGGTCGCGAGGGACGCGAGGAGCTCGGCGAGCGTCGTCGCGAGCTTCTCGAAGCCGGGGGCGACGAGGTCGAAGGTCGTCTCGCTCATATAGAGATCGCGGCGCAGCTCGATCTGGATCGCGTGGATGTGCTCGGCGGGGCGGCCGTGGTGGGTCGTGATGAAGCCGCCCTTGTACGGATCGTTGAAGGCGACGCCGTAGCCGCGCGACGCGAAGTGCTCACCGACGTGCTTCGACAGCGAGGGCGCGCAGCTCGTGCCGTCGCGATCGCCGGGCACGATGTCGGCGCGCGCGCGGCCCGGATCTTTGTGGCCGGACTTTCCGCGTGACGGCATCGAGTGACCGTCGACGAGGATCGCGAAGCCGAACTTGGCGCGCGCCCGCGCGAGGGCGTCGACGAGCGCGCCGTGATAGCCCGCGTGAATCGCCGTGCGCTCGCGCCACTCGTCGAGCGTGAGCGGCCGCGCCAGGGCAGGGAGGCCCGACGTCGTGACGGCCCAAATGAACCCGCGCCCGTCGGTGTTCCGGGCCGCGCGGTGCTCGGGCACGGCCCCGGGCGAGACGTCGTCGGGATCGCGGTTCAGGTCGCACACGAAGCGTGAGGCGCGCGCGACGACGTTCACCTCGGGCGCGTCCGGCGTGCCGATGCGGTACAGCTCGTCGACGTATAGGTCGGCGTCGCCACGCACGTCGAGCTCGGGCGACAAGGTCGCATCGAAGCCGCTCGTCTCGGTCCCCGCGTGGGGAACGCTCACGACGACGGGCGTCGATGGATCCTGCGTCGTCTGCCGCGTGAACGCCCGCTCTACCACCCCGAACACCAGATCCGCCTCGTGCATGCCCGCCCGCCTTTCCGTCATTCTTGCGTCGTCGTCGACTACCAGTTCAGCCGATAGCCAAGATCGCCGATGAGCCCCGCCGCGTTGCCGCGCACGTAGTCGCCGTGCGACGTGCGCCCGAGATCGACCCACAGGTAGCTCAGGCCCGCGACGAGCCGGCCCGGACGCAGCGGGAAGGCCGCCTCGCCCCCGAACTGCAGCGCCGCGGTCCACGCCGACGCGGTCACCGTCTGGTCGGCCTGGGTGATGCTGGGCGTGAGGCGCGTGCTCGCGAGCGAGACGCCGACGCCCGCGCCGGCCGCGAGCTCGGGGACCTTGAACGTCTCGAACCGGTAGCGCGCGACAGCGAGGAGGGGCACCTGGTGAATCTCGATTCGCGAGGTCGTACTGTTTGTCGCCGCGAGCGTGACGTCGCCGTGCAGGTACCCGATGGCGACGCCCGCCAAAAACCGCCCCGTGCGGCGCGGGACGGGGGTGAGGCCCTCGACGAAGGCCGCCGGGCCCGCCGTGCCGCCCAGGTTCGAGAAGATCCCGAAGCGCGCCCCGACGAGGACGTGCACGGGCGGCGGCACGACCTCGACGGCGGTGCTCGCGCGCAGCGTCGGTCCCGCGGCCACGGCCACGACCTCTCGATGAACGTCGCGCGCGCGATCGGGCACGAAGTCGGCGATGTACTCGCCTTCGTGGGGGACGCGCACGTGGCGGATGTGGCCGCCGGGGGTGTCCCAGCTCAGGCCGGGGATCATCGTCGGCGTGCCGTTGCGATCGTAGGCGCGCACGCGCAGCTCCGCCGAGCGCCAGCCGTCGGCGACGAGCCGTGGCTCGGCGATCGCGATCGAGAGCCGCGCTGGGGGACCGCCCGTGAGGAACACCTCCTGGGTCGCCAGCGCCTCGCCGAGCTTCACGACGACGACGATGCGCTCGCGGCCGTCATAGAAAAGCGGCGGCGGCACGACGAGGAACGCGAGCCCGCTCGCCATGACCCGCAGCGCCGCCGGCGCGTCGTCGACGGTGGCCTCGGCGCCTTCCGCCGAGGTGGGATTGCCGAAGCGATCGTGCGCCGAGACGACGACGCGCGATTGCGCGCCGCCTCCGATGACGAGCCGGCGCGCGCTCGGCGAGAGCGACAACGTGTGGGGCGGCCCGGGGACGAGCGGCACGGCGAGATCGGCGCGCGCGACGGGCGTTCCGGCGACGCCCGCCGTGAGCGCGAGCGCGCCCGCGCCCACGCGGCGAGGCACCTCGACGAGGAACCGCGCCTCGCCGGGGAGGCCTTTGCCGAGCGGGTGAATGAGGCCCTCGGACGCGCGCAGCGACAGGCGACCCGGCGCCGCGAGCTCGCCGCTCGGATCGAGCGCGAGGACCGTCACCTCGGCGAAGCTCCCGACCTCGAGCGACGCGGGCGCCAAGATCAGCACGCGCGGAAACGCCGCCGGCTGGAGGTCGACCACGGTCTCTTTGATGTTGCCGTTCCGATCGACGGCGCGCGCAACGCCGGTCCGCGTGCCCGGAGGCACCTCGACGGGCACCTCGACGTGTCCCTGCCGATCGGCGAGGACGGGCCCGAACGGCTGATCGCCGACGCGAATCGTGACGGAGGCCTGCGGGCTCGTGCGCAGCGGAACGTCGGTCGTGCCGTGAAGAGAGAGGCGGAGCGTGCCGCGAAGCCGTTGCGTCGACCCCGCGAGCTCGACGACGAGGAGCGCGACCTGCGGGTAGCGCTCGAGCGGCGGGACGTAGCGCGCCGTGAAGTGGCCAGGCGCGCCGGCGGCGCGCGGGGCTTCGAGCACGCCGACGTTCGCGAGCGTGCGCGAGGGCAGCAAGGTCTCGGCGCCGGGGCCGGTGACCTCGATCGAGATCGTGACCTCGGCGTCCGTGCCGAGGACGAGGAACTCGCGCGCCGATGCCAGCGAGACCGCGAGCCCCGCGGGCGCCAGCGTCGCGGGGGCCGGAGCCGCCGACGGCGCCGACGCGGGGGGCGGCGCCGGTGCCGGCTGCGCCCACGCGGGAGTGGCGGCGATCGCGCAAGCCAGCAGGACGAAGACGGCGGGCCCCAAGCCCGCGCGTAGCGCCGCCGGGCTTCGGCCCCTTCGGCCCATCAGAGCTCCTGCGAGACGGGAAGGGTCAGACGAAACGCGGTGACGGCCGGCTCGAGCCACTTGCCCGGCTCGTCGAGGAGGACGAGCTCACCGCCCATGCCGCGCGCGACCTCGCGGCTCACCGCCAATCCGAGGCCCGTACCTTGCTCCTCACCTTTGGTCGTAAAGAACGTTTCGAAGAGCCGAGGCCGCACGGCCTTCGCGACGCCCGAGCCGTTGTCGGCCACCTCGATGGCGACGAAGCGTGGATCCTCCGCGACGATCTGCGCGCGCACCTGGATGACGGGCGAGGGAACGTTCGCGACGGCGTCGAGCGCGTTCGCGATGAGGTTGATGAGGATCTGCTCGAGGGCGTGTGGCAACACGGCGAGCGGGGGAACATTGGGCGCGATCTGCGTGCGCAGCGTAGGCCCCTTGCGCAGGCGGTAGTCGAGCAGCGACGTCACGCGCACGAGCACGGGGCCGACCTCGACGCGACGCCTGGCGCCCGAGGGGGCGGGCGCCGTGAACTGACGCAGGTTCGAGACGAGCCCCGTGAGGCGCTCGGACTGGTCGACGATGTGGCGCGCGAAGTCGAGCACCTCGTCGAGCTCGACGCGCTCTTTTTCGAGCAACAGCTGGCCGAGCCCCTTGATCGCGAACAGCGGCTGGCGCAGCTCGTGAATCTGCTGGGCCGCGAAGCGACCAAATTCGGCGAGGCGTCCCGCGGACGTCAGCAGATCTCGCAAGCGCGAAAGCTCCAGCTCCGCGGCGCGGAGCTTCCCAGCATTTGATTCGTCGCTGACGGCTTCGTCGCTCACTTTTTCCAAAGCTCCCGAGGCTCCGTGGCCAGCTTGGGCGGCCGCGTGGGTCGGCGGGTGATCGTGCCCGTCGCGGCGCGCGTGCGGCCCGCGAGATCCTCGGCCTGCACGTTCACGCGGTTCGCGCCCTCGCGCAGGGGAAGCGTGGCGCGAAACCTTCCGTCCTCGCCCACGGCCGTCGGCGTGCCGTTGATCGTCACGAGCGAGGCGGACGTCGCGTGGCCCTCGATCGTCGCGCTGTCGGCGTGATGCTCGCCCTCGGGCCACACGACCTGCAGCAAGACCTCTTCGGGGATCTTCTCGGGATCGTCGGGCGGGGCGCCCGCGCGGCTGCTGCGCGTCTGCGTTCCCTCGCGGAGGATGACGGTCTTGCCGGCGGCGGCGAAGCGGGCCGTGCCCTTGAGCGCCGCGACCGACACCTGGCCGTGCTCGTCCGCCTGGACGACGAGGTGCGCGGGTCCCTCCGTCGACGTGGTCGTCTCGCGCGCCGTGATGGCGAGGGTGTCGCGCGCGTCGCCGCCCACGCGCGCGACGACCTTGCCGTGCCGCAGATCGACGGTCGAGCCGGCGGCGGACAGGCGGTCGAGCCGAATCTCGACCTTCTCGCGCAGCTCGATCTCACCGCCCGCCGACAGGCGCAGCACGGCGTTCGCGCCCGGCACGGTGCGCACGACGTCGTCGCGCGTGAGGAGGTCTCCTCGGTGGATCGCGATCCAGCGACCGTCGCGGTACGCGTCGACCTGGCCGTTCGCGGACACCACCTGGAAGATGCTCGCGTCGCCGCCTGCATCAACGGCGGCGACCGGGATCCCGACGGGCAGGGCGGCCGCCACGACGGGCGCCCCTGGCTGCGGGCGCTCGAACAGCGCGCGTGACAGTCGTGTCGCCGCGAACAGGCCCCCGCCGACGAGCCCGAGCAGCAAGACAGTTCCCACGACGGGGAACCGCTTGCTCGGCGGCTTGTCGGGGAAGAGGGGAGGACCACCGAGGCTCATGGCAACGGCGCCTTCTCGACGAACGAGGGGAACGTCATGACGAAGGTCGTGCCCTTGCCGACCTCGCTGTGAGCCTGGATCGTCCCGCCGTGGTCCTCGATCGTTTTGTGCACGACGGACAGCCCCATGCCCACGCCGGCCCAATCGCCCGTCTTCGTCGTGAAGAACGGATCGAAGATGCGCGGCAGGTGTTCGGGGCTGATGCCGCGGCCCGTGTCGCGCACCGTGACGCGCACGAGGCGCTCGGCCGCCAGCGTCGCCTCGATCGTGAGCGCTCCCGAAGCCATGCCGGCCATGGCCGCGCGCGCGTTCTGAATCAACTGAATGAACGTCTCCTGCAACTGCGTCGAGCTCCCACGAATGGCCGGTAAGGCGTCAGCATACCGACGCACGACCTGGATGCCAGCGGCTTGCAGATCGCTGGGGCCGCACAGCTCGATCGCGTCGTCGATGACGCGCGCAACCTCGACGGCGCCGAAGGCCTCTCCGCCCTGGCGCTGCGCGAACCGCAGCAGGTTGTGCACGATCCGGCGGATGCGCAGCGCCTGCGTCTCGACGTCCTGGACCATGGGCCGCGCCGGGTGGTGCGGAGGCAGATCGACAATCAGCAGCTGCGTGATGCCCAAGACGCCCGCGAGCGGGTTGTTGATCTCGTGCGCGACGCCCGCGCCCAGCTGGCCGATGGCCGCGAGCGAGCGGGATCTGAGCAGCAGCTCCTGCGCGTCGCGCAGCTCACGGGTCTTTTCCTCGACGCGTCTTTCGAGCGTCTGGTTCCAGGCCATGATCTCGGTCGTCTGCTGCGTGATCTTCTCGCGCGCGCCTTCGAGCCCTTCGGCCATCTTGTTGAAGGCGACGGCGAGATCGCCGAGCTCGTCGGGCGCCCCCGCGGGGATGCGCGCCTCGAGGTGCCCGGCGGCCACCTGGCGTGAGCCGGCGGCCAGACCCTCGACGCGCGCCGCGAGCCGCCGCGCGAACATGCGCGCCGCGACCGACCCGACGAGGATCGAGACCATCAGCCAGAACGCCGTCGCGTAGCCGATGTTGTCGACGGCGCGCAGGGCGGCGTCGATGCGCTTCTCGACGACGACGCCGAAGCCCCACGGCCCCGTGGGCGCGTAGGCGCCGATGACGTGCTCGCCGTCGGTGACGTACTCGTCGACGACCGAGCTGCCTGCGAGCTCGCCTGGACGGCCGCCCGGTGGCCGCTGCGCCTCGAGGTGGGCGACGCCGCCCTTGCTGCCCGCGGCGACGAGCCGCGTGCGCGCGTCGAGGAGCTTGACGTTCGTGTCGCGGTCCGACAGCGCCGCGACGTAGTCCCCGAGGCGCTTGAGCGAGACCTCGGCGCACAGCACCCGCTTGCCGCCGCCCAACTTCGGATCAAAGGCGACGGCGAGCACGACGTGCGGCACGCGCGCGGGCCCCCCGAGGAACACGGGCCCGACGCCCTGACCGTGCTCGAGCGCGCCGCCGAGCGGCGCCATGAGGCCCACGCCTTCGACGTCGGTGGGCCGCATCGCCTCGTGATTGCGGAACGTCTCGTAGGCGGCGGGCGTCTCGAGGTAGGCCGGCTGTCCCACGGGCGCGCCGTGCTCGTCGAACATCGCGACGGCGCAGAAATCGTCGCTCTGGTGATAGACGAGTTGGAGGAACTTCAGCAGGCCCTGCGCAGAAGGAGCGTCCCCCGAGCCCGCGCGCGTGAGGTCGAAGATGTGAGCGTCCGTGCGCAGGATCGACAGCAGGTTCCCGATCTCGCTCGCGGCGTGCTCGGCGACTTGCTTGGCGACGGTGACCTCGTTCGCCTCGATCGCGCCGCGCAGCGCGCCCTGGCTGATGCGCAGCGACGAGTAGCCGGCGATCGCGAGCGGCACTGCGGACACGCCGAGGGCGAGCAGCGTGAGCTTGCGGCGCAGCTTCACGGCGCCGCCCCCGAAGCTCCCGCGGTGCCCATTTTGGG
>JBBQJG010000211.1:0-10838 GCA_038325725.1 Polyangia bacterium | reverse complement strand
GCACGCACACGCAGCCGGCATCATTCACCGCGACGTCAAGCCGGACAACGTCATGATCCGCAAGGACGGCGTCCTCAAGCTCATGGACTTCGGCATCGCGCAGGTCATCGACCTGCAGCGCATGACGGTCACGGGGCAGCTGCTCGGGTCGCCCGCGTACATGGCGCCCGAGCTCATCGAGGGCAAGCCGCTCGACTTCCGCACCGACGTGTTCGCCGTCGGCATCCTGCTCTATCAGCTCGCGTCGGGCAGCCTGCCGTTCGCGGGCAAGAACCCGCACGAGGTCCTGCGCCGCATCGTCGAGGGTAAGTTCCCCGACCCGCGGACCTTGAACCGGCGCATCTGGGACGGGCTTTCGCGCACGATGTCGCGCGCGCTCGCGCACAAACCCGACGACCGTTACCCCTCGGTCGAGCGCTTCACGTTCGACCTGCGCGCGCAGCTCGCCGACGCGGGGCTCACCGACGTCAAGGGCGAGCTCAGAGCGTTCTTTATGGATCCGCCGACGTACGAGGCGGCCCTGCCGGCGCGCTTGGCGGCAGGCCTGGGCGCGACGGCCGTCGAGGCGCTGCGCGCCAACAAGCGCGCGCGGGCCATCGAGTGTTGGAACCGCGTGCTCGCGTTCGATCCGAAGAACGTCGACGTGCTCGCGGCGCTCGGCGGGCTCGAGCGGCGCGCGCGGGGACGCAAGACGGCGCTCGTCGCGGCGGCCGCGGCGGCGCTCGGCGCCGGGATCTGGGGCCTCGCCCACCTGCCGCCGCCACGGCCCGCCAAGGCGCCCGAGGCGGCCGCGCCGGCCGTCGTCGTCGCGAAGCCCACGCCCACGCCGCCCAGACCGTCGGCGCCGTCCGCTGTCACCAATGTGGTCGATGACGAGCCCCGAGCGCACGCGCGTCGGCCCGCGCGCGCGGCCGAGCCGTCCATGGGCGGCGACGACACGGAGCCGCACACCTTCACGCTCGGGCCGACGCCCCAGAACGTCGACGTCTACCTCGACGGTCACAAAGAGTTCGCGTACGACACGGACCACAAGACGCTCACCGTTCCGTGGACGGGCAACCACGTCATCGAGTTCAAGAGCCCCGCGGGGTGTTGCTTCGTCGAGAAGGTCGAGGTCGGTCCGGACCGGCCCCTGCCGCCCGACGGCGTCATCGCGCGCCGGCTCAAGTGGCGGCCCGCCTTGCTGCGCATCGGGACGGACCCGGTGGCCACGGGCAAGGGCACCCGCATCCTGGTGCGCGACCCGAACCGCGGCGCCGCGGGCACGCTCGCGCGCTCGGGTGAAGACGTCGACGTGCCGTTCTTCGCCGACGACGAAGGCAGCAAGGAGATCGAGATCTCCGTCGATACGGGCGAGTCGTTCACCTCCGAGCGCCTCACGGTGCGCGCGGGCCAACGGCAAGCGCACGTCGTGAAGCTGAAGGCGGCCAACTAGCGTGCTCGGCCCCGTGTTCGCCGCGGCGTTCGTGCTCGCGGGCGCCGCGGCTGGGAAGACCGCGGCGCCCCCCGCCCCGACGTCGCCGGCCCAGGAGTTCGAGCGCGGCAAGAACGCGTTCGCGCGCGCGCAGTACGGCCGCGCGATCGAGTTGCTGACGCCGCTCGTGTATCCCGAGGTGCGGCTCGAGAGCGAGGGCGAGGTCGTGCAGGCGCACCGCATGCTCGGTGTCGCTCATCTGTTCGAGGACAGCCCCGAGGCGGCGCGGCGCGAGTTCCGCAAGCTGCTCGAGCTGCGCCCCGACTACCGCTTCGACCCGCTGCTCGATCCGCCGCGCGTCGTCGACTTCTTCAACCTCGTCGTCAAGGACGAGGAGGCCGAGTTGGCGGTCATCGATTCGAAGAGAAAGCGGCGCGAGCTGGACCTGGCCGCGCGGCGCGCGCGCGACACCGAACGCCTGCGCGCGCGGGACGCGCTCGTCCTGCGTTACGACCACCACTCCTACGCGGTGAACTTCCTGCCCTTTGGCGCCGGTCAGTTCCAGAACGGGGAACGCAAGAAGGGCTGGCTGTTCTTTGGCGCCGAGGCGGCGCTCGGCGCGACGTCGGTCGCCGCCTTCGCGACGAACTTCGCGCTCTTCGGCATCGCGCCCCACCGTCGCTGCACGGTGACGCAGCCGCTCGACACGAACGGGCTGCCGCAGCCTTGCCCCAACAAGGACATCGACCGCACGGACGAGACGCTCTCGACGAACCTGCTGCGCACGCAGGTCATCACGGGGGGACTCTTCTTCGCGGTCGCGATTTGGGGTGTCGTCGACGCCCTTCACCACTACGAGCCCGACGTGCTCGTGACCCCAGCGCCGAACGGCCTCGCCGTCACGACGCGCTTCTGAGACCGGCCCGAGGAGACAACCACAATGGCGACCCTGCGAATGCAAGTGCCTGGAAAAGGCGTGAAGGTCTATCACATCTACAAGAAGATCACGTCGATGGGCCGCGGCGACGACGCCGACATCACGCTCGCCGATCCCGGGCTGGCCGAGAGCCACGCGCACATCCACTTCGACGGCCGCGACTTCAACATCGCGACGACGGATCGAGACGCCGAGCTCTACGTCAACGGCCGCAAGCGCAACAAGCACCGCCTCTCGCACGAGGACCGCGTGCGCCTCGGCGTCGCCGAGCTCGAGTTCTCGCTCTACGACGAGCCGGTGACCGACGATACGGCGGCCCGCACGATGGCCGAGCTGAACTCGTACAAGAAGCTCGTGGATTTTTCGCAGAAGCTCATGAACAGCTACGAGCTCAACGAGCTCCTCGATCAGCTGCTCGACGTCATGATCCAGGTGTCGAACGCCGACAAGGGGTTCCTCGTGCTCATGGAGTCGGGCGAGCCGGTCGTCAAGGTCGCGCGCAACCTGCGCCGCGAGACGATCACGGACGCCGTGAGCCAGCTGTCAGATTCGATCCTCGCGCGCGTCGCCAAGACCAAAAAGCCGATGATCATCTCGGACGCCTTGTCGAACGACGAGTTCAAGAACTCGCTGTCGGTCATCAACCTCAAGCTGACGTCGGTCATGTGCGTGCCGCTGCTCGAGCGCGGCAACATGCTGGGCATCATCTACGTCGGCAACGACAACGTCGCCCAGCTCTTCGACGAGACGCACCTCGAGGTGCTCACGATCTTCGCGTCGCAGGCGGCGCTGCTCATCCGCAACGCGCTCCTCGTCAACGAGCTGCAGCTCGACAAGCGGTCGCTGCTCGATCAAATCGAACGCATTCGCTTCGGCGAGATCCTCGGTTCGTCGCCGCGCATGCAAGAGGTCTTCCGCAAGGTGCAGAAGGTCGCGGGCACGGACATCTCCGTGCTCATCACGGGCGAGACCGGCACGGGCAAGGAGCTCATCGCCAGGGAGCTGCACAACCGGTCGCAACGCGCGAAGGGCCCCTTCATCACGATCAACTGCGGCGCGATCCCGGAGAACCTGCTCGAGAGCGAGCTGTTCGGCCACGTGCGCGGCGCCTTCACGGGCGCCGTGAACACGAAGGCCGGCCGCTTCCAGGCCGCCGATCGCGGCACGCTGTTCCTCGACGAGATCGGCGAGATGCCGCTGCAGCTCCAGGTCAAGATCCTGCGCGCGCTGCAGGAGCGCGTCGTCGTCAAGGTCGGCGACACGACGGCCGAGTCGGTCGACATCCGCGTCCTCGCGGCGACGAACCGCGACCTCGAGGTCGAGATCAAGGCGGGCCGCTTCCGCGAGGATCTCTACTACCGCCTCAACGTCGTGCACCTGCACCTGCCGCCGCTGCGCGATCGCGGCGACGACGTCGTCGTGCTCGCGCGCTACATGGTGAGCCGCTACGCGCCCGAGTACGGCGGCCGGGTCAAGGGCCTCACGCCCAACGCGATCGCCGCCATCAAGCGCCACCGCTGGCCCGGCAACATCCGCGAGCTCGAGAACCGCATCAAGAAGGCCGTCGTCCTTTCCGACAAGGTGCTGCTCGGCCCCGAGGATCTCGACATCAGCGCCGACGAGCTACCGACGATCCTGCCGCTTGCCGACGCCAAGGAGAAGTTCCAGCGCGAGTACATCAACGAGATCCTCGCGCTCAATGACGGCAACCGCACGAAGACGGCGCGCGATCTCGGCGTCGATCCGCGCACGGTCTTCCGCCACCTCGAGAAAGAGGACGGCACGGGCCCGCGCCTCGAGGACGACGACAGCCCGGGGGCCTGAGCTGAAGGAGACCGCCCGCGAGCGCAATCTTGCCAGTGACGATGACATCAATGTCCGACCCCACCGGGAGCGCGCGCCTCAAATGAGCGCGGGGCCGCGGTTTTCGCGCGTGGCACGGTTGGTGCTCCGTTGCACGTCGCTGACCTGCGTGTTGGCTTCGATGTCCGCTTGTGTCCTACCGATCGCGCCCGAGTTCCAGGATCCCCCGACCTCCGCGAACTACGCGCCGTATTTCCAGACCGTCATGCCCGACCTGGGCTCCGAGATCACGCAGCCGTCGTTCGACGTCGTGGTCACCGATCCGAACATCGGCGACAGCCTCTATGCACGCTGGATCGTCGACTACCCGCCTTACGGCGACAACACGCGCCTCTTCAATCAGCCGAAGGTCGCGCCCAACCCCGACGGCACTCCGCTGCTCCACGACTACGTGTTCAAACCGACCTGCGTCCTGAACCTCGCCAAGATCGCGCGCCATCAAATCATGCTCGTCGTCGCCGATCGCGACTTTGCCGAGCAACTGCCGATGCAAGCCTACGATCTCACGCGCCTCGTAGCCCCCGCGGGCGGAGGTCCCTCCGAAGGACGCGAGGTCATCGGGACCTGGACGCTCGACATGGAGTGCACTCAGTAGCCGTGCGCACGACACTCTTCATTCTCACCGCCCTCACCGCCGGTCTCTCGTGCGCGTCGTTGTCGGGCTGCTCGGCCAGGCAGGTCGTCGCGCCCCAGTGCCAGCGTGACGAACAGTGCGGCGACGGCTTCGCTTGCGGCGGCGGGGTGTGCCTGCCGCGCGAAGCGCCACCCCCCGCGTGGGGCGTCGAGATCGCGCCGCCGTCGGACTCCCTCGGCGCGTTCACGGAGCTCACGCAGGTCAGCGCGCCCGCGGCGACCTTCGACGTCCAGGCGGGCGCCAAGACGGCGATCATCATCGCGCCCGACGCGACGGCGACGACGCTGTCGGCGGCTCACGTCGTCCTGTCCGTGCCGTCCACGCTCCCCGGCCGCCCCGATCTTCACTTCGAAACCGACCTCACCCCCGCGAAGGACGCGAGCGCCGCGTTCTTCACGCTGCAGATCCCCACGGCGTTCATGGGACACACGGCCACCTTCCAAGTCTTGCCGCTGCCGCCTTCAGACGCGACGAACGCTCCGCAGCGGGGCACGACGGTCATCGCCGAGAAGATCGCCCTGCCCGCCGCCGACGCCGCGCTGTCGCTCCACGGCCGGCTGCTCTCCGCCGTTGGCGATCCGCGATCGGGCTTCACCGCGCGCGCGTTTCGGGGCGCCGATCTCGTCAGCAACGTCGACGTCACGAACAACGGCGTCTTCACCCTCCTCGTCCCCACGCAGGCGGGTGACGATTCGCCGATCACCGTCGACCTCGAGCCGGCGACGGGCGCGTCCGATCCGCGTTTCACCTCGCGCCCCATGCCGCTCGTGGCGAACACCGACCTCGGCGATCTCACGCTGCCGCCCTTCGGCCAGCCCAACGTCTTTCGCTTCGTCATCCAGGGCAGCTCCGTCGACGCCGAGACGATCTCCGGGGCCGTCGTGCGCGCGTGGACGCTGCTCGCCGACGAACTGACGGGCAAGACCGACTTCGTGCGCGCCGCGCCCACCGACGTCACCGGCAACGTCAACATGAGCCTGCTCCCGGGCACGACGGTTGCGCTGCGCGACTACGACGTCGCCGTCGTGCCGCCGCCTGAGTCTCTCTACGGAGTGCGCTGCATCCCCCAATTCCCGCTCGCGAGCGGCGGCACCGCGACGAACCCGGCCAACGTGCCCCCCATCATTTTGCCCAGACGGACGCTCGTCTCTGGCGCCGTGACCGGGCACGACGGGACGCCCGCGGCGGGCGTCATGGTCCTCGCGACGCGAACCGTCGCCGATCCGGCGAGCCTCTGCGCGTCGAACGTCGGCGCGACCCCCGCGACGACGACGACGGACGCCAACGGCGTGTACACCCTCCACCTCGACGCCGGCACCTACCGCTTCGACGTCGACCCGGCGGCGACCGCCCCGTTCCCGCGCCTCACGGAAGCGAGCGTCGTCGTCCCTTCGGCGGCCACGATGGTGGACCATCCGATCTCGCTGCCCGTGGGCGCCGTCGTCGAGGGCACGGCGCGCGGCCCCGACCGCGCGCCGATGCCGCTCACGGCCGTGCGGTTCTACGAGCTCCCCTGCGCCTCCGTGGCGGCCTGCACGGGCGACGCGCGCGTCGAGCCGACGCTGCGCGCCCAGACGCGCGCGGACGCGAGCGGGCACTTCCGCGTCGTGATCCCCACGAACGCGAACGCGCCGAACGCGACACCAGCCACGCCGTAACGGGCGTCGCTAGCGTCGCCGCCCGAAAGTGGGCAGGATGCGCGCGTGCCTGGTCGCTACGAGGTTCTCCGGACGCAGGACCCTCTCGAGACCCACCACCTCGTCGATCACGAGACGAGAGCGAGCGTCGTCGTCGCGCCGGCCCGCGGCGGCATGGTGACCCGCTTCGTCGTCGGCGATTCGAACGTCCTTTACCTCGACCCCGAGTCGCTCGCCGATCCGACGAAGAATGTGCGTGGCGGCATCCCTGTGCTGTTCCCCATCGCGGGGCGCCTCGCGGGAGACAGCTATTCGTGGCGCGGCGAGACGCACACGATGAAGCAGCACGGCTTCGCGCGAAACATGCCTTGGGCGATCGTCGACCAAGCCGACGAAGGGTGCGCGCGGCTCGGCCTCGCGCTCACGCCCAACCCGATGACACGCGCGCAGTACCCGTTCGAGTTCCGGCTCGCGATGACGTACGTCCTCGAGGCGGGCCGCCTCAGCGTGGAAACGCGCATCTCGAACCTCGGCGACGCGCCGATGCCCATCCAGCCAGGCCTGCACCCCTACTTCCACCTCGCCCAGAGCGACAAGGCCGCGGCGCGCGTCCTCACCGACGCGACGGAGGCGTTCGACAACCGCACGGGAGACGTTGTCCGGCTGCGCGCGCCGATTGATCTTGCCGCCGCCGAAGGCGTCGACCTGCACCTGCTCGACCACTGGCCGCGCACGACGCGGCTCACGCGGCCCGGCGAGCGCGACGTCGAGCTGTCGTTGGGCGTGCCCGATCGCTTGCTCGTCGTTTGGACCGAGCGCGGCAAGGACTTCGTCTGCGTCGAGCCATGGACCGCGCGCGCCAACGCCTTCAATACGGGCGGCGCCCTCGAGGTGGCGCCCGGCGGCGTTCACGCGAGCACGTTCACGATCGCCGTCGTTTGAGCGTCTGATTGCGGCGCCTGACCGCCGCGCGCCCGGCGACCGTCGTCCACGCGCCGCGTATTGGTTTTTTGGCGAAGATCGAGGACGCTTCGCTCTGACCATGTCGATGCCCACCGACCGCCGCTTCGGATTTTGCCTGCTCGTCGCGCTCTCGCTTTCGTTGGCAGGCGTCGCGTGTGGTCGACAGGATCTGGACTTCACGGATCCGAACGGGTTGCCCGTGACGACCGGCGGCGGGGGCAGCGGCACGGCGGGAACCGCGGCCGCGGCCGGCACCTCGGGGGCGGCGGGAACGCACGGCACGGCGGGCACGACGGGCGCCGCGGGCACGACGGGCGCCGCGGGCGTGGTCGGCACCGCCGCACATTCGGGAGGTGCGGGCACGATCGGCGCAGCCGGGTCGACGGGCACCGCCGGCACGACGGGCTTCGCGGGGAACCCCGGCGTCGCGGGATCGACCCCTCCGCCGCCTCCTCCCCCGACCCCGATCCCGTGCGGCATGAACGCGTGCGCCGTCGGCGCGCAAAAGTGCTGCATCAGCCCCCAGGCCCAAGGGCCGACCTGCATCGCCGCGAGCGCCACCTGCGACTCCGGCGTGAGCCTCAGCTGCGTCGACTCGGCGTCCTGCGGCGCCGGCGCCGTCTGCTGCCGCTCGACGGCGCAGGCGATCTCGACGACCTGCCAAGCGCCGGTCGCGTGCGTCTCGACGGCCGGGCTCATCCTGTGCGCGAGCGATCGCGACTGCCCGCGGGGGCTCGGCAGTTGCTGCGGCATCGGAAACCTGCGCATCTGCCGCGCGCGCGCCTGTCGTGGCGGTGGCGCCGGCGGCGGTGGACCTGCCGGCGGTGGCCGGCCTCCTCCGCCGGGCAATTGAACCGGCTTCGACCGACCCGCGCGGCCGCCGCAGTTGACAGGCAGCGAGGGGCCCCGTAGCTTCTGACCGTTCCTACGGCCCACACCCCGGCGCTCCGGGGTCGGTGCCGACGAGCGGCGCTCCGCTCCCGGGGACAACCTTGGGCCGCTGCCCAACCCCATGTCCTCAGATCCTGCAGCCTCTCCCGGCGAATTTCGTCGCTACCGACGCTTCGTCTCGTGGTTCATCCTGTCGTTCGTCTCGCTCGGCAGCATTTGGCTGCTCGCGTCCGTCGGCGTGACGATCTACCGCCGCCGCCACGCCGTGCCCGCGGGCGCGCTCGTCGGCACGATCGCCTCGGCCTCCGATCTCGAGAGCTGCCAAGACGAGCTCACGGACGTCGAGCAAGGCCTCGAGCGACACATCGAGAACGCCCCGCACGTCGTCGCGCACTACGACGCCGAGGGCGCGCAGCGCTGGGACGAGGATCAATCTTTTTGGCTCGGGCAATGGAGAGCGGCCGACGAGCGCTGTCGCTTCTCCGTCCACCGCCCGGGGAGATTTTCCAAGGAATGGGAGCAGCTCTCGACGATCTACGGCGAACTGCAAGAGGCCGAAGCGAGTTACACGAAGGAGCTCAAGCGTTTCGGCAAGACCGAGGCACCACGCCTCGACCTCATCAGAGAACGGCTCGACCGTGTCGGCACCAAGCTCAACGCGAGCAGCGGCACCGACGTCGCGGGCGAGCCTCATAACAACAAGCCTTCGAACGAGTCCGGAGAAACGAAACCATGAACGACCAAGAGACGACCACGCCCGATCCCGCGATGATTCCCCCCGGCGCCGACCTGGTGCCGCCGCCCCCGCCCAAGGGGCCGACCTTCGCGTCGCTCGGCCTGCACCCCGACGTGCTCCGCGCCGTCGAGGACATGGGCTTCACCGAGGCGATGCCGGTCCAGGCCCAAACGCTGCCGCTCGTGATGGCCGGCCGTGACCTCATGGTCCAGTCGCGCACGGGCTCGGGCAAGACGGCCGCCTTCGGCATCCCGTTCGCGAACGGCATCGTCAACCCCGACGACAAGTTCGTGCAGGCGATCATCCTGCTGCCGACGCGCGAGCTCGCGCTGCAGGTCGCGGCCGAGCTGACGCGCATCTGCGCGCACCGCCCCGTCGCCGTCGTGCCCGTCTACGGCGGCGCGCCCATGGGCCGTCAAGTCGAGCAGCTCCGCGAGGGCGGACAGATCGTCTGCGGCACGCCGGGCCGCGTGCTCGATCACCTTCGCCGCGGCACGCTCAAGCTCGACCGGCTGCGCGCCGCCGTCCTCGACGAGTGCGACGAGATGCTGTCGATGGGCTTCCAAGAGGACATCGAGAAGATCCTCGATCAGACGCCGAAAGAGCGTCAGACGCTGCTCTTCTCGGCGACGCTGCCCGAGAGCATCCAGCGCATGTCGAGGCGCTTCCTGCGCAACCCGGAGTTCCTCAAGCTCTCGGCCGACTTCGTGGGCGTCCACGAGATCAAGCACCTCTACTACTCGATCCCCGCCATCAACCGCGAGAACGAGCTGCTGCAGATCCTCGCGTTCGAGGATCCCAAGTCCGCGATCATTTTTTGCAACACGCGCGAAGAGACGGGCCGCGTCGCCGAGTTCCTGCGCAAGAACGGCCACGACGCCGAGGCGATTTCGTCCGACCTCGCGCAGAACGATCGCGAGCGCGTGCTCGGTCGCATGCGCGCGGGCGGCATCAAGTTCCTCGTCGCGACGGACGTCGCGGCGCGCGGCATCGACATCGAGGCCCTATCGCACGTGTTCAACTACACGTTCCCCGAGTCGCCCGAGATCTACATCCACCGCACGGGCCGCACGGGCCGCGCCGGCAAGAACGGCACGGCGATCTCGCTCATCGGGCCGACCGAGGTCGGGTCGTTCTACTACCTCAAGCTCCTGTACAAGATTCGTCCCGACGAGCGCGCGCTGCCGTCGGAGACAGAGATTCGTTCGCGCCGCGAAGGCGAGCGCGTCGAGATTCTGCGCGGCGCCCTCGCGGGCGAGCCCGGCAACGAGTGGCGCGGCCTCGCGCGGCGGCTCACGAACGCGGCCGACGGCGAGCGCCTCATCGGGGCGCTGCTCGCGAAGTCGTTCGCCGATGTCGAGCACATGCCGAAGGCGCCCGCCCCCGTGGCGGCGCCAATCTCGGGGCCGCCGCTGTCGTCGTCCTCCGGCTCGTCATCGCGCGATGAGCGCCCGCGCGACCACGACCGCGAGCGCCCGCGCGACCGCGACCGCCCGCGCGACCGCGACCGTCCCCGCTTCGACAGCCGCGGACCGCGCGGCGATCGCCCCGACCGCAGCGGCCCGCCCTCGGGCGACCGCCCCGACCGCGGCGCCCCGATCTCGACGACTGACCGCCCCGACCGCGGCGCCCCGATCTCGACGACTGACCGCGCCGACCGTGGCGCCCCGATCTCGACCGACCGCGCCGACCGCGCCCCGATCTCGACCGACCGCGCCGACCGCGCCCCGATCTCGACCGACCGCGCCGACCGCGCCCCGATC
>JBBQJG010000210.1:0-10852 GCA_038325725.1 Polyangia bacterium | reverse complement strand
CCCTGGCGGACGCCATCGGGTCCGGGTTGCCGTTTGGCCCCTCCGGGTTCACGTAGATGAGGCCCATCTGAACGGCGCCGAAAGGCTTCTCGAGCTGCCTGTCACCGCTATGGCGTTCGTCGCCGAGCCACGTGCCCTCGGGCCCCCAGTCGGTGTCTTCGGGCTCCCAGACATCCTCGCGACCACCGGCGAAGCCGAAGGTCTTGAAGCCCATCGTCTCGAGGGCGCGGTTGCCTGTGAAGATCATGAGATCGGCCCAGGAGAGCTTACGGCCGTACTTCTGTTTGATCGGCCAGAGCAACCGGCGCGCCTTGTCGAGGTTCACGTTGTCGGGCCAGCTGCTGAGGGGCGCGAAGCGTTGCGTCCCTGAACCAGAACCACCGCGACCGTCGCTGATACGGTAGGTGCCCGCGCTGTGCCAGGCCATCCGGATGAAGAGAGGTCCATAGTGTCCGTAGTCCGCGGGCCACCAGTCCTGCGACGTCGTCATCAGCGCATCGAGGTCCTTCTGCACGGCGTTCAGGTCGAGGCTCTTGAACTCCTCGGCATAGTCGAAATCCTTACCCATGGGGTTGGCCAGGGGAGACTTCTGTTGCAGAGCCTTCAGGTTGAGCTGCTCCGGCCACCAATGTTGGTTCGCCGCGGCCGCGCTCACATGAGATCCGCCCATAACAGGGCACTTGCTTGCGCTCTTCAGGATTTGGTCTGACATGGCTGCTCCTCGCACGAAATAGGTCCTAGGCCCCGCGGTCGATTCGTTTTTCGGGACCGCGCCCGACGCGACAGAGGCAAGATACAGCACGCCAAATCCATCAACCAATCGATTGATGTGATGCTATCGATAGCGTGACACTATCACCTGATGAGCATGAGATTCACTCAGTGAGCGCGGGGCCCCATCCCTTTACCCTTCGGCAGCTGCAGTACGTGGTCGCGGTTGCCGACGAGCTCTCGTTTCGTCGCGCGGCTGCGCGTTGTCACGTGTCGCAGCCGACCCTGAGCGCCCAACTCGCGCAGGTAGAGGACGCGCTGAGCGTGAGCCTCTTCGAGCGGAGCCAGAAGAGAGTGCTGGTGACCCCGGCGGGCCGCGACGTCGTCGACAGGGCGCGACGGCTCATTCTCGGAGCCGACGAGATCGTCCAGGCGACCCAGCGGATCAGCAATCCGTTGTCCGGCACGATTCGCCTCGGCGTCATCCCTACGATCTCTCCGTACTTACTCCCGTCAACGACGCCGACGTTGCGCAAGAAGCTGCCTGGCCTCCGCATCGCGTGGATTGAGGAAAAGACCGATGTGCTCGTCCGCAAGTTGCGGGATGGGGAATTGGAGGGCGCAGTCCTCGCGCTCGAAGCTGCTGTTGGTCCCGTGGTGCATGAAGTGATCGCCAAGGATCCGTTCATGGTGGCAATGCCGCCGGGCCACGCGCTCGCAGCGAAGAGGGGGCCCGTCGCTCAGGCAGAGCTACGGAGCGAGAAACTTTTGCTTCTCGAAGAAGGGCACTGCTTCCGCGACCAGGCGCTCGAGGCTTGCAGCACTGCGCGCGTGCGCGAGAGTGAATTTCGGGCGACGAGCCTATCGACGCTCGTACAAATGGTGGCGGGGGGCGCTGGCATCACGCTCATCCCTGCGCTCGCCGTGAACGCGGAAGCACGGCGTGCGCGACTTCACGTGCGACCGCTTGGAGGCCAGGGGGCGCATAGGACGATCGCCGTAATTTGGCGCAAGCACTCGCCCGTCGAGCCGACGCTGCACGCGGTCGCGACGGCGCTGCGTGCCGCCTATCCGGGATATCGTCCGGCGTCCGGCGCCGCGCCGCGATGATTCAGCGCCCAAGCGAGCCGGGCTTCCTCTCCGCTCGGAAGCCCGATTGAAGTCCGCTCAGAAGTCGTTCGGCGAGAGGTGGCGCAGGCCGTGGAGCTTGTTGGTTTGCCTCTTCTTCGGGTCGCGGTCGGCGCCGCCGTCCGGGCCGCCGGCCGTCGTCGGAGTCGCCGTCACGGGCGCCGCGGCTGCGGCGTCGACGGCGCTCGCCGCGCTCGCGACGCTGGGGCCGCGCGCGTCGCTGACGCTCGGCGAGGGGCCCGCGGCGCCCGACGAGCCCGCGTCGCCCGGCCGGACGCGCATGCCCGCGAACAGGCCGACGGCCAGCGCGGCCACGGCGATGCCGCCGCCGATCGCGAGGGGCAGCGCGCGCGCGCTGCGACGTCGGCCCTCGATCGCGCCCGCCGCGCCCCCCATCGTCGTCGTCGCGGCGCCGGCGACGACATCGGCGCGCGCCGGGACCGTCGTCGCGAGGCCGCCCGTCCGGCGCGCGAACACGCCGCGCCAGGTCTCCTGCTCGCGCGCGCTCGCCAGGGGCATGAGCGCGAGGCCCATCGCCCACAACGTCGGATAGCGCGCCGACACGTCGAGTGACATGCCCCTGACGATGACGTCGGCGAGCGCCACGGGGACGGCGCGGTTGACGGTCTCGGGCCGCGCGAAGGTGCCCGTGGTGATCTTGTGGACGAGCTCGAGCAGCGACTCGCCCTCGAACGGACGGCGCCCCGTCGCGCCCTCGTACATGAGGACGGCGAGCGCGTACTGGTCGGTCGCGCCCGTGACGTGCTTCGCGCCGCGCGCCTGCTCGGGAGACATGTAGTAAGGCGTACCCATCATCGCGCGCGTGTCGGTGAGGTGCAGCGAGGCCTCCTCGGCGAGCTTGCTGATGCCGAAGTCGAGGACGACGGGCTGGACGAGGCCGCGCGCGTCTCGGCGCAAGAAGATGTTGTCAGGCTTGAGATCGCGGTGGACGATTCCCATCTCGTGCGCCGTCCCGACGGCGTCGAGGATCGGCAGCATCAGCGACGCGAGCTCGTCGGCGGGCACCGGGCCGCGCGCGAAGTGCTGCGACAGCGGCTCGCCCTCGAGCAGCTCCATCGCGAGGAAGGGCACGTCGTCGATCATGCCGACGTCGAAGACCTCGATGACGTGGTCGTGCCGGACGCGCGCGGCCGCGCGGCCCTCGCGCACGAAGCGCTGCACGACCGAGGGCTCGCTCGCGAACTGGCGCGTCAGCACCTTGAGCGCGACGCGCTTGTCGAGCGGCACGTGCGTGGCGGCGTAGACCTGGCCCATGCCCCCACGGCCGAGGAGCCGTTCGACGCGATAGTTGCCGAGGACCGTCCCGGCCGCGAGCTCGTCGTTGGCCACCGGGCCGCAGTGTATCGCGAAACCCGGGGACGCCGTTGCGCCGCGCGCGCCGTCCTGCGACCATGGCGCGCGATGCGGCCGACGGGGACGGGGACGGGCGCCGGTCGACTGGCCCGCGGGCTCGTCCTCGGGACGTCGCTCCTCGCGGCGTGGCCCCAGGCCGCCGTCGCCGCGCCGGCCGGCGCGAACGAAGGCGATCGGACTTACGACGCCGCCATCAAGGCCGCCGTCGACGCCTTCGAGCGGCGCGACTTCGCGCTGGCCTACCGAGAGTTCGAGACGGCGCACGGCCTGCGCCCGAGCGCGCGCACGCTGCGGGGGCTCGGCCTCGCGGCCTTCGAGATGGGGAATTTTTCCGCGGCGGCGACGCACCTGCACGACGCGCTCGCGACGACGGTGACGCCGCTGCCAGCGAAGCTTCGCGCCGAGGCGGCGGCCACGCTCAAGCGTGCCGAGGACAAGGTCGCGACGCTCGACCTCGTCCTGGCGCCGCCGGACGCCACGGTCGCGATCGATCAGGCGCCCGCGGAGGCGCGCGGTCACGTCTACCTCGCGCCGGGTGCGCACACGCTCGCGCTCGCGGCGTCCTCGCGCCAGCCCAAGACCATGACCCTCGTGCTCGCCGCGGGCGAGAAGCGCACGGTGTCGGTCGAGCTGCCGCCGGTCGTCGCCGTGAGCGCCGTCGCGCCGCCGCCGCACGCGCCGATCCTCGTTCGACCCACGCGTCCCGAGAAGGTGCGGCTGCGCTTGCGCGCCGAAGGCGAGCTCGTTTTTTGGATCCAGGATCTCGAGGCCGCGAAGGGCTATCGCGTCCTGTGTCAGGCGCCGTGTGAGGTCGACCTCGCGACGGGGGCGCACCTCATGGCGCTGTCCGAGAAGGCTGACGGCAAGCCGGTCCCCGCGGGCGCCGTCTCGACCCAGAGCAACGCGCTCGTGAGAGGCGAGCTCCGCCGGATCGGCCCGGGCCGCGCCTTCTCGATCATGGGGTGGTCGATGGTCGGCATCGGCGCGCTCACCGTGGGCGGAGGGTTCCTCGCCTCCGACAAGAGCACCCGCTACACCCTCGATCTCACGGGCGTCATCATCGCCTTCGTGGGCGGGATCTTCGTCTTGTCGAGCTCGATGGGCGGGGACGCGGGCATCGCGACGATCCAGACGCAGGCCGAGTGACGCCAGGCGCGCCCTGACGCCGCTTCACGGCGTCGGCAGCCCCTCGAAGGGCAGCGCTGAAGCCCTGGGAGGCGAGCCTTGCCGGCTCGGCGCGCGCGGCGATAGTCTACGGACCATGAAGCTCCTGCCCCTGCTCTCCATCGCGATCGTCATATTGTTCGGCGGGAGCACGGTCGCGGGCGCGGCCCCGGTCGCCGACTCGCACACCCTGTTTCTCAACGATTGCCTGCCGAATGGGTGTGTGATCCACGTCGGCAAGACCAACGCGACGACCGACACCTCGGCAATCCCCCAGGCGACGTCGACCGTCACGGCGTTCAACCAAGGCGCGACGGTCTGGGCCAACGTCGTGTCATGCCTCAAGGGCGTCATGGCGCCCTTCGATCTCACGCTCACCGAGCAGCGACCGGCGACCGGTCCCTACTTCGAGCTCATCATCGCCGGAACGGCCGCGAACGTCCAAGCCACGGGGACGCTCTCGTTGGCCGACATCAGCTGTACGAAGGTCGGTACCTGCGCTCCCTATATCTCGAACGAGATCGCCTTCACGTTCGCCAATGATCCCTTCCTCAACAACAAGCCAAACGACATCTGCGCGACGGCCGCGCAGGCCATCGCGGCGAGCTGGGCCCTGGACCGCGTCGTGGACCCGAGCGACGTCATGACGTTGAATCCCTACGCGGGCGTGCGGTCCTTCCACGACAACGAGGCCTGCGGCGGCGATTGCGCGGGGGGGCTATCGCCGTTCGGGTCCGCCTGCACGGGCTCCAATGGCTCGACCGCGACGCACACCTGCTTCGGTTCGAACGGTCCCATTCAGAACGAGGTTCAGACGTTGCTTGCGTTGTTCGGTCCGGCGCCAGCCGGCGCGGACGGAGGCGTCGACGCTGCGGCTGATGCCGCGTCCGACAAGACGGGACAGAATGACACCGGCGCCAGCGACGCCGTGGCTGAGGCGACCGGTCCGGGGAGCGACAGCGCCGCCGATGCTATGTCGTCCGACGTCGCCTTCTCGGACACTGCCGTCATGTCGTCCGACGCCGGTCAAGACGCCGTCGGCTCGAGCCCGTGCGCCGTGAACGCGGACTGCGCCGTCGGGCGCTACTGTGACACCACCTCGAAGCAATGCACCTTCGACTGCCGCGTGTCCGCCGACTGCGCGTTCGGCGGGACCTGCAACAGCCTCGGGATGTGCATCGCCAAGCCCGCGAGCGGCGGCGGCTGTGGCTGTCGCGTCGCCAACGGAACCGGCACCGCACCCTCGGCGACGCTGGGCCTCCTCATCGCGCTCGCGGCGCTTCGAACGTCGTCGCGCCGCCGGCGCAAGAGGCGCTGACCTTCACAGCGCGCGTCAGCCCATGACGGCGCGCTTATGGATTGAAGTAAGGATCGGTCGCGAGTCTCACGAAGGCCGCTTGCGCGCCGGCCGACGAGTTGATGCGCCGACCCCGAATCAGAAGTGACGCGTTCTTGTCGCTCTCGCGGCTTTCGGATTCAATGGGCGCATGGCGCAGCTCGTTCGACATCGTCATCACCTCCTTTCCCTGGCCCTCGTTGCCCTGCTCGGTTGTTCGAGTGGGGGCGGAGCTCCGAAGGACGCCGGAAAGAACAACGATGCGGCGCACGGCGACGCGGCCGGCGGCGACACGACGTCGAGTTCCGACGCGCAGCCGGGCGCGGATGACGTCGCCCCTGCAACAGATGGCGACGTCGACGCGGCAACCGACGGCGACGTCGATGCGCTGGGCGACGGGAGCGGTGAAGCCGGTTGCGTGTCCCAAGGCGCCGACCTGCCGGACGACGCCTTCACCGACGAGAACTGCGACGGCATCGACGGCGACGTCTCGAAGGCCGTGTTCGTCGCCGTCACGGGCGACGACACCAACGCCGGCACGATGGACAAGCCCCTGCTGACGCTCGACGCGGCCCTCGCGCGCGCCGTTGCAGACGGCAAACGGGACGTCTACGTCTCGACGGGCATGTACGACGCGCACGTCACGCTCGTCGATGGCGTGTCGATCTACGGCGGCTACGTCGCGACCGAAGGCTGGAAGCGCTCCGCGACCGCGCTCGTCACGCTCACCGCGAGCGTCGTCGCCAACGGTCGCGTCGTCGCGGTCGAGGGCGCGAACATCACCACGCCGACGACGCTCGACCGGCTCGTCATCCAGACCCCCGACGCGACGGGGCCGGGCGTCTCGAACTACGCGATGTACTGCAACACCTGCACGGGCGTCACGTTGAAGAACAGCACGCTCACCGCGGGCGCCGGCGGTCCAGGCGTCGCGGGCGCGCTGGGTACCCCGGGAATGAACGGCGTCCCGGGCTCGCCCGGCATGAACGGCTCGTGCGACACAGCCAACGGCACGGGCGGACCTCCCGGCGTGCTCGCGTGCGACGGCCTCGATGTCAGCGGCGGGCGCGGCGGCGACGGCGGCCCCGAGGGCACGCACAACGGCATGAACGGAGTCATGGGCAAGAACGGGGGCGGCACCGGCGGACTGCCCGGCAACGGGTGTGACTCGGGCTGCTTCGGGCCCTGCACCGCCACGGGCGGTGGCGCCGGGATTCCGGCAGCGGCCGTCGGGAGCGGCGGCAACGGGAGCGGCGGCCTCGGCGGAATGGTGATGAACGGATTCTGGCTCGGTGGCGTCGGCGCCAACGGATTTTCCGGACCGCACGGCAAGGGCGGCGGCGGTGGCGGTGGCGGCGGCGGCCATGGTGGCGGCGCGGTCATCGAGGGCGGCGGCAACGGCGGCGGCGGCGGTGGCTCTGGCGGGTGCGGCGGCGCCTTCGGGAAGGGCGGCGGTCCGGGCGGCGGCTCGTTCGGGCTCTTCCTCGTCGGCTCGACGGGCTTCGTCATGACGACGGCGACCGTCTCGTCGGGCAAGGGCGGCAACGGAGGTCCCGGCGGCGACGGCGGGAAGGGCGGCGATCCGGGCGGCCTCGGCTCCGGCGCGATCGCTTGCATCGGGGAGGTCGGCGGCGGCGGCGACGGCGGCAAGGGCAGCGCGGGCGGACGCGGCGGCCACGGCGGCGGCGGCGCGGGCGGCCCCTCCTTCGGCGTCTACCTCTCGGCGACGACGCTGACGTTCGATGGAAGCACGCTCATGCCGGGCGCGCCTGGACTCGGCGGCGCCTCGAGCGGCATGCCCGGCACCGTGGGCACGAGCGGCGCGCACAACTGAGTTTGCGCGAAGAGCGTGTCAGCGCGAGCCTGATGGGGCGAGCACGCCTGGAAAGGGCGCCGTGGCTCACCTTCGCATGGAGCCTTGCATTCCCGGCCGACGGACACACAATGACGCCTCACTGGAGGAGACACCATGCACATTCTTTGGACCCTGATCGTCGGTCTCATCATCGGCGCGATCGCCAAGCTGTTGATGCCTGGCCGCGATCCCGGCGGCTTCATCGTCACGAGCCTCATCGGCATTGCCGGCTCGTTCCTCGCCGCGTACATCGGCACGGCGCTGGGCTTTTATACGGTCGGCAGCGGGCCCGGCATGATCGCCTCTGTCCTGGGCGCAATGCTGCTGCTTTACCTCTACCGCGTCATCAAGAAACGCTCCGCGTAGTCCGCGGGAGTCTACGGCTGCGCGGCTTCGAAGAAGCCGCGCAGCGCGGAGCAGTTCGTCGCGGGATCGCTCATGCTGGTGAAGTCGTAACCGGCGTAGTAGCGGATGGTCTTTTCGGCGACGGTGTCCTTGTAGAGCGTGCAGCTGCCCTCGAGATCCACCGTCGTGCAGGGCAGCGCCGAGTATTCGCCGCCCACGCGGGTCATGTCGCAGTCCGATTTGACCTCCGCCGCGGTGAACAGCCCGGCGTAGTCGGCGCAGCAGAACATCGTGCCGGGCGAGCAGCTGTTGAGGCCGTGGGCGCAGCTACCGGGCATGCGCCCGCCGCTGCCGCCCATGCCGCCGTCGCCACCGCCACCGCCGCCGCCGCACGAAGCCACGAAGGCGAGCAACCCGATCGCAAGTCCGCGCTTGAGGATCATCATGTGGACGAAGATTGTAGTCCCATTGCCGTCGATCGGTCAGCCGCAGGAGGTGATCACTCCGAGAGCTGGAGCATGCCCATCATGCCGGCGTCGGCGTGGTCGAGGATGTGGCAGTGGAACATCCACATTCCCGGGCGATCGTCGTACTTGATGGCGAACTGCACGGTCTGCATCTGCGGCACGTTGTAGGTGTCGAGCCACTGCGGCGCCGGCAGCGCCGCGCCCGTCGTGGCGTCGAGCGGCTGGAAGAAGAAGCCGTGCACATGGAACGGGTGATCGAACTCCATTTCGTTCTTCACGGTCCACACCTCCGTCGTGCCCACCTTGGCGGGCATGGCTTCGGCCATCGACGCCGGCACGCCGTTGATGCCGAGCACGACGGCGTCCGTCGTCTTGTCCTGCGTGAGGGTGATCGAGCGTGCGATCGCCGTCGACGTGTCGAGCGCGTCGATGGTTCGCATCGCCGCGGGCAGCGCGTTCGGTTCTGAGTAAGGCGCGTCGTCGGAGAGCGCGACCGAGAACAGATCCAGCGCGGGCACCATGAACGTCGTGCCGTAGCCGCGATCGTAGGGGATCCACCGCACCGTGGACGTCGTGCCGGGAACGCCCTTCGGTTCGACGATGACGTCGGCGCGCCCGCCCGGGACGACGACGATCATCTGTTGGTCGACGGGCGCCGGGATGAAGCCGCCGTCGACGCCGATCAGCGTGAACGCGTTGCCGTCGAGCGCGAGCTGGTAGTAGCGGCTCTTCGCGGCGTTGACGATGCGCCAGCGCTGGCGCAGGCCCACGCGCGCGCGGATCGTCGGGTTGACCTGACCGTTGACGAGCAGCGTGGCGCCCTCGCGCCCGAACAGCGTGCCGAAGCCGCCGCCCACGTTCGGATCGCCGAGTGAACCGTCGGCCCCGAGATCGATGTCCGACAGCACGAGCACGAGATCGTCGCCGAAGGTCGCGGCCTGGGCGGCGTCGGGGCTCGCCGGATCCTCGACGAGGATCGCGCCGTACAGGCCGTCGCCGACCTGCTGCGCGGATGACACGTGCGGGTGGTACCAGAACAGACCGGCATCGGGGACGACGAACGAGTAGGTGAACGAGCCGCCCGGCGGCACGGGCGCCTGCGTGTGCCCCGGCACGCCGTCCATGTCGGCCGTCAGTCGAATGCCGTGCCAGTGCACGGTCGAGTCCTCGGGCAGGTGGTTCGTGAAGTGCACCACGATCCGGTCGCCGACGCGCGCGCGGATGAGCGGCCCCGGCACCGCGCCGTTGTACGTCCACGCCGGGGTCGTCGTGCCCGGCACGAAGGTCTGTGCGGCGACGCGCGCGTCGAGATCGAGCTCGACGACGTTCGGCTTGGGATCGCGATCGGGCGTCGTCGGCAGCGCGACCGTGCGATCCCAGCCGTCGGGTTGCGCGGGGCGCCCGTTCGTCGGCGGGACAGGCGCGACGTCCGACGGGGGCGGACCGCCGGCGCAGGCCACCGCGAGCAGCGTGGTCGCCGCCCAGGCGCTCACGCGCCGGCTCATGTCTGGGCCCTCGCGCGCAGCGCGGGTGCCCAGAGCGCGACGAGCTTCTCCCGGCGCGGCAGGTAGTCGGCGAGCACCTGCTCGTCGAGCACGGCGAGGAAGGCCTTCTTCGCCCGCGCGAGCGTGCCCTTGAGGCCGCACGCGGGCGCGATGGGACAGGTGTTCGTCGCCCGATCGAAGCACTCGACGAGATCGAAGTGCGGCTCGGTCGCGCGTAGGAGCGCGCCGACGTTGATGTCCTCCGGCGCGCGCGCGAGGCGCAGGCCGCCGCCGCGCCCGCGCGTCGCGCCCACGACCTCGAGCTCGGTGAGCCGCTGCACGACCTTGACGAGGTGGGCGCGCGAGATGCCGTACGCGCGGCTGATCTCGTCGATCGAGCAGCGCCGGTCGGGATGCGACGCGAGGTAGAGCGCGACGCGGAGCGCGTAGTCAGAGAAGAGCGTGAGCTGCATGAGATCCCCCGTGAGCGTCTAAATATATATTTAGGATACCACTTTAGGCGTCTGGGGCGGAGCGAGCTCCCCGCGCCGAGCCCGGAGGCCTCAAGTTGGGCTCGCGACGGCGCCGGCCACGACGCTGGCGTCGCGATCCCATAGCCGACCTCGGGGGCGATGCATGCGGGGCGATTGACCTGCACACCGAGTTGGCTGAACGTTGGTGACGAGGTCCCCCATGCTGATGCAGCGCGTGCTTCCTTCCCTTGTCGCCACCTTGGCCGTTGGTGTTCTTTCTCTGTCGTCGGTTGGATGCTCGACGGGAAGTCCCGGCGGGACGGGCGGCGCGGGCTCGACGGGCGCCGCCGGCACGACCAGCGCGGCGGGCACGACGGGCGCCGCGGGGACGACCGGTGCAGCCGGCACGAATGCGGGAGACGCGGGCGCGACGGGAGATGCCGGCACGACGGGCGCGGCCGGCACGATCGGTGCGGCGGGCGCGGGGGCGGCGGGCACGATCGGCGCGGCGGGCA
>JBBQJG010000209.1:0-10925 GCA_038325725.1 Polyangia bacterium | reverse complement strand
GTCGTCGACGGTGAAGACGCCTTCGTACAACGCCTTGCCGATGACGACGGCGAAGGCGCCCGTGTCGAGGAGCGCGTCGAGGTCACCGATCTGCGCGACGCCGCCCGAGGCGATCACGGGGCAAGGATCGAGCCGCCGCACGAGCCGCTCCGTCGCGTCGAGGTTCGGCCCCGTGCGCATGCCGTCGCGCCCGATGTCGGTGTAGAGCACGGCGCCCGCGCCCGCGCGCGCGACGGCGAGGCCCACCTCGACGGCGTCCGCCGTGGTGTCTTCGGTCCACGCCTCGACGGACACCTTGCCCTCGCGGGCATCCACGGCGACGACGATCTTCTTGGGCCAGCGCGCGCACGCCTCGCGCACCATCGTGGGATCCTTGACGGCCGCCGTGCCGAGCACGACGTGCTTCACTCCGACGTCGAACAGCGCCTCGCAGTCCTCGAGCGTGCGCACGCCGCCGCCGACCTCGACCTCGAGCCCCGTCGTCTCGATGATCCTGCGGATGACGGCGCGGTTGTTGGCGCCGGGCTTCGTGCTGCCCGCCGAGCGCGCGAAGGCGGCGTCGAGATCGACGACGTGCAGGCGCGGGATGCCGAGCTTCGCCCACGCCTTGGCGACCTCCCACGGCTCGTTCGAGTACACCTTGGCGCTGTCGCGCTTGCCCTGCTGCAGCCGTACGGCCGAGCCTTCGAGAAGATCGATCGCGGGGAAAATCAGCATCGGGGTGTCCTCATGCTCATGCTCATTTACGCGGCGACGAACCGGCGCAACAGCGCGAGGCCCGCCCCTTGGCTTTTCTCGGGGTGAAATTGACAGGCGAACACGTTGTCGCGCGCGACGGCGACGCAGAGGTCGACGCCGTGGCTCGTCGACAGCGCGACGTCGGCGGCGTTCTCGGGGTGCGGGTAGTAGCTGTGCACGAAGTAAAAGAAGGTCCCGTCGGGCGTCGCGCCCAAGACGTCGCCCGCCGCGGCGCCGTCCGCCGCCGGCCCGCGCCGCGTGCGGTTCCACCCCATGTGCGGGATCTTGAGGCCGGGCCCGTCGGGGATGCGACGAACGCTGCCGCGAAACACGCCGAGGCCGCGGCATGTCGGATCTTCTTCGCTCGTCTCGAAGAGGACTTGCAGGCCCAGGCAAATGCCCAGGAAGGGTTTGCCGCCGGCGATCGCCTGCAGCACGACCTGCCGCAGGGCGCCGCCGTTGCGATCGAGCCCCGCGCAACAGCCGCCGAACGCGCCTTGGCCCGGCACGACGACCTTGTCGGCGCGCGCGATGCGGTCGGCGTCGGCTGTCACGACGACGTTCGCGCCCACCGTCGCGAGCGCCTTCTCGACGCTGCGCAGGTTGCCGCTGCCCGTGTCGACGACGGCGATGTTGGTTCCCGCGCTCAACGCCGGTCACCCCGTGAGGGTGCCCTTCGTCGACGGGACGCCGACGACGCGTGGATCGGGGCGCACGGCCATCGACGTCGCGCGCGCGAAGGCCTTGAACAGCGCCTCGACGATGTGGTGCGCGTTCTCGCCGTAGCGCACCTCGAGGTGCAGGTTGATGAGCGCCGACGCGGCAAAGCCGCCGAAGAACTCGCGCGCGAGCTCGGCGTCGAACGTGCCGATCGTCTTGCCCTTGATGAGATCGGCCAGGTACACGAAGGCCGCGCGGCCCGAAAAATCGACGGCCGCCTGCACGAGCGTCTCGTCCATCGGGACGATCGAGTGTCCGTAGCGCGTGATGCCGCTGCGATCGCCGAGCGCCTCGCGAAACGCCTGGCCGAGCACGATGCCCGTGTCCTCGACGAGGTGGTGCGGGTCGACCTCGATGTCGCCCTTGGCCTTGACCTCGAGGTCGTACAGGCCGTGGCGCGCGACGGCCTCGAGCATGTGGTTGAAGAAGGGCACGGGCGTGTCGATCTTCCGCAGCCCCGAGCCGTCGAGATCGAGCGACAGCTCGATCTGCGTCTCTGTAGTCGTCCGGTGTACCTTTGCTCGTCGCATCGTCTTGGAGGGGCCCGCGGTTGCGCGGGCGCGCGGATTCTAACCCGGGAGCCCGTCCCGACAAGGGCGCAAGACTCAAGGAACATTCGATTACTAGCGATATACTCCTGCTTGGCCGCGCCCATGACGACCGCTCGTAGCCCCCGCAGTCCAATCCTGGGCTACAACCACAACATCATGTTCCATGGCCGCGTCTTCCACGTGCAAACGGAGGACTCGGGCGTCGCGCACGCGCGGGTGTTCACGCACTTGTTCTTCGAGGGGACGATCCTCGGTTCGAAGAAGCACGAGTACGACGTCGATGCGGAGGAGGGCGTGGTTCGGCTCCTCATGCAGCGCCTGCACAAGGCGATGATCAAGGAGCTCAAGGAAGGCCTTCACGACCCGCGCATCCTCGCGTTCTTCACGGCGCGCGGGGAGCAGCTCTCGCTGGGCGATCGCCCGTCGCTCGTCCAGATGCCCGTCGTCAGCGACGCGCCGGCGGTCGCGCCCGTGATTCCTTTGCCGGCCGCGGCCGTTGCTTCGACTGGCGTCCCCGATAGGCCGCTCGCCGTGTCGGGCAGCATCGAGGCCGTGGGGCAGCCGAAGCGCGGGGACTCGCCCGCGCCCATCGTCACGGCGGCGCCGCCGCCCGCGCGTCGTCCCGTGGTCGTCGTCAAGCCGCAGGAGCTCCGCCGTCCGCCCGTCGTCGTGTCGAGCTCGGCCGAGGGTGTCGTCGTCAAGCGCAACGTCGTCATCAACGTCGGCGGTGGCACGGGTCCCGTGCAGGGGCAGATCTCGCGGGGCACGGCCGTGCCGCGCCCCGCGGTTCCTTACGTCGTTCGCGAGGGCAGTTATCCGTTGCCGACGGTGAGCCGCGGCTCGGGCGCGTACGCGGCGGGCGCGCCGCCGGCCGCGGTCGATCCCGCGGCGCCGTCTTCGGCGCGAGATGTCCGCATGCCTTGGGATGGCGGGAGCCAAGGTGCGGGCGCCGTCCGCCGTCCGCCGGGCGCCCCTTCCGAGCACACGCCGCAGGGCCGCGCGTTGGGCGCCACCGACGCCGCCATGCGCACGCGCACGCCGGGCCCGCCGTCGGAGCGAACGCCCGCCGAGCGCGCGTTCGCGTCAGATCTCTCGAATGACAAGAGCCTCGACGAGGTCATCCTCGAGTACTTGTCCGACGACGCCGAGTAGGCGCAAGGCGGAACGTCGGAAGTCGGAAAGTCCGAACGTCGGAAGTCCGAACGTCGGAAAGTCCGAACGTCGGAAAGTCCGAACGTCGGAAAGTCCGAACGTCGGAAAGTCCGAACGTCGGAAAGTCCGAACGTCGGAAGCCAGAAGTCCGTTCAGCGAAGCGGCGCGCGCGACTCGGGCGGCTGCGTCGGCGTCGGCATCGGCAGGCTGTCCCGCGAGGCGCGCGACCGGGGGCGACGCGCGCGGACGCCATCACGGTTCGAAGCGCGGACCCAGCGGACGGCCTTGGCGACGACGTGGACCGTGAGGTTCAAGAGAGCCGCGGCGAGCGCGAACTGGATGAAGTTGATCGCCGTCAGCGAGATGCGCGTGCCGCCGAAGAGGAACTTCACGGCGACGGCCGGCACCAGCAGCACCGCGAGGGCGCCAGCCACGAGCTCCGTGTTCTTGCTCCCGAACGGCACTTCGACGCGAACGCGATTCATCGTCGGCACGCGCAGAGCGTACCAGATCTCGGTTCGCGGATCTCTTTGTGCGTGTGTCGCGCGCGTCAGGTTCGTGACGCGGTCGTCGTCGGAACGAGGCGTGACGGCGCGAGCCAAGGCCTCCAAGTTTTCAACGTCCGCATCGCCGCGACGAGCCCCGGGCGCACCTCGAGCGCCGCCTTGACGGCGAGGCGGCCCAGCCGGCCGCCACGAATCGCCAGGCTCACGGCGCGGCCGTCGCGCTCGACGCTCACGATCTTCCCGCTCACCTGTCGTGAGGCGACGGGCGCGTCGCCTTCGAGCGAAGCATCGCCGCGGAGCATGAACCGGCGCTCCCCGTCGGCGAGGCGTTCGATCGACGAGACGCGATGAGCGATGGGCCCCCGCCGCGTGTCACAGAGCAGGACGTCGCCGATGTCGACGTCGACGGCGCGCGCGGGCGCGACGATGAGGCATTCGCCGTCGCGCAGCGCGGGCAGCATGCTGCGGCCGCTCGCGCGGAAGCGCACGGATAGGCCTTCGTCGAGAAGGCTCTGGACCACGGCGCTAAAGACCTGCGAGTGCGCGGACATCATCCCCTCCCGAGACATCGGGAGCTACCGCGCCGAGCTTGAAGCCGCTTCAGCGACGATCTTCGCGTCGGTTTTTTGACGCTGGAGGTTCGGAACCCTCCCAGGGTTCCGAGTCAATTGGCGCGGACGAAGTCGAGCGCGCTGCGATCCGGCACGAACCGCAGCTCGTCGCAGGGGCACAGGCGCGCGAGATCGTCGAGGAAGCTCAGCGTGAAGTCCAGGCCGGGGGCGTCGTGAAAGGGCGCGAAGCCGCACGAGAAGAGCTTCGCGACGGCCGTCGAGCGCGGCACGTTCACGAGCTCGTTGTGCGCGCCGTGCCGTAGAAAGAAAACGTGGCTCAGCGGGGCGCGGCCCTGGTTCGCGATGTAGCCGTCGCCGTGCCACGGCGTTCCGTACATCCACATCCCGTCGGCTTCCTTGCGCACGATGATGCGTTCGTCGCTGAGGATCTTCACGCCCGGCTCAGCGAGCCACAGCTTCGACAGCGTCGTCTTGCCCGCGCCCGACTGCCCCGCGAAGAGCATGCCGCGTCCGTCGGGCAGGATGATGCCGCTGCCGTGGACCTCGACGCCGCGACCCTGCGCGAGCAGGTGCACCATCAACACCTCGTCGAGGGGATAGTGCAGCGGGTACAGCGGCAGTCGTTCGCCGAAGATCTCGCGGCGGACCTGGACCTCGCCGCGCGTGAAGTCGTCGCTGAAGGAAGCCAGCTGGTACGGCAACGTGCCGAGCATGGGCGAGGTGAACGCGAAGCAGGGACCCGTGGCCGTCCGGTAGAAGCGCCACAGGCCCTTGCCCGAATCGAAGGCGAGATCCTTGGACGCGGGCTCCTGGGGATCACCCCACCTCGCGTGGATGCGGACGTCGTGAGGGCGGGCGTCGTCCGCGTCGGCGGTGCTGACGAACTTGCGCGCCGAGCCTTCAGCGTCGATCGGGAGGTCGGCGTCCGACGTGAGCGCGATCGAGAGGCCGGCGATGTCGAGCGTGCAGCTCGTGCTCACGAACCGACCGTCGCGCAGCCGACGTAGAACGTGCAGTCCGGCATGGCCGGTCCCGAGACGCCCGGGACCTTGCAGTTGCCGAGGACCGCCTCGTCGGGCCGCAGCGCGACCTCCGACAGCGTCGGCTTCTCGTAGGGCTTGCGCTTGGGCTCGCCGGGCTTCGAGGGATCATTTTGGTTCATGTCTGTCCGTGCGCCTCCGCCGAGCTGCACGAGCCGCAGCCGCCGCTGCCACACGACGACGCGGTCTTGTTGGTTGCGAGCACCTTCAGCGAGGAGCCGCCCTTGGCGCGTGCGCTCACCGCGCCCCGCTCTCCGCGCTTGAGCGCGGCCAGCTCATCGAGGAGATGCGCGTGGCTGCTGCCTCCTTCGCAAAAGTCGCAGTCGCCGTGTGCCGGGGGGACGAAGCCCACGGCGCGCGCGCGCAGGTGGGCGACCTCGCAGAAGAACTCGACGGGGGCTTCGGCGTCGCCGTGCTCGAGCTCGGCCGTCGCGGGGCAGGCCGAGCACAGCTCGCGCACGCGGCAATCGGTGCACTTCGTGCGGCGCGTCGTCTTCTTCTTCCGCACCTGGGCCAGGAAGTGATCCCACCCGTCCTTGAAGCTGCCCTGTCGCAGATCGAACTGGTCGCTCTGCGACAGCACGCAGATGCTGAGCTTGCCCTCCGGATCGATGGCGAAGGCGCTGATGCCCCCGCCGCAATGATAGACCTCGTCGCTGCCCGGGAGCGGTCCTGGAGGGTGGGTCTTGACGACGCTGGCCCACGCCTCGTAACGGGTGGGATCCTCCATGTCGAGCTGCACCATCTCTGCGGGCGAGAGGCGCACCTCGAGCGGACTGTGCGAGCAGTCGATGCGCGCGTTGATCATGCCGTCGAACTTGAACTCGACGCCCAGCTCTTCCTCGGCGAAGCGCTGCATGTCGCTGATCTCGTGCCGGTTGATCGTGACGGCCACCGTCTTGAGCTTGAGCGGGAGGCCGCGCTCCTTGAGCAGGCGAATGCCGCGCATGCAGCGATCGAACGAGCCGGGGATGCCCGTGAGGTTCTCGTAGGTCTCGCGCGTGGCGCCGTACAGGGTGATCTCGATCGAGAAGGGCCGCCATTCGAGCAGGTAGTCGGCGATGGCCTCGGTGATCTGAGTGCCGTTGGTGAACAGCGTGATGAGCAGGCCGCGTTGCTTGGCGTGCGTGTAGATCTCGAGGAAGTCCTTGCGCGCGAAGATCTCGCCGCCCGTGAAGCACAACCACAGGCCGCCCGCGTCGGCGATCTCGTCGACGATGCGGCAGAGCTCTTGCGCGCTGAGCTCGCGGCGGCGCGCGTCGGCGTCGCCCACGGGGAGGTTGTTGTAACAGTGCGCGCACTCGAGCGGGCACCGGTGCGTCACCTCGATCGTGCCGTTGACGGGAAGCCGATTGCCGCGCGCCTTGCCGTGGAGCGCGGCGCTGAAGGCGCCGTAGCCGAGTTGAGTCGCGATCATGGGTTCGCCCCAGCGGTGACCAGGAGCCCCCGCGCCGCGAGCAGGGCGACGAACTCCGCGACGTCCGCGGCGGCGGTGTCCTGGTCGACCTCGTAGTGCCGCGCGACGGCGGCGGCCAGCCCGTCCACCGACGTCGCGCCGTCGATGAGGTCCCAGACGGTGCTCGCGACGGGGTTGAGCGTGAAGATGGCCTCCAGATCGCCCACGCCCCCGCGCACCGGCACGATGATCGTGTCGTCGCCGATGCAGCGGCTCACGAACCCGTCTGCCTTACGTAGGGCGATGTCGCTCTGCATGTCTCCCTCGCAATATCAGACCTTTCGGCGAATTACTTGAGGTGTCGGCGCCGCGACCCGCCGCGCCTGCGGATGACGGCCGCGCCGAGGAGAACCGCGAGGAGCCCCAGGGGCGTCGATCTCGGAGACGCGGCGCCGAGCTCACAGCCGCATCCGCCGCCCGCGGAAGGTGTGCCGGGCGCGTCCTGGCGCGCGTCGGCGCTTGCGTCGCCGGCGCCGCCGTCCGGCGACGGTCCGGCATCGGGAGGGGCATCGGCGCTGGCATCCGTCGCGCCGTCGGGCGCTCCGGCATCGGTCGCGGGCGGCGTCGGCTTGCCGAACAGCGTGGGATCGCCGAACAGGATCCACGTCCGCTGGGTGTCGGGGTCTTGGCCCGCTTTCGCAGCCATCGCCGCTTCCCCGAGCGACAGGCGCGGCAGGCGCTTCAAGAACTCCCGGTTGAGCGCCGCCTGGTGCTCGAAGGACGTCAGCGTCGACGACGCCCACACGGCGATGGCGCCCCCGGCGGGTGCTTTCAACAGCGTCTCTCCGAGGCTCTCCGTGTAGACGTCGTGAAAGAAGCCGTTGAGGCAGTTCATGCTGACGTAGACAGACAGGTGCTGGTTCGTGAGGGCGAGGGCGTCGGCCCGCGTGAGCGTCCCGTCCCACACCTCGACCGACCCGTGTCCGAAGTAGTTCACGAGGAACGGGCCGTTGTTGAGCTTTGCGAGCAAGCCCGCGCGCGTCGAGCCCGCCTGGCCGCGAAAGTAGCGATCGATGGGCATGCGATCCGAAACCGTCGCGGCGCTCAGCTCGCTCGTCTGCTCGAAGTCCAATCCGTCCCCGTTCTGATCGGCGACGAACAGCCCCCCGCGCGGCAGGTCGTCGACGCCGGCGTATCCCAAGATCTTCTTCACGACGTGGGTCGCCTCATCGATGGTGCGCACGGACAAGCGCCCCGTCGCGATCTCGGGGACGCCGTCGTCGTTCCAGTCGACGAACCAGTCGTCGGAGGCCGTCTCCATCTCCTTCGTGTCGATGAGCTTCGTCGGCGCCAGATCGAAGTCTCCCTTGCCGAGAAAATTCCGCGGATCGAAGGTCGCGTCTCCGACAAAAAGGACGAAGCGTGGAGGAACGCGCCAGTGCTCGTGCGCGTTCTGCAGAAAATCGCGGATCGCGAAGGCGGTCTTGTCGCCACCGCCGAACGCGTCGTAGACGTCTTGAAGATCGATCTGCGCGACGGACCAGCCCTCGCTGCGTCGCCGCTCCGCGAGGGGCTGCACGGCCGCGGTGAGCGCCGACGGCGAGAGGATGACGAGCTCGCTGCCGCCGTCGGCGGGCGCCGACCACGTCGAGGGCCGGTGGGCCGCGATCGACAGGGGCGTCCCGACGGACGCGCCCGTGAAGGCGTACAGCGTGTGCGCCATCGTGTCGCCGGGCGTGTCGAGGCTCGCCGTGAACATCGCGCCCGTCGCCGTCACGCCCACGAGGATCTCGACGGGCGACGCCGGGTTGGTTACGTCGACGACGCGGACGTCGGCGCGAGAGAACCCGTCGAGCGCGAGGTGCGTCCCGGGCGGCGCCGTCAGCGTGAGGACATTCGCATCGGCACGATAAGGATGGTCGTACTCGAGCGACGCCCAGCGGAGCAGCGAGAAGTCGGGCGCCGCCCCCTGCGACGACACGGTGACGTCGTTGTCGCCGTCGACGAGCGCTGGCGCGCCCAGCTCGCACACGTACGGGATCTGGCCCGTGAAGGCGCACGTGCCGACGGACGCGCCGTTGACCGCCACCGGCAGCACGTGGTCTCCCGTCGTGGCTCCCAGCAGCGACAGCCGCAAGGTCGCGCGGGCGGACGCCGCGGGGTGGGGCGTCGCGATCGTCTGCTTGAAGAGCGTCGCGCCGATGAACGTCGTGAAGAAGTTGCTCGCGTCGCCGTTGAGCAACGAGGCGTAGTACGTCCCGTGTCCCGTCTCGCGGCGCGTCGCTCGAAAGGTGGCGGGCGGCGCCTGGCCCGTCGGTTGTTTGACGAGCGGCACCCGCAGGCCGCCTGTGCCGGCCACGAGCCAGTAGGTGCGCGTGTCCGTCCAGAGATCGTCACGTCCTTCGGCGTACAGCTCGAGGGCCTCGTCGGCGTCGAAGGTCGCGTCGCCGTTTCCCGTGAGCTGCACAGGCTGCTCGACGCCGTCGGAGAAGAGCTGCAACCCGTTCACGTCGACCGTGCGGGCGAGGCCGCCTGCGACGAGCTCGGGTTGGGTGATACGCACCCAACCAGCCTGCCGAACACGAATCTCGACGGCGGGGTGGCCCGCGAGCTCCCGCTGCCGGAGCTGCGCCGGGGTCGGGGACGCGGCCCACGTCGCAGGCGGGCCGAGCAGGCTGACGCCGAGAGCCAGTCCGGCGAGCGGGAAAGGCCGCCTGAACATGAGTCATCGGTATCGGCGTCCGGTCCGGCTTTCTGGAGACAATTTCCCTACAGCACGTCGGTTCATCGGTCGATTGAAGCCTCGCATGCTCCATCGCCGTCGCGGACGCTGGTTCCTCGCGAATCTCGCCGTCGTGATCGGCCTCGGCGCTTGGGCGCCGCACACGGCGCGCGGCGCGGTCTGCGGCGGTGGAACGACGGCCTGCGGAGCGGCGACGACGGTGACCTACAACGGCGTCTCGATGGCGCTGTGGGGTTCGACGACCAACGGCACCGTGCGCAGCGAGATCTGGTATCTCGTCGCGCCGACGTCGGGCGCGCACAACGTCGTCGTCACGGCGCCGAACGCCACCGACATCACGGCCACTTCGATGTCCTTCACGGGCGTCAACCAGGCCACGCCGCTGCGCACGATGGTGAGCGCCATCGGCACGAGCACGACCCCCTCGACGTCCGTCACGAGCGCCGTCGGCGAGCCGATCTTCGACGTCCTGGGCGCCGTCGGCTCGACGACGCCGACAGTGACGGGCAATCAGACCGTGCGTCAGACGAACAACACTTCGGCGGGGCTCAACCCCGTGATCGTCGGATCGAGCACGGCGGCCGGCCAGAGCACGCCCGTCACGATGAGCTGGAGCATCACGAGCGCCGACTGGGCGCTGTCGGCGGTGTCGATCCAGGCGTCGTCGGTTCTGACCGCCGTCGGCATCGACGCCTTCACGGCGACCTGGCAGCCCGACGGCGCGCTGCTCGAGTGGCAGGGCGGCTACGAGCCCAAGTCAGCCGGTTTTTTCGTCTACCGCAGTGACGGCGGCGGCGAGAAGGTCCTGTTGAACGCCACCCTGATTCCGGGCGACGCGGTCTCGGGCAAGGCGTCTTCCTACTCGTTCACGGATTCGACGACGGGCTGGAACGGTCCGGTTTCGTACTGGCTCAAGGACGTCAAGCTCGACGGCTCGTTCACGTGGGTCGGGCCGGCGAGCCCGCTCGCTGTCGGCGTCCCGACGCCGGTCTCGTCGCCCTTCCCGGTTCAAGGCGCCGATGGCGGCCTCGCGACGGATTGGAAGGTCAAGGGCGCGACCGACGACGGCAGGGGCGGTTGCGCGCTGGCCGATCGCTCGCGCGGCCGCGCCGGCCTGCAGCTCATGCTCGTGCTCGGCATGATCGTGAGCGCGCGCCGCCGGAAGCACCGGCTGATCGTCGCCGCGCTCTTCTTGGCGGGCGCCGTCGCCACGAACCTGGGCGCGCTGCGTCCGGCGGCCGCGGCGGGCGGCGTCTCCGTCGACGCGACCGCCACGGGCACGGGGGCCAGCGGCCTGACGTTCTCCCACACGATGGGCGCGGGCTCGAACGGCCTCATCGTCGTGGGCGTCGTCGTGCCGATCATTTGCCAGACGACGACCACCACCGACTCGGGCAACTGCGGCGCCTGCGGCAACACGTGCTCGATGTCTGTCGCGTCCTCGCTCGACGTCGGTCTGCTCGGCCTGTGGCATTTCAGCGAGGGCTCGGGAACGACGTCGGCCGAC
>JBBQJG010000208.1:0-11041 GCA_038325725.1 Polyangia bacterium | reverse complement strand
GTGATAGCGGTATTGCTTGCGACCGCGGGCGTCGCGGCCCGTGGCCTGGATGTGCCCGCGGGCGTCGGCGCAGATCCACACGTCGGTCCACGCGGGGGGGATCGCGAGGTGGCGAATCCGCTCGAGCGTGCGCGCGTCGGTCACACGGCGTCCGGCCGCGTCCTCGATGATGGGTGCGCGCGGGCGTCCGCGTCGACGCAATCCCGGACGGCGATCGTCGACGTGACGAAGTCCGGCGTCGTGAGCGGCGGCGACAGAGACCAGCTGGACGGGGCTCGAGGGCATGGCTTCGCCTCGTATGCCTTTCAAGCAGCGTACCAACGCGGCAGTGGGCAACCTCCCAGATGTTCGCCGCTCGATCTCATGATGCCGATCATGGTCTCGCTGCGGGGTGAGAGCGTTCCTTCGGGAACGACGTCACCGCCTGCCGCCGCAGGTTACTGGGCGTTCCCGGTCCTGGGGTGATTGTGCGTAAAAAGCGGCGTCGTTGGGGCGTCAGGGACTCGGCACGGTTGTCGCAATAACAGACATTGGAGAGTGTCTGAAACGAAACTCAACCACTCGGGAGGTCTCCATGTTCGTCGCACTCGCTGTTCTTCTCGCCATCGGATGGATCCTGGGATTCGGTGTGTTGCACGTCTCCTCGGCCGCCATACACCTCTTGATTCTCTTCGCCATCGTCAGCGTCGTGCTGCACGTGGTCCGCGGTCGGAGGACGACGTGAAGGCCCTCGCCAAGGTGTCGCGCTCGGGCGGCAGGGCGCTCTCCACCGTCCAGGGCCAGCTTCGGCGCGTTCCGAAGCAGCTCAAGAGGGCCAGCGCCGCGCTGGTCACCGCGCGCGGCAAGACGGAGCGCATGATCAAGAAGAACCCGCTGCGCGCCGTCGCCGCCGCCTCGGCCCTCGGCTTCGTCCTCGCCAAGGTCAAGCGCGTCGTCTGAGCGCGGACGGACACGGACGCGGGAGCTGGTCGTTCGATCAACTTCCGCGTCGTGCATTGAGAGCGCGCACCGCCCGGCGCGCGAGCGCGGCGAATCCAGTCGCCGTGCGCATCAGCGACCCGAGCAATGCCATCTGGCTCTCGCCCGTGGCCATGACGGCCGTGCGTCGTCCACTCTCGAGGTCCTCGACGAGGCCGCGGGCGATCGTGCGTCGTCCGTCTGAGCGGACCTCGACGATGAGCCGCGCGACCACGGGCAAGCGCTCGTCCACGTCTTCGTCCAAGTCTTCGTCCAAGTCTTCGTCCACGTCTTCCACGTCTTTGTCCACGTCTTCGAGCTCGTTCGCCGCGGGAGCCGCCTTGTCCAAAATCATCGGCGCAAGTGTGTGGCTGGTGAGGGCGTTCGGCCAGACGCGACGTGAGTCAATCCTGCCGTCATCACCTGGCACGGCGCTTGAATTGAAATGACTTCATGAAGCGCATCACCTTCGTTGAATTGGTTGGCTCCCTTGGAGTGTCGTGGTGTCTCGGCTGCGCCGGCACCGTCGCGCCGCCCATTTCCGCCGCTCAAACACGGTCGTTTCAGACGACCGTCGCGCAAGCGAAGCGCGCCGGCGGCGATGAGCCCTTCAGCGAGGCGGAGGCCCAGCTTCGCGCAGCGGAGTCGGACTTCTACTACGCGGAGCACCTGCCACGAGATCCCGAGCGCGCGCAACGGATGGCGGCCGAGGCGCAGCAGGAGGCGGAGGCGGCGTTGCGGCTCGCGCAAAAGAATGGCAGCCCTCGAGTCGCGTCGAGTGATTCATCGGATCTGCCATGAAGGTGCCCCCGACGACGCCCCTGAGTAACGACGTCACCGCGCAGGGAGTTACCGGCGCGTCCGAACCATTCGAGCTGAAGCGCGTTGTTGCCGAGTTGTTGGACACGCGCGCCGACGACGACACATTTCGCGCAAGGCTCAAGCGCGTCAAGGGGAAGCAGGCCCGCCCGCACAGAGGGCGTCCCACCGTGTGAGCCACCGCGCTTTATGTGACCCGCAGGGTGTGCGACCTTGCCCGTCCCCTGATGCCCCGCGCTTCGAGAGTCTTGCTGGCGGTCCTCGGCGCGAGCTTCGTGGCGAGCTTCGTCGCGGGGTGCCGGAGGCCGATCTACTTCGATCGGAAGCCGGGCGTCGCTCCGCACTGCGCCGACCGCGTGTGCGTGGAGATCGTCAATTTCAAACCGCTGCGCGACACCCCCTTACATTCGGCGTCTCGCTCCTAGGCTTCTAGAAAGGGCGCGTCGCGCGTCGGTGCCTTCGCCTCGTTTGACAGGGCGTGACGAGGCAACGTGACGGTGAAGGTCGTTCCCTCCGCCTGGGACGAGCGGAAGTCGACCGACCCCTCGTGGGCCAGGACGATCTGTTTGACGATGAAGAGCCCGAGGCCCAACCCGTCGGTCCCCTTGTTCAAGGGCCCTGTGCCACGCCGCATCGGTTCGAAGAGCACGGCGCCCGTCTCGGGCGGAATGGGCGTCCCCTGGTTGTGGACCTCGAGCACGACAGAGTCGCCGGTCCCGAGCGACGTGACCAGGACGGGAGTTCCCGCCGGGCTATAGCGAAGGGCGTTGCGCACGAGGTTGGTGAGGACTTGAGCGATGCGGTCTGGGTCCCACGCGCCCCCTCCGTCGCCGGAGGGCTCGAACCGAACCTCACGCAGCGGGTGCGCCGCGCGGAGCTCGTCGACGATCTGCCGCGTGACGGCGTGCAGGTCGGTGGGGGTCCTATGGACCGGAATGCCGCCTCCGATGCGCGCCTGCGTAAAATCGAGCAGGTCCCCGATCATCCGCTCGGCGCGGTAGCCCGACGAGGTGATCCGGGCGACCGTCGTCGTTTGCCGCTCGTCCATGTCGCCGCGGCGGACGAGCAGACCGGCGGATAGGAGGATCGCGCCGATCGGATTGCGCAGGTCGTGGCTGACGATGCCGACGAGGTGTCGCTCGAACTCGACTCTTCCCTGAAGAACCTCGTTCATGCGAGCGAGCTCGACCTGATGGGCCTTGAGGTCGTTCAGGGTGCGGATGAGCTCCTGATTCTGGCGGCGGACCTCCTCGAAGGGACTCTCGGCGCCGGGTCGGGAGAGCTCCGCCTCGATGAGGGCGAGCCGCTCCGGCGTGACCGCCGCGGCGTGCTCCGGCAGCGCCTTTCGCATCTCGATGGTGGTTCCCTCTCCCACGACCGAATCGATTCGGACGTCGTCCATCAGCTTTTTCGAGCCGATGAGGCCCATCCCCAATCCGGTTCGCGATTTGACCCGGCCCCCCAGGATGGCCGCGAGATTGGCGATGCCGGGGCCCGTGTCGCTGATGCGCACGACGAAGGCCGACCGCCCCTCGACGTCGACGCTGAACCTCACCGTCCCGCCGCCCGCGTATTGAAAGGCATTGCGCCCGACCTCGGAGGCCGCCGTGGCGATGCGCGTTTGGTCCGCGAGCTCGAAGCCGAGGAGAGCGGCCAACTCTCGGCTCCGTCGACGCACGAGCACGACGTCGGGCTCCGCGTTGATCGCCAGCTCGAGCAGCAGAGGACTCATAGGCGCTCGCGGGCGACCAGGACGACCGCGTCGTCGTGACGATCGGCGAAGTCGCGGTACAGGACGCCGGCGATCAGGCCGGGGTTCTTCGCACCGAGGCCCGGGTACGCCTCGAGCTCCCAGTCGGCGCCGACCCCATCCGAATGCATGATGAGGCGCGCCTCTTTCGGCCAGGGGTAACAAAACTCCTGGATGCGCTCGATGTTGTGGCCGGCCGTGCCGTTGTGGGAGACCAGGTTCTTGCTCCTCTCGTTTGGCGAGATCAAGATCCCGGAGATGTTGCCGACGCCGGCGAACCGAAGCTGTCGGCTCATCCAGTCGATCTCCGCGACGGCGATCGCCGCGCCGCGGGCGCCTCGCAGGGCGGCGTGGACCAGTCGAAGAAGGCCTTCCGGGCCGGCGCCTTCGTGTTGCGCGAAGATCCGCAGCGCCGTCTGGGCGGCGTCGCACGCGGCGGGGCCATGCCCGAGCCCGTCGACGACGAGGAGCGTGGAGCGGTCGCCGTGCTCCCGGACCGCCCACGCGTCGCCGCTCGACGTCTCTTGCGGCTTGGCCACGCAGACGGCGCCCCACGCGAGGCCCGGGCCCGTCGACGTGTCGGCGGAGCGCTCGCCGATGCAGGCCAGCAGCGCCGCGCCCTTGCCCGAGGCCGAGAAGATCTCGAACGTCGTCGCGAGCCGCGCGATGGCGCCGAGGCCAACGCCCCTCGAGCCCCCCGTGGAGAATCCATCGCGCATGCAGGCCGCGACGTTCGCCATTCCGGGCCCGTGGTCCAACGCGAGGATCTCCATACAACACGCCTTCGCGTCGGCCGCCCACGAGCGCAGGAGCAGCTCGCCGCTTCCCGCGTGCTGGACCATGTTGCTCGCGGCCTCGGTGACGACGAGCGCCACGCGCCCGACGTCCTGCTCGTCGAATCCGTGGGCGGTCGCGAGCTTGGTCGCGAGCCGACGCGCCTCGCCCACGCCGGTCATCTCGACGATGGGGACGGACAACGAGACGTAGTCGGCCGGTACCATCACGTCCATTGCGTCACCGTGACGCGCGTGCCTTCGTTCACGTGCGTGTCGATCTCGAAGTCGTCCACGAGCCGCCGTGAGCCGCCGAGGCCCAGGCCCAATCCATGCGCCGTCGTGAAGCCGTCCGTCATCGCCAGCTCGAGATCCGGGATCCCTGGACCTTTGTCCTCGAAGGTCAGCCGAAGGCCCCAGCGACCCCCCCTGAGGCAGGTCTCGATGCAAACGCTGCCCCCCCCACCGTGGATCAGCGCGTTTCGCGCCAGCTCGCTGGCGGCCGTGACAATCTTCGTTCCGTTCAAGATGTTGAGACCGAGCTCGTCCGCGACCTGCCGCACCGCCCGACGCACGAGGACCAGGTCGGGCTCGTTGGCGATGGGGAGGGTCTCACTCTTGACCTGAGGCATCCGAGGGCTCTCCCAAGGCCCCGGCGTTCAGGAGGGCCATTCCGCGCTCCGCGTTGAGCGCGGTTCGGATGCCGAGCAGCGAGACCCCCATCTCGACGAGCGTGATGGCCACCGTGGGGCGCATTCCGACGAGCACGGTGTCCGCGCCGAGGACGCCCGCCATCTGCGCGATGTCCCCCATGATGCGGGCGATGTACGAATCCACCGTGTCGAGCGCCGAGATGTCGATGAGGACGCCCCGGGCCTTGGTGTCGGCGATGCGTTGACAGACATCGTCCTGCAGCGCCGTCGCGAGCTTGTCGTACATGTCCACCTGAACGGTGACCAGCAACAGCTCGCCCATGTGCAGGATGGGGATGCGTTCCATAGGAGGTCAGATCGACTTGACGGCCAGCGAGCGCTGCTTGAAGGCCACCGCGAGCGCGCCCGCGAGCGTCGACTTCGTGATGACGCCCGTGAGGTTCACGCCGAGGTGAACCATCGTCTGCGCGATCTGGGGGCGGACCCCCGAGATGATGCATTCGGCGCCCATCAAGCGGGTCGCGTTCACCGTCTTGAGAAGGTTCTGCGCCGTCTGCGTGTCGACGGTGGGAACGCCTGTGATGTCGATGATGGCGAACTGCGCCTGCGTCTGCGCGATGCGCTCGAGCAACGTCTCCATGACGAGCTGCGTGCGCTTGGAGTCCAGCGTGCCGATGATCGGCAGTCCCAAGATGCCTTGCCACAGCTCGACGACCGGGCTCGACAGCTCGAACATCTCCTTGGCCTGCCGCCCGATGATGTCCTCGCGCGACTTGATGAACGCCTCGGTGGTGTACAGGCCCAGCTTGTCGAGGAGCGCCGTCGCTCGCCACAGATCCTCGGCGAGCCCATCCAGGTTGTCGTGACTCTGCCGCAGCCGCGTGAAGAGCGGCTGCTTGAACGACAGGACGAAGGTGGCGGTCTCGGACGACGTGAAGCCCTGGATGGCCCGAGACCGGCTCAGGTCGCCGAGCATGTCGCGCAGGGGCACCCAGTTCGGCCCCTGGATGTCCATGAGGTTGTTGCCGCGGGCGGCGACGCGGATCAACTGGAGGAATTGCCCAGACTGCTCGCGAAGCTCGCCCTCCTTCAGCAGGTCTGGCCTCACGGTGGTGGCGACCACCTGCTCCTTCATCCAATCGGTCAGGATGCCGGCTTCTTGCTTCTCCAGGACCTCTGGAATCTTGGTCTTGAGATCTGCTGCGATCATCGCCCGGTTCTCCCCCGCGGGCACGCAAACGGACAATGCGGAACTTCCCTTAGCAAGCGTCGGAAAAACCTGCGGCGGGCGACGAGCTTGGTGGGCCGTGCGCGCGCTCAACCGGGACGCGTCGCGAGCCGCTCGCCGCAGTCGACGCAGAACACGGCTTGGTTTCGACGCTGGGCATCGTGCTGAGCGGAGGCGCAGACGAGGAGATTCACCTTGGCGTTCACGACGCCGCCGCAGCTCGGGCAAAATCGAACGGGCGCGAGGGCGCGCCGATGGTTGAGGTTGGGACACAGGTCCTTGTCGGCGCGCATCAAACACTCACCCGTACCTCATATACGCGTGCCTTCGTGCGAACCATTCGCAAAAGCCACTGGGTCGGCAAGGGACTTCCTCATTGTCTTTCGAGCCGCCCGGTGAGCAGATACACAGAAGATGCAGATCTCCGTCGGCTACGAGCTCAACTATCAATGTCCGCAGCCGACGCCGATGATTCTCACGCTTCACGTTCATCACAGCCGCGCGTCCGATCTGATTCGTCCGGACCACATGATGACGACGCCGTCGGTGCCGACGGCGGCTTATCGCGACGGCTTCGGCAATTGGTGCACCCGCCTCGTGGCGCCTCAGGGCAACTTCTGCGTGACGGGGCAGGCCCTCGTTCGTGACACGGGCGCGCTCGACCCCGTGTTCCCGCAGGCGGGACAGCACGTCGTCCAGCAGCTCCCCGAAGAGACGCTCGTCTTCCTGCTGGGAAGTCGTTACTGCGAGACCGACAAGCTGTCGGAGACCGCGTGGAGGTTGTTCTCGGGGGCGCCCTTCGGCTGGGCGCGGGTTCAGACGATCTGCGACTTCGTTCACCAGCACATCCAGTTCGGCTATCAGTTCGCGAACCCGACCAAGACCGCCTGGGAGGTCTTCCACGAGCGTCGGGGGGTGTGCCGCGACTTCGCCCACCTGGCGATCGCGTTTTGCCGCGCGATGAACATTCCGGCGCGGTATTGCACCGGCTATCTCGGCGACATCGGCCGGCCTCCGGATCCGTCGCCCATGGACTTCGCGGGTTGGTTCGAGGCGTTCCTCGACGGCGCGTGGCACACCTTTGACCCCCGAAACAATGTCCGTCGCGTGGGCCGCGTGCTCATCGCGCGCGGACGCGACGCCGCCGACGTCGCGATCTCGACGACCTTCGGCCCCAACACGTTGCAGTCCTTTCGCGTGTGGACCGACGAGGTGACCTCGTGAGGGCGCCCGACTCGAAGGAGAGCGCGTGACCTACTGCGTAGGCGTGCTCCTCAAAGATGCGCTCGTGCTCGGCTCGGACTCTCGCACGCACGCGGGCGTCGACAACTTCGCGTCGTTCTGCAAGATGACAGTCTTCGAGCGCCCGGGCGATCGCGTGCTCGTGTTGTTGAGCTCCGGGAACCTCGCGGGAACCCAGGCCGTCATCAGCGTGCTCACGCAACGGGCGGCTGTCGAAGACGGCGGGCCCACGCTGTGGACCGCGCGGACGATGTTCGACGTCGCGCGGGTCGTGTCGGACGCCATGCGCGAGACCGAGCGGCGCGACAAGGAGCACCTCGAGAAGAACGATCTGGCGTTCAACGCTTCGTTCATCTTGGGAGGCCAGATTCGCGGCGAGCTCATGCGGCTCTTTCGAATCTACGCCGAGGGCAACTTCATCGAATCGGGCGCCGACACCCGCTACTTCCAGACCGGCGAGGCCAAATACGGCAAGCCCATCTTGGATCGTGTGGTCAGCGCGTCGACGACGCCCATGGACGCCGCCAAGTGCGTGCTGGTCTCGTTCGATTCGACGATGCGCAGCAACCTGTCCGTGGCGATGCCGATCGATCTGATCTGCTACGAACGCGACACGCTCGTCGTGCGGAAGCGCTACCGCTTCGAAGAGGGCGATCCGTACTTCGTCGCGCTCAGCAAACAGTGGAGCGATGGGGTTCGGGAGGTCTTCAAACACCTCCCCGAACCCCAGTGGCGCGGCTGATCCAGCAGCGTCAGATCCCGAACTCGAGGCCGTCGAGCGAGGTGAAGCAGCTCGCGTTGCTGAAGGTGCCGCCAAACGGGTTGACCGAGACCTCCCCCGTGGGCTTCACGATGATGCGCCCCTTCGTCGCGCCGCACAGGTCGGCTTCGATATACACCGTCGTCGCCGGGCGGAACGCGGGCTGGAGCAGGAACGCCTGCGTAGACGTCCCCGTCGAGGTGATGGCGCCCTCGAACGTGATGATGCCGCCGACGTTCCGCAGCGCGGGCGCGGCGGTCGCGTACGGCGACGTCGCCCACCCGTTGAGCGGCTGCAGCGCCGTGAACCCGGAGGTGCTCTTGGGGAACCACACGCCTTCGAGCGACGTGAAGCACTGCGCGTCGGACCAGGCCTTCTCTCCGTAAAGGGTCACGGAGCCCGACGGCTCGATCACGAGGCGGCCTTTTCGCGCGAGGCAAAGATCGACGGGGAGGTAGACGCGCGAGCTCGGCCGGAAGCCGGCGGGCATCGTGAAGGGCGCCGCGCCCGTGCCGTTCGCCATCGCACCCTCGAAGCGGATCGCGGTGCCGTAGTCGGCGACGGCGGGCGGGCGGGTGCCAAAGGGCGTCGTCGTCCAGCCGTTCTGCAGAGTGAGCTTCGTGTGACCCGTCGTGAGCCGTTCGAATGAGATGCCGTCGAGCGACGTGAACCGCGTCGCGTCCGCGTACTGCGTCTCGGCCTCGACCCTGACGTTGCCTTGCGTGTCGATGACGAGCCGGCCCTTGCTCGCCGCGAACAGGTTCGTCGGCACGTAGACGGTCGCCGACGGGCGTGCCGCGGGCGGCAGCGTGAACATCGTCGCCGACGACGACGTGCTGGGGTTCATGAGCGCTCCGCGCAGGTGAACGGTGCCGCCGATGACCGTGTACCCGGCGAAGGCCGTGTTGTACGACGTCGTGGTCCACCCGTTCTGGAGCGGCGTCGCCGCCGAGCCGATGAGCGCGAAGGTCGCGTTCGACCGGCTGCGCGCCTCGTCGAGGTAGCTCGATTGCGGTTGGATCGCGGCGATCCAGCCGGACTTGATGTTCGTGGTCGTCGCCTCGCAGTTGTTTGGATCGGTGCAGGTGAAGTCTCCTCCCTTCACGGTGCCCACGAGCTGACCGTTGACGTAGCAGGGGCCGCCCGAGTCACCCCAGGCGACGACCTCGTGGCCCGGATTGCCTTCCGCCGAGAACATCAGGAAGTCGCTGGGCGGATCGTAGAGCTCGATCGTCTTCGAGAGGATGCGCCACAGGCCGTCGTTGACGACGCCCGAAGGCTGGGCGTACCCGCTGACGCCGCGGCCGTAGCAATCGATCTCCTTGCCGACGAGCGAGCTCGGCGCCGCCGTTGGCAGCGCGTGGTTGATCGTGGGCCACGTCGAGGGGCGCGTGCTCAGCTTGACCATGGCGATGTCCAACAGTCCGGCGCGGATCGCGACGGTCCCGGTCCGCGCGTCCAGGGTGCCGTCGGCGCGCGGGACCTGGACGAGGTTGTTCGAGGGCGTGACCCAGTCGACGCAGTGGCTCGCCGTGATGGCCCAGTCCGAGTCGAGCATCGAAGCCGAGCAGCCCTCGCCGGGGATCGAATAGTCCGCCAGCCCGATCGACCGGCGCGTCGCGTTCGTGATCGTCGCGCCGCCGATGATCTCCTCGTGAACGGTCGCGACCTCGGGGGTGTCGCCACCAAAGTCACCCGTGCAGCTGGCGCCGAGCGCCGCCGAGGCGAGGAAGGCCGCCACGATCATCAGACGACGGCGGGGGCCGTAGGCAGAAAGCTGGTTCGGGTGTGGGCTCATGGCACTCGAAACCCCCGACCGGCGGATTCGGGCAACCTCGACTTCCAGGGATGTAAATTTCTTCATGAAATGCTTTGATCCCGGCCATGTGACGGTGAGTCGTCCGCGCACCCGGACCCTTTTCGTTCCTCACTCTAGGAGACACTCCGCATGCCTACGATCCCCGGCTATTCGAAGGTCCTCGTCGCTAGGACTGGCGAAGCCCCGGAGTGGGAGGATGAGCCGGCCGCCTCCGCCGCTGGTCGTCGGAGCTCGACGGGGCCCTCCGCGACGCGAGGCCACCTGTCGCGCCTGACCGTCGGCGACCTTTCGGCCCCCACCTCGGCGGCGTCGCGCGAGGCGCTCACCGAGGCCGTCAACAGATGCTCGAACCTCGGGAAACACCTCGCCTTCGTCGAGATGCTCATGGCCCTCGGGTCAGCGCGCGAGTCCGGCTCTCTCGAAGCGGCCCTCGAACAGGTTCGCACGATGGAAGACGAGCTCGAGCACAGCGTGTCCGGCCTGCTCCGCAAAAGCGGGGTCGCCGAGACGATCACCTGACACGGGGACGTTGAACACCGGCGTGTTCGAAGCGGCGGGTTCTTCCTCGAGCTGCCGCGCGGCGCGTGACGCAAAGCAAACGGCCCCGGTTCTTTCGAACCGAGGCCGCTTCTAGAGAGACGAGGTGTCTCAGCTCAGCTGCTTACTGGCAGGTGAACTTCTCCCAAGAGGTCGACGTCTGGGCGACCGTCGACGAGATGGCCTGGAGGTTGGCGTTCGCGCCGCCACCGACCGCCGCGACGTACTTGCCGTTGGCGTTCGCCTTGATGCCGAACTTGCCATCGGTCTGGACCTCGAGGGTGAACTTCTCCCAATCGCCAACCGAGGACGAGCGAGCGCGAATCGGGGGCGCCGACGAGCTCATGCCCAGGTCGGCCGCGAGGTACAGGTTGTTCGTGTGCGACTTGAAGGCGACGAAGCCACCGCCCGCGTCGATGATGTCGAACTGCTCGTAGGAGCCGACGCCCGAGGCCTGGGCGTTGACGCTCTGGTCCGTGCGGGCCGAAGCGTACTCGCCGTTC
>JBBQJG010000207.1:0-11069 GCA_038325725.1 Polyangia bacterium | reverse complement strand
CAACAAGACCCCCAGCACGGCCGGCACCTGCCAGAACGTCGACAAGGATCAGCCCGATCCCGCCGATCGCTGCACGCCGAAGACGTCGTGCACGGGGCTCAACTACACGCGCGCGCCGTCGTGCACGGGCAATGGCACATGCGGTGCCGCGACGTTCGAGAGCTGCACCGACGCCGACGCGTGCACGGCGGACGCTTGCCGCGGCGACACAGGATGCAGCCACGTCGCGATGGCGGGCCTGTCGTGCGGGGCGATGTGCTTGCCGCCGGGCAGCTGCTGCACGAACGCCGAGTGCACGGCGCCGCAGACCTGCGGCGGCGCGGGCGCGGCGAACGTGTGCGGATGCACGCCGACGACGTGCGCGGCGCAGGGCAAAAACTGCGGCTCGATCCCGAACGGCTGCGGCGGCACGCTGAATTGCGGGGCCTGCACGGCGCCCCAGAGCTGCGGTGGGGCGAACGTCGTGAACGTGTGCGGATGCACGCCGACGACGTGCGCGGCGCAGGGCAAGAACTGCGGCTTGATCGCGAACGGCTGCGGCGGCACGCTGACCTGTGGGACGTGCACGGCGCCGCAGAGCTGCGGCGGGGCGAACGTCGCGAACGTGTGCGGATGCACGCCGACGACGTGCGCGGCGCAAGGCAAGAACTGCGGCACGATCGCCAACGGCTGCGGCGGCACGATCTCGTGCGGCACGTGCGCGGGCACGCAGGTCTGCGGCGGCGCGGGCGCGCCCAACGTCTGTGGCGATCTTCCGTGCGTGCCGACGACGTGCGCGGCACAAGGCAAGAACTGTGGCTCGATCTCCGACGGGTGCGGCCTGACCCTGCCGTGCGGAAGTTGTACGGCGCCGCAGACGTGCGGGGGCACGAACGTCGCGAACGTGTGCGGGTGCACGCCGACGACGTGCGTGGCGCAGGGCAAGAACTGCGGCTCGATTCCCAACGGCTGCGGCGGCACGCTCACGTGTGGGGCCTGCACGGCACCGCAGACGTGCGCGGGCGCGAACGTGGCGAACGTGTGCGGGTGCACGCCGACGACGTGCGCGGCGCAGGGCAAGAACTGCGGCGGCATCTCCGACGGCTGCGGGATGTCGATCTCGTGCGGCTCGTGCACGCCGCCCGAGACGTGCGGCGGCGTCGGCGTCGTCAATCTATGCGGGTGCACGCCGACGACGTGCGTGGCGCAAGGCAAGAACTGCGGCAGCATCGGCGACGGCTGCGGCGGCACGCTCAACTGCGGCACCTGCACGGGCCCGCAGAGCTGCGCCGGGGGTAACGTGGCGAACGTGTGTGGGTGCACGCCGACGACGTGCTTGGCCAAGGGGAAGAACTGCGGCCCGCTCGCCGACGGCTGCGGCGGCACGCTCCCCTGCGGCGCGTGCACCGCGCCCAACAGCTGCGGCGGGAGCGGAACCGAGAATGTGTGCGGATGCACCCCGACGACGTGCACCGCCGCAGGCAAGGACTGCGGCACGATCTCGAACGGCTGTGGCGGCACGATCGCGTGCGGCAGCTGCACGGCGCCCAAGACGTGCAGCGCGACGAACGTGTGCGGTTGCGTGCCGACGACGTGCGTGGCGCAGAACATGACGTGTGGCTCGATCCCCGACGGCTGTGGGGGCACCCCGCTCAACTGCGGCAGCTGCACGACGTCGCAGACCTGCACGGCGGCGCACGTCTGCTGTGACAAGACGACGTGCGCGGCGCAGGGCAAGAACTGCGGCTCGATCCCCGACGGCTGCGGCGGCACGCTCGACTGCGGCGTCTGTGGGATCCCGCAGACGTGCGGCGGCGCCGGCAGCGAGAACGTCTGCGGCTGCATCCCGAAGACGAGCTGCCCCGCGGGTCAGAACTGCGGCAGCGCGCCCGACGGTTGCGGCGGGTCGATCTCCTGCGGCAGTTGCTCGTCGCCGAACAGCTGCGGGGGCAGCGGCATGACGAACGTCTGCGGCTGCACGCCCGCGACGACGTGCCCCGCCGGCAAGAACTGCGGCGGCATCTCCGACGGGTGCGGCGGCTCGGTCGCCTGCGGCTCGTGCACGAGCCCGAACACCTGCGCTGGCGCGGGCGTGCCCAATCAGTGCGGCTGCGCGGCGGCCACCACCTGCCCCGCGGGGCAGAACTGCGGGACGGCGCCCAACGGGTGCGGCGGCACGATCGCGTGCGGGACGTGCACGAGCCCGAACACCTGCAGCGGCGCGGGCGTGGCGAATCAATGCGGGTGCACGCCGGCGACGAGCTGCCCCGCGGGACAGAACTGCGGGACGGCGCCCAACGGGTGTGGCGGCACGATCGCTTGTGGGACGTGCACGGGGTCGAACACCTGCGGCGGCGCGGGCGTTACGAATCAGTGCGGGTGCACGCCGGCCACGACCTGTCCGGGCGGGCAGAACTGCAACTCGATCGCCGACGGCTGCGGCGGCACGCTCAGCTGCGGCACGTGCGCGTCGCCGAAGACGTGCGGCGGCGGTGGCCCCGCGAACGTCTGCGGCTGCACGCCCCTCAAGGTGTGCGCCGCGGGCGACTGCGGCGCGATTCCCGACAATTGCGGGGGAACGCTGAACTGCGGCGGGTGTGACGACGGCGTCGCCTGTACGGATGACGTCTGCAACGCCAACCACAAGTGCGCCAGCGCGCCCAACGATGCCAACTGCGACGATCAGAACACCTGCACGACCGACATCTGCGACGTGGCCGCGGGCTGCGTTCACCTGTGCGATCCGTTGACGTGCGCCGTCGCCTGTCCGGCGTGACCCGCGCGAATCGTCGACAATCCCTGCGGCAATTTGTCGCGGGTGGGCGTGTGAAGCGACGCTCGATTGCGCGTTCGTCGATACATTTCTCGGATCGTTTATAACGAACGAAAAAACTTCGCGTAAACGAGCGAGTTCACGGCTTGGTCGTCGTCGCGATGTGGTACTCCGGGCGGGCGAGGGAACACCGTTGTTCACCAACCTGTCTGGGAGATAGAGCCATGAAAATGAACCGAGTCCGTGGAGAGCGCGCCCGTGGCGTGCTGTTGATTCCGGCGTTCGTGATGTCGTTGACGTCCCTTGCGTCCTTGGGTTGCTCCGACCAGGCGTCGAGCGCGAACGTCGAGACGTTGTCGTCCGCGATCACGACGGCGACGATCTCGGGCACCGTCACCGGCCCCAGCGGCGCGCTTCAGGGCGCTACGGTGAGCATCTCGGTCGGCGCGACGGTCAGCGCCCAGACGGACGCGAGCGGGAAGTACTCGTTCACGCTCTCGACCGGACAGAACTACACGGTCACGGCGACGCTCACGGGTTGCACGTTCTCGGCGCCGCAGAGCTTCACTCACATCGGCGTGAATCACACCGCCAACTTCACGGGGACGGGCGCCAACTGCAAGAGCGGCGGCGGTGGTGGCGGTGGCAGCGGCGGTGCGGGCGCCGGCGGCGGCGGCGGCGCGGGCGCCGGTGGCAACACGGGTTCCGGTGGAGCCGGCGGCAGCGTGGTCGGACCGCAGGGTCCCCCCGGGCCGCAGGGTCCCTCGGGCCCGGTCGGCCCCTCAGGCCCGCAGGGGCCGATGGGGCTCCCCGGCGTCGGTGGCCCCGTGGGGCCGCAGGGACCGGCGGGCCTCGGGGGCGCGACGGGACCGCAAGGACCCGCCGGAACGCCGGGGCCGGTGGGCCCCGTCGGAGCGATGGGGGCCGTGGGACCGCGGGGCGCGACGGGACCCGCAGGTCCGGCGGGCACGGCGGCTTTGTTTGGCACGAACACGGGCACGGCCAGCGCTGGTCGCGGCGCGCAATGCACCCTGGGCGATTTGATCCTCACCGCGTCGGTCGTTGGTAACGGCATGCCCGCGCTTGGCCAGGTGTTGGCAATCAACACGAACGTCGCGTTGTTCTCGATCCTGGGTACGAATTTCGGCGGCGACGGCGTCACGACGTTCGCGCTCCCGGACCTGCGCGCCGTCACCCCGAACGGGCTGACGTACATGATTTGCACGGCCGGCGTCTTCCCGTCGCCTCCGTAGCCGCCTTCGTCAATCGCGCTCCGACGACGGTCCCCATGCCGTTCGTCGGGGCGCGGCTGGCGATTCAAGCCGGCCGTACGCGCGGCCCGTCTGATAGATTGCCGGCATCGCCGTGACCGCTTCGCGTGCCGAGCGTTACGACCCGAGGACCCCAGAAGACGCTGCGTTCGACGCCGTCGTCTACGACGGGCGGATCCGGGGCTTGTCGAAGCGGCACTGGACGCCTGTCGACGTGGCGGCGCGCGCGGCCGCGAGGCTCGTCGAGGCGGGCGCGACGCGGATCCTCGACGTGGGCTCCGGCGTGGGCAAGTTCTGCCTGGTCGGCGCGCAGCGCACGAACGCCACGTTCGTGGGCGTCGAGCTCCGCGAAGATCTCGTCGTCGTGGCGCGCGACGCGGCGAAGACGCTCGGTGTTTCGCGCGCGACGTTCGTTCACGCGAACGTCGACGACTTTCCGTTCGAAGGCTTCGACGGCATCTACCTCTACAATCCATTCTTCGAGCACGTCAGCGGCAACCTTCGTCCGATCGACGACACCCTCGAACGTTCGCGCGCGACGTATCGGCGCCTCGTGAGCACGACGTTGGCGAAGCTGGCCGCGCTGTCGCGGCCCGGCGTCGTCGTGACGTTCAGCGGTCTCGGCGGCCGCGTGCCCCCCGACGCCTTCGAGTTCCTCGGAGAGGAGGCCGCCGGCAATGATTGGCTCGAGGTGTGGACAAAACGGTAGGGGCGTATGCTCACGTCCATGACTCTTCGCAAGCTTTCGATCGCCGTGCTCCTCGCGCTCGCGGGCTGTGGAGATGCCACCAACGGCCTCGTGACGACGCCGACGGCCGCCACGTCCAGTGTGTCGAGCTGTCCCGCGGGCGCGACCGCGTTGCAGCCCCGCACGCTCTCCGAGGGGCTCTTCAGCGCGCTCTACTTGACCGACGGCGCGGTGCTCGCCACGGGGAGGACGCTGCAGCGGCTTTCCCTCGCGGGCACGCCGCCGCTGACGCTGACGCAGGCGAGCGGCATGCGCGGCTTGATCGTCGTCGGACAAGCCGTCTACTTTTCGGCCGAGCACCCGGTGGGCCGCCCGGACGCGCAAGGCAAGCAACCGGGCACGTCGGCGTTGTACGCGGTGCCGCTGGCGGGGGGCGCTCCCACGCTGGTCCTCGACAAGCCTTTCAATGTCGACGGCGCGGCGACGGACGGTGTCGCGATCTACTTCCCCGGGTACGGCCCAGGGATCACACGCGTGGCCGTGGCCGACGGCGCGGAGAGCGCGCTCGCGTTGCCGAGGGCCTTGGGCGTCAACGCGGTCGCTGTGCACGCCGGCTTCGTCTACGTCGCGGCGTACGACGGGCTGAGCGCGAGCCCGAGCAAGGGCGTCATCGTGAAGATTCCGACAGCTGGCGGCGCGCCTCAGACTCTCGTCAGCAACATCGGCAACCCGTGGAGCCTCGTCGCGGACGGCAGCGGACTCTTTTGGGTCGAGGATCCGCCCGAGGGGACGTTCGCCGACGGACACATCGCGCGCGCCGATCTCGACGGACGAAACGTGCGCACGCTCGTGGCTCACGGCGCCCATTCGCTGGCGGTCGAGGGCGGCGATTTGTACTTCGCGTCGGATTCCATCAACCGGCTCCCCGTCGGCGGTGGACACGTCATGACGCTCGTGCCCGGCCTGAACGCGCCGGGGCTGCTGACCGTCGCGAACGGAAACGCCGTCTGGGTGGATCCGGTGACGCAGGCGTTGTCGGATCCCACGGTGCCGTCGTTGATGACGACCTGCTGGTAGGCACGTCGACCGACGGGCAGGGCATCGCTCGGTGCTCGCGAGACTCCTTCAGCGACGCCATGTCGATCACGAAGCGATAGCGCACGTCATTCTCGAGGAGGCGCTCGTAGGCCTCGTCGAATCGAGCTAGGGTGCTCGCTCCGAGGGGCATGAAGGTACGCGAACGCAAGCCCGTACGTCGTTTGATCGCGTTGGCCGCGCTGGGGCTCGTCGTCCTCGCAAGCCCGTCGCGCTCGGGCGCGGATCCCGCGTCGCCGGCGCCGAGCTGGAGCGCGATGGCGACGGGGGCCGAGCGGGCGACGTTGCTCGCGGCCGACGGACAAACGCGCATCGAGCTGTATCGCTTCGACCTCGCGCGCTTTCGGGCCGACGTCGTCGTGGGGGTCGGTGCGCCGCCACATCCCGAGACGGCCGCGCAGCTGCGCACCCGCACCGGCGCGGCGGCCGTCGTCAACGGAGGCTTCTTCGACGAGCACCGCGCGCCGCTGGGCCTGCGCATCGCGAGCGGCGCGACGCGCTCGACGCTGCGACCGAACGCCGACTGGGGCGTGCTGCTCCTGTCGGACGGGCTCGCTCGGATCGTTCACACGCGCGAGCTCACGGGCCTGGCGGCGTCGGGCGCGATCCAGGTCGGCCCGCGCCTCGTCGTTACTGGCGCCGCCCTCGGCCTCAAGCCGCAGCGCGCGCGCCGCACGGCCGTCGCGCTCGATCACGGCGGCCACCGCCTCACGCTCGTCATCGTCGACGCGCCCATCGACGCGAACGAGCTGGCGCAGCGCCTCGCCGCCGCCGGCTTCGAAGCCGCGCTCGCCCTCGACGGCGGACCGTCGACGCAGCTCACGTTGGCCGTGGGGAAGACCAAGGTCGACGTCGCGGGCGGCTACCCGGTGCCCGACCTGTTGCTGATCGCGCCCAAGGCCGCGGCCGCGAAGAAGCAATCGCAGTAGTTTCGCGAGCTTGAAAAAAGATCGCCCGCCGTGTCGATTCGCGGCCGCGTCGTTCGCCGTATCGATGAAGCGCCGGCGGTGCCGGCACCGATTCACGAACGACCCGGAGGACAGTCATGGAGAACGTGCTCGCTTCCCCCCCGCAGCTCACCCTGGGCGGCTCACGCGCGCTGGTCTGGACCGGCCGCGTGCTGACCGGCCTCATCGTCGCCTTTTTGATGGTCGACGCGATCGGCAAGCTGATCCCGCTCGCGGTGTACGTCGAAGGCACGCGAAAGATCGGCTTCCCCGTCGAGACCCTTCGCCCGCTCGGCTTGGTGCTCGCGTTGTCGACGCTGCTGCACTTGATTCCGCGGACCGAGCTGGTCGGCGCGGCGCTGTTGACGGCGTACCTCGGCGGCGCGACGGCGACTCAGGTTCACGCCGGCGGATCGTTCTGGTTTCCCGTCGCGATGGGCGCGCTGCTCTGGATCGCGTACACCTTGCGCAGCGCGCGGCTGCGTGCGCTCCTCCTTTCACCCACCCGCACTCGCTAGGAGCCGACTATGCGTTTCATGATCATGCACAAGAACGATCCGAAGACCGAGGCTGGGCAGGCGCCGCCCATGGAGCTCGTCAATCGCATGGGCGCCTTCATTGGCGGGCACGCGCAGGCCGGTCGCCTCGTCGACGGCGCGGGCCTCGCCGGCAGCAAGACGCGGACGCGGCTGGTCTTCCGCGACCGGCAGTGCACGGTGAAGCACGGCCCGTATCGCGGCGAGCACGAGCTGCCGGCCGCGACGTTGCTGCTCAAGGTACGCACGCGAGACGAGGCCATCGGCTGGGCCGAGCGTTACGGAAAGATCCTCGGCGACGGCGAGCTCGAGCTGGGGAAGATCAACGAGCCGTGGGACATCGGCCTCATGCCGGCGCCCGAGAACCCGCCCCTGCAGATGCTGCTGATCGAAAAGGCCGACGCGACGACGGAGGCAGACGGGCGCACGCCGAAGCAGAAGGCCGAGCTCACGCGCCTCAAGACGGAGATGAGCAAGGCCGGCGTGCTCGTGCGCGACCTCCAGCTCCAGCCGAGCGCGAAGGCCAAGCGCCTCGTGTTCACCAACAACGATCTCCGCGTGGTCGACGGACCGTTCTCAGAGTCGAAGGAGCTCATCGGCGGCTTCGCCGTCATGGACCTCCCCGGAATGGACGACGCGATCGAGCTGTGCCGCGGCTACGCCGAGATCCTGGGCGGCACGCTCGAGATCGACGTTCGCCTCGTCGACCAACCGACCTAGTTGGGGGATCGGCAACGCAGTGACCAATGAGCTCGTCGGGGAGGCAACCAACGGGATACAACCCGCGCCGGCGATTCAAACCACTTGGGAGGGGGCGACGGATGCGGAAACTGATGTTGGTCTGTGCGGTGGTCGGGCTCGTGGGCTGTGGATCGGCAGGCGGGTCGGATCCGACGGCCCCCGGGCACGTCATCAAGACCTACTCCTTGTTCTCGAACCAGTCGGAGACGATCGAGGCCGGTCAGGTCTTCGAGGCACCTTTCAGCCTGCCGTACGACGCGGACTTTTCCTATGGAGTGACGAACCGCTCGACGACGAGCCCCGACCATTGGGACGTGTCGATCGTGGACGCGTCCGAGCTGACTTTCTTCGAGAACGGACAGTCGTACCGGAGCGCCTCGCCGCTGCACCAGAACGTGAGCACCATTTCGGACGGCGGCCCGCTGCCAGCGGGCGACTATGCGATCGCCATCATCTGCGACAACCTGATCGAGAACTGCCAGTTCTCCTTGGACGCGACAGAGACCTACTGAGGCTGTTAAGGTGCGTCGGTTGTGGGACGAAGGGAGGGACGAATGAACCGATTGTTTGTGATTGGTTGCTTGGTCGCGCTGGTCGGTGGGTGCGGAGAGGCGAGCTCGCCGCCGGAGGACACCGTTACGGGGCTGCACCTCACGACGTCGTTGGGGTTGCTCGACAACGCGACGTCGGCCAACGTCGATGTCACGCTGACGGATCCGATTCCCTCACGCGCCATTTACGCCGCGACGCTGGCGCTGCCGGACTTTCCGCCGGGGCGCACCAATTGTCCCCCCGATGTTGGCCTCAGCCATACGATCGCGTTCACGCACGGCGAAAGCGTTGTGGCAACCGTGGTCCTGAACGCGAGCGGCTGTCGCGGCGTTACGATCTCGGGATCGCCTTCAATAAGGCGGGCGGTTGACTCCGCCTACTGGACGTCGTTGGCACAGAACCTGGGCATTCGGGAATCGACGCTCTTCCCCTCGGCCGCGAGCCCGTGAGGAGCAAACCCTCTCCTCGCGGGGAGGGGCGTGAGGAGGCCACCACACAAAAGATTGGTGGTCTATTGTTGGTGCGCGGCGCACCGCCGACGATGGGGCCGCGTCACTCGCCGGTCGGGATGGTCTGGATCTCGCAGTCCTTCGTCGAGAAGAACACCTTATTGCCGTCGACGGCCACCGAGGCGGGACCGTTGAGGTTGCGCGCGAGCGCGACCCAGTTCGCCCCCTCGAGCATCGGCACCTTCTGGACGGTGCCCGTCGCCGGCGCGCCATCGTCGAACTCGGTGAAGAAGACCTTCGTGCCGCCGAGCGCGAGCGCCTGAACGTTGTTGTCGGGTGACGCGAGCGCCTTGTTCGAGGACGGCGCCGTCGCGCCGAGGGCGTTCATCTTCACGTTGTGGCCGTCGGCCCAGAAGACGCTGCTGCTCGACGCGAGGATCAAGGTCTGGTTGAGCGAGCCTTGCGACCGCGCGATGCGGTTGCAGCCCAGGTTCATCATGCCGGGGGCATCCTCGCCCAGCGACGCCCAGCACTGCGCGGGCGTCGCGCCGATCGTCGCGATGTCGACGTCGCCATTGATGTCCGTCGGGTAGACGACGAACGAGCCCGAATTGGCGAGCGCTCCCGGGATCCCCATCTTCTCCTCGATGACGACGTCCAGAGGCAATCCGCCGATGGCCGCCACCCGCGTGACCTTGCCGATCGTAGACAGCGACAGGCCGTCGCCCGTGCTGAAGAAGACCGTGCCGCCGTCGGCGGAGGCCGCGAGGCCGTGGATGGGGACCGGGCTCGTGGTGACGACCGAGATCGCGCCGCAAACTGATTTGCGAATCACCCGACCGTCGAGCCAGAACACCGTCGGTCCTCGAACGACGACGATCGTGGGCGAAGTCGTCTCGCCCCTCGAGATCGCGGTCGGCGTGGCGCCCACGGCGGACGTGCTCATTTGGAAGACCTTCTTGTTGCCCGTGTCGGACCAGGTGAGCGTCCCGTTCGCGGCGACGAGCGACATGGCCCCGCAATTGGCGACGGGCTTGGCCACGAACGTCGTCGGCGACGGGCCGCACACGCCGGCGTTGCAGGTTGCGTGCGGCGCGCACGCGTTCCCGCAGGCGCCGCAGTTGTCGTTGTTCGTGCGGAGATCGACGCAGGACGTGGCGCAGGCTTTGGGCGTGGCGGCCTGGCAGACGCAGACCCCCGAATGTTTGAAGGCCATGGCTTTGCAGGTTCCGTCCGCGTTCGTCGCGACGGCGCCGCCGTCGATGACGGCCGAGCCGCCCGTCCCGCCGGCGCCGGAGATGCCCGCCGTACCAACCGTGCCCGCGGCGCCCGTCGTGCCGCCGACGCCGCAGCCGCCCGCGACGCCGGCCGTGCCCGCCGCGCCCGCGCTGGCGCCTCCACCCCCCGACATACCGCCCTCGGCCGTCGTGCCCGCCGCGCCCGCCGTGCCGCTCTGGCCGGCGGTCCCCGTCGTACCGGCCGTCGGCGTCGTGCCGGCGGTCCCCGTCGCGCCGGCAACGCTCGTCTCACCGGCAGCGCCGGTCGTGCCGGCGCCGCCCACGTCGGTCGTCCCCGCGGCGCCCGTCGTCCCAGCCGTGCCCGTCGAACCGGCTCCGCCGCCGTCGGCTCCTGCGGTTCCGCTGTTCAACGACGAGCCACTGCAGCCAACCACATTCGCGAGGGCAACGATCGAAGCGAGGACGAGACTAGTTTTCATAACGACTCTTTCTATTTGGGACTGCGACCGAGCCATAGGGTCTCGCGCGGCTACCTCCCAACACAAGGGCCAGGATCGAGAATTCGTTTACGGACGGACCTGACCCAAAGGGCAGCCGCGACGGCGGCGTTCTGGGCCGGGTGCCATCGCTACACTTGCAACCTTGCAACTACGGCGGAACGTGTCCGTCCGCTGGGGCGCACCCCGCGTTCGAGGCACGCCGGACTTGACCAGCGCGGTCAGCTGACGGGCGCGGCGGCGGGCTCGACGACTGCGTCTGCGACGGCGGCCTGACGCGCGGCCTTCCACGCGGCCGGGAGC
>JBBQJG010000206.1:0-11099 GCA_038325725.1 Polyangia bacterium | reverse complement strand
CAGGTCGACGACGTTGCGCACGACGTGCTCGTTCGTGACGATGAAGCCTGCGCGGTGGATGAGAAAGCCCGTGCCGATCGACGTGCGCCCGGCCTCGCCCGACGCCTCCGACGCGTCGTCGTCGATGACGCCGCGCACGTGGACGACGGCGAGCCGCGCGCGCTCGGCGAGGCTCGACAGGGGCGCGTGGCTCCGCTTGCGCGGCGCCTGATTCGTCCACAGCGGCGCCCGATGCTCGGCGCGCGCGGGGCCCGCGGACAGCAACGCCACGAGCACGATCGAAGCCGAGGCGCGCATCGCGGCTCCAGCTTACGCCATAGCGGCGGGCGGCTGGCGCTATTCGCGGCTGGCGTGGCGCTCGGCGGCACCGAGCAGGCGGCGCAGCTGCCGCTTCTCGTTGGGCGAGAAGTCGTCCTGCGCGGCGCCCGCGTCGGGCGACAGCGTGGGCAGGCCCGCCGTTTTGGTTTCGGCTTTGCCGTCGTTCTTGCTGTCGTTCTTGCCGATGCGGCGCTTGACGTCGTCGACGAGCGGCTCGGCGGCCTTCTTCGTGCCGTCGACGAGCTCCTGCGACTCCTTCGTCTGACCGATCGCGTGCAGGTGCTCGAACAGCGTGTGGTCACCGAGCTTCACGGTGGCACCGAACCAGGCGACGACGAGGAACGCCGCGAGGCTCATGCAGAGCTTCAGCAACCGGAACATGGAGCCCTACCGAAGGATCAGGCTCGCCGATTTTCCGAAGCGGAAGACGATCTGCCCCGAAGCCGGGACGTCATCGTCGGCGCGCAACCGGCGCTGCAGCCCCGGGACCGCGGCGCGGCGCCGGCTCGGCGTGATCAGCACCGAGCCCTTGGGGACGCGGCGGGCGCGTCTTTCACCTTTGGATATGTCGCCCAACATAGAGCACCTGACTCATCTTCGTCGGGGCTCCGAACGCGTCAAATTTTTTCGCCGCTATTTTCGCCGCTGTCCTGCCGCGCTGTCGTCGTCGACGCTCGTCGCTGGTGAACGCGAGCGGGGCCGGCTACTTCTTCTTGTCGTCCGAGTCGTCGACGGGCACGAGGTCGGCGCCGGTCTCCTTCGCGAGCTTCTCGAGGCGCTCGCGGTTGCCGCGCTCGATGAGGAACACGATCAGGATGGACACGTTGTAGAGCCCGAACAGCGGGCCCGCCATGAGCACCTGCGACAGGACGTCGGGGCCCGGCGTCAGCACGCCGCCGACGACCGTCGACAAGATGAGCGCGTAGCGGTTGAACTTCCACAGCTGGCGCGACTTGATGATGCCGAGCCAGCCGAGCACGCCGAGGAGAACCGGCAACTCGAAGGCGATGCCCGTGCCGAGCAGCATCGCCGACATGAAGCCGACGACCTCGTCCATCATGATGGTCGGCTGGATCGCGTAGCCGTCCATCTGCTCGGCGAACGACAACATGTACGTGAGGGCCGGCGTGCTGATGACGAAGTAGCCGAAGAGCGCGCCGCCGATGAAGCACACCGCCGTGGCGATCGTGATCGACAGGGCCATGCGCTTTTCTTTGCGGTACAGGCCCGGCGCGATGAACTTCCACAGCTCCCAGAATATGAGCGGGCTCGAAACGAGCAGCGCGCAGTACATCGCGAGCTTCGTGTAGACCCAGAACGGCTCGGTCGGGCTCGCGAAGTGGAAGGTGGGCGTCGTGCCTTTGAGGGCAACGGTCCAGGCGTGGACCGCGGGCATCGTGAGGATCGCGAAGTACTTCTTCACGAACACGAACGACACCATCATGACGACGAGGAAGATGATCGCGGCGTTGCGCAGGCGAAGGCGCAGCTCCGAGAGGTGCTCGACGAAGCTCATGCGGGCATCTTCCGAGTTTGCGGGCTCGGGCGGCGTCTCTTGTTCGGCGGTCGACAAGGGCGTTGTCCTCGTTGGGGCTACAGGCGTCGTTGAGGCTACGGCGTCGTTGGGGAGCTACGGCTTCTTCTTGTCGCTCTTGAGCGGGCTCGGGGGCGGCGTCGGACGGCGGACGAGGCCCGGCAGATGCGGCGGCGGCGGCGGCCCGCTGCCCGTCGGTCCCGGCATCAAGTCCTCCTCTTTCAGGATCTGCGTGACGCCGGAGCTGTCGCCCTTGGGCCCGGGTGCGTTCGGCGCGTGCGCGGTCGCTGCGGCCAAATGCGGCGCGGGCGCCGCCGGCGGGAAGAGGGGCGCGGGCTTCGCGCGCGCGACGGCGCCGGCGGGCGGTCCCGGGACCCGCGTCGTCGGGAGCGCCGCCGGCTTCACGACGGGCTCGGGCGTCGGAATGTCCGCGAGCGTCGCGCCGCGCGGAGGCGCCGGCTGGACGATCGTGTCGTTCGCCAGGCTCTCGGGGCTGGCGCCGTTGTGCGCGTGGCCGGCATCGTGTCCGTGGGCATCGTGCGCGTGGCCGGCATCGTGTCCGTGGGCATCGTGTCCGTGGGCATCGTGCCCGTGGGGGCCAGGGAGCTCCGTGCCCGGGTGCGAGACGCCGAGGACCTGCACGGGGCTCTCGAGGCCGTCGGGAGGGCCCTGGGTCTCGCCGCTCGCGGCGGCGGCCTTCGCGGCCTCCTCGTCGCGCTGCTGGGCCTCGAGGATCGCCTTGTGCAGGATGTCGCGTCGCTTGAGCTCGTCGGGGTGCAGCGTGACGGCGTCGCGCAGATCCTCGAACGGCTTGCGGAAGCTGTCGTCGAGCGCGATCTCGTTTTTGACGTCGGACGTAGCCTTCCGAATCTCCTTGATGATCTTGCCGAGGCCCGCCGCCAGATCGGGCAGCTTCTTGGGGCCGAGGAAAATCAGCGCGAGGAGCAGGATGACGGTGATCTCGCCCATCCCGAGGTTGAACACGGAGTTGTATTTACCCTGATCACCCCGCCGAGACAACGTGCGCCGGTGGTTCTTCTCCTCCGGAAAACAAAGCGATCTGTCGTGGTGCCCCCACGGGATAGACGTGGACGCCGCGTTCGCGCAGCGCCAGGGCGAGCTCTTCGCTCGTCGCGCCGGCGAGGGCGACCTCCCGCGCGCCGGTGGCCGCCACGTAGCGAAGCAGCCCCGCGAAGTCGGCGCGGTCGCCGAGCGCGACGCCGCGATCGGCGCGCGCGTCGGCGAAGGTCTCCGGATCGGCGGCCCAGCCCGAAGCGAAAATGAAGAAAGGCGTCGTGAGCGCGCCGAGGCGCGCGGCGTCTCGCGCCTCGGGCGGCCACAGCAGCGCCTCGTCGGCGCGCAGGCGGCCGTCGAAGCGCTGCAGCGTCGGCGCGGGAAGGCCCGCCCGCGCGTAGGCCGCCGCCTCTTGCACGAGCGGCCGCGCCGCGCGCACGCCGACGCCGGCCCGGGCGAGCGCCGCCGCGACGTCGAGCCCGGGGCCCGGTTCGACGAGCACGACGGGCGCGCGCCCCGCGCCGAGCGCCTCGCGCACGAGCGCCACGATCTCGGCGAGCGCCTCGGCGGGCGTGGGGAAGGCGAAGCGTCGTGCGCCAAACGTCGCGTCGAGGCACACGGCGTCCGCGGGTCGGATCGCCGCCGTCTCCGCCGGGCCGACGATCCCCGCGTAAAGGACGCGAGAGAGGCCATCTTTCCCGCGCGCGGCGCGCTCGCACCACAGCGCAGCCGCGCCGGGCGCGTGCCCCGAGGGCAGCAACTCGACGCGAAGATCGCCGAGCGCGAACGGACGCCCGAGCCCCGCGAGCAAGGCGTGGGGACGCAGCCGCGCGCCCGCGTTCCCCAGCAGGGCGAGCGTCGTCTCCGTCGTGAGGATCTGCCGGCGCCCGTGGCGGGACCGCGGCAGCGCGCGCGCGTCGCGCGTCGCGTGCGAAAGAAAGATCACTTCGCTGCCCGCGTTCGCGTCGCACGAGATGATCGTCCCCTGCAAGCGCACGCCCGATCGGTAGGCGAAAGACCGGAGCGTCTGGTGGGTCGAGCGGGTACCTGAGGGAGCCACAGCGCGGGCACTATATGTTGCCCCTGCCCGATCGTCGCCTGTAAGCTGACCCGCGGATGTCCAAGCCGAGCCCTCGCTTCAGGATGGATCTGAACGCGGTCGCGACGGAGACGGACGGAGTGGCCACGGTCGAGGTCACCGATCTGCAGACGGGCACGAGCTTCACGTTCTACGAGTTCGAGTACGCCCTCGCGCAGCAGATGAACGGGCAGCCCATCGACGAGATCGTCGCCTGGGCCGTCGCGAACTACGAGACGCCGATGTCGCCCGAGGCCATCGACGAGTTCGCGAACAAGCTCGCCGAGCTGGGCTTTCTCGAGCCCGAAGACGGCGTCACCGAGGTCAACTCCGCGGTGCCCCGAGCGGCCCACCTCCCGCCGACGCAGGTGGGCTTCGCCGCCGCCGTGAACGCGCCCGAGGGCGGCCTCACCCTCGATTCGCTCAACCTGTCGGCCGAGGCCCTGACGGAGCTCTCGGGAAAAATCACGCAGGCGGGGTCGGGGATCCCCAAGGCCGTCGGCGGCAGCACCTCGGGGGCCCTGTCGCGCAGCTTCGGCGAGCGCCGCCAGCCGCCCGGCCCCGACTCGGTCGAGATGGCGCCGTTCGAGGACGTGTCGCTGCGGTTCCGCGCGCCGCCGCCCGAGCGACAGCGCAGCTCGGCCGGCGCCTTCATTACGATCGCCCTCGTGGTCGCGGGAGGCGGCGCGGCTGGCTACGCCTATTGGATGAAGCAGCACCCGCCCGTCGCGCACGTCGAACGGCTGCGCGTCGTCGCGCCCCAGCCGACGACGGTCTACCGTTGGTTCGCGACGGTGGGCACGATCGTCGATCTCGAGTCGCGCTCGCTCGCCTTCGACACGACGGGCAAGGTCGTCGAGCTGCTGCCCACGGGCACGAAGTTCGCGGCGGGCGACACGCTGGGCCGGCTCGTGGGCGCGGGCGCGCTCGAGGGCCAGCTCGCGACGCACAAGGCGAAGATGGCTGCGTTCGTGCAACTGCGCGACAGCCTCAAGGCGGCGGGCAAACCCAGCCAGAAGGCCGCGTTGCGCGACGTCGAGGACAAGATCGCCGCGCGGAAGAAGATGATGGATGACGCGCAGGCGGCGCTGTCCAAGCTCGTCCTGCGGGCGCCCGAGGCGGGCGTCATCTTCGACACGCCGTCGAAGGTCGGGATGATCGCCGGGGCCAAGGCCCCCGCCATCAAGTGGCGCGGCAAGAACCTGCACGGCGACTTCACGATGGATCAGGAGGACTACGCGAAGGCGACGAAGCTCGACTTCTGCCGCGTCGAGGTCATGGGCATCGGCACGCCCGTGACGACGCCCGGCCAGGAGGCGGCGTCCGGGGTGAAGGACGCTGGCGTGGCCGCGACCAACGAGTCGCGCTTCGTCGATTGCACGATCCCGCCGCTGGGGCCGCCGCCGCCCGGCGTGCCGTCGCTGCTGCGCAAGTTCATCGTCACGATGCCGACGAACGCGGGCCTCGTCACGGGGCAGCAGCTCCACCTCGCGCGCAAACGCTACGACGGCGTGTTCGTGCTGCCGCGCACGGCCGTCGAGGTTCAGACGGGCGTCGTCGGGCGGGTGTGGGTCGCGGCGCCCAACGGCACGGCCGAGCCCCGCCCCGTCACGATCGTCGAGGCGAAGGACGAGGTGCTCATCTCCGAGGGCATCAACGTCGGCGACGAGATCATCGCCGATCCGCCGCGCGAGCTGTCGCCCGGCACGCTCGTCGATCCCATTCGCTAGCGCGCCGATTCGCGAGCGCGCCGATTCACGAGCGCGCCGATTCGCGAGCGCGCCGCTTCGCCGGCGCGCCGCTTCCGAGCGAGCGTGAACATCGAGCGCCTTCTTTTTTCGCGGGCGTCGTGGTCGTCTAAGGCATGGCTTGGATCTTTCGCGGCAGCCGAGTCATCGTTGCTCTCGTGCTTCTCGCTGGATGTCGAGGCGGGGCAGTCGTCGGCGGTTCCACCGACGGCGGCGCGCGGTGCTCCGGCCGAGCCCAAGTCGTCGACGCGGGCGCGGTCACTCGAACGACCGGGGACGGCGTCTTCGGTTTCTGCTCCCCGGACGGATGGTGCTGGGCCAACCCGAAGCCCGAGGGGAACGAGTTCAACGCGGCGTGGAGCGGGGGGCCGAACGACGTGTGGGCCGTGGGCACCTCGATCGTGCACTGGGACGGTCACACGTGGTTGGACGGTTCGAACGGCGCGCCGACGAACCTCTCGGGCGTGTGGGGCAGCGGTCCCGACGACGTGTGGGCCGTCGGCTGGGCGGGGGTCATCCTGCATTGGGACGGCACGTCTTGGTCGCCGGTCGCGGGAGGCCGCGGCATCTATCTTCAAGGCGTGTGGGGCAGCGGTCCCGACGACGTGTGGGCCGTCGGATCCAGGGACGGCGCGCGCGGCGCGATCCTGCATTGGAACGGCGCCTCATGGTCACTGGCGCGCGACGATCTGGACACCGGAACGAGCTCGGTGTGGGGCAGCGGGCGCGACGATGTCTGGGTCACGGGAGGAGGCGGCGCGTTCCTCCATTGGAACGGCACGACGTGGTCGTCCGTCCCGAGCGGCACCGACCTGGCGATCGGGAACGTCTGGGGCAGCGGTCCCAACGACGTTTGGGCGGTTGCCGATCGCACCGCCGTCGTTCATTGGGATGGCGTCGCCTGGTCGCCCATGGAGACCAACGCGACGGGCGACCTTCGGAGCATGTGGGGCAGCGGTGCGAACGACGTCTGGGCCGTGAGCGACGGCGGGACGATCGTTCATTGGGACGGCTTGGGTTGGAGCGAGGTCGAGGGGTCTTCGTCCACGGCGAGCACGGACGTTTTCGCGTTCTTCTTCAGCGTCGCGGGCAGCGGTCCACGCGACGCGTGGGCGGTCGGCGGCGATGGCCTCTTCCTTCATTGGGACGGCGATCGTTGGAGCAACGTCGCGAAGGTCCTCACGAACAAGGACCTCACGGGTGTGTGGGGGAGCGGCGCGAACGACGTGTGGGCCGTCGGCGATACGGCGCTGCACTGGGACGGGACCGCGTGGACGCACGCACCCGGAGTAAACGGCGGCCACGACGTGTGGGGCAGCGCCTCGAACGACGTGTGGGTCGTCGGTCGTCTGGAGACCAACACCGCCCACTGGAACGGGAACGCCTGGTCACTCGTCCCGAGCGGGACGAAGACGGTCCTCAACGGCGTGTGGGGCAGCGCCGCCAACGACGTGTGGGCGGTCGGCGGCGATCGCTACTCTGACGGCGCCATCGTCCATTGGAACGGGGACGCCTGGTCCGTCGTGTCGTCGGATCCCAAATGGCGCCTCTCGGCCGTGTGGGGGAGCGGCCGCGATGACGTGTGGGCCGTCGGTCTCAACGGCACCCTCATCCGGTGGAACGGCGAGGCGTGGGCGAAGGTGCAGAGCGGCGCCCTTCAAAATTTGTCGGGCGTGTGGGGCAGCGGCGCGGACGACCTCTGGGCCGTGGGCCTCGACGGCATCGTTCACTGGGACGGACGAGCCTGGACGTTGCCCCTCGCGTTCCCGGGGGTCAGCCTCTTCGGCGTCAGAGGGAGCGGCGCCGACGACGTGTGGGCCGTCGGGGTCGAAAGCCACGACGCGCTCCGTTCGATGGCCATCCTGCACTGGGACGGCTGCGCGTGGTCTCCGCTTCGGAGCGGCACGGGGACAGTCCTCCTCGACGTGTGGCCGATCGGTCCACGAGAGGTCTGGGCCGTCGGGGGCGCCGGCGCGATCTTGCATCGCCGATGACCGACCGGACGCGGGGACCTCGGCGCGCTCGCCCGGTCGAGGTCAGACGCCGAGCTTCTGCAGCTCGAGGAGCGGCGTGCCTTCGGGCTTCGGCTCCGTCAGGTCGATCACGCACTCGAGCGACCAGTCGTCGTCGCCCTCGGGGTCGACGAGCGTCTGCTGCGCGCGGAAGCGGCGCGGGCCGAGGTCGGAGATCACCGTGTGGCGCGGGCTGCGCGCCGCGGGCGTCGTCAGCAGGATCTTGTGCGCCGTGAAGAACGGTGCGACCGCGCGCGAGAGACGCTCGGCCGTCCACGGCTCGGCGACGTCAGAGACGAGCGTCGCGGCCGCGGTCTCGAAGTCGCGGGCCGCCAGCGCGCGCACGACCTTGTGCAGGTCGGCGCGCACGCGCGCCGTGAGGGCGCGGCGATCCTCGGCGAGGTCGAGAACGCGTGCGGGGGCGAGCGTCTTTACGGCGCGCGCGCCCGGATCCTTCATGCCCTCCCACTCGTCGATGAGGCTCGAATCGACCTCGCGCAGCGTGACGCGCATGTCGGCGAGCAGATCGAGCACGCCTTCGCTGCGCGCGGCCGCGGGCACGGTCTGCTCGAGCGCCTTGTAGGTCTGCGACAGGTAGCGCAGCAGCGCGCCCTCGCTGCGCTGCAGGCCGTACTCGCGCACGTAGTCGTCGAAGCTCGCGTTCGTCTCTGCCATCTCGCGCGCGACCGACTTCGGTTGGATGTTCGTCCCGCCGACCCACGGGTGGCGATCGGCGAAGGCGTTGAACGTCTCGTAGATGAAGTCGCGCAGTGGCTTCGGCCACTCCATCGCCTCGAGCTCGGCGATGCGCTGCTCGTATTCGACGCCTTCGGCCTTCATCTGCCCCATGCGCTCGGTCTTGAGCTTGTCGAGCTGCTTGCGCAGGACCGCGTCCGGGTTCTCGAGGATCGACTCGACGAGCGTGAGCACGTCGAGCGGGTAGGTGGGCGCCTCGCGATCGAGGCCCTGCAACGCCTCGAGCAGGTACAGCGACAGCGTCTGGTTGAGCGAAAAGTCGGCCTGGAGCTCGCCGCTCACCTCGACGACGCGGCCCCGGGCAACCTCCGTCGTGACGACATTGATGATGCCCGCGTGGCGGAGCGCGCGAAAGCAGGACGCCGTGCGCCGCCGCTCGGCGCGCTTGCCGCGCTCGCCGCCGTGCGAGCGCCCGATGATCTCGATGAGGCGCCGCGTGCCGCCGCCGCGCCGCGCGCGCGCGCCCTCGCTCTGCAGGCAGTTCAGCAACATGCCGTGCGTGACCTGGAAGCGCGATTCGAGCGGCTCGGGCGTGCCGTTCGCGAGCCGTTCGAACGTGCCCTTGTCGAAGTGCACGTAGCCCTTTTGCGGCGGCTTCTGCATGACGACCTTCTTGCCCGTCGCCGCCTTCGCCGCGAGGCGCCGGTTCTCGACGACGTGCAGCGGCGCCTGCGCGACGACGCTGCCGCGATCGTCGAAGCCTTTTCGCCCCGCGCGCCCCGCGATCTGTTGGAAGTCGCGCACGCCGAGGACGCCGACCTTCTCGCCATCGAATTTACAAAGTTGCGTAAAGAGCACAGTGCGAATCGGCACGTTGACGCCGACGCCTAACGTGTCGGTGCCGCTCACGACCTTGAGCAGGCCGCGCTGCGCGAGCTTTTCGACGAGCAGGCGGTACTTCGGCAACAGCCCCGCGTGGTGCAGGCCGACGCCGTGCCGCACGAAGCGTTGGAAGTCCTTGCCGTAGGGCGAGTCGAAGCTCGCGCCCATCTCGTGGAGCGCGCGGCGGATGATCTCCTTCTCGTCCTTCGAGCACAGCTCTACGCTCATGAGGCTCTGCGCCTCCTCGGCGCACGCGCGCTGCGTGAAGTTCACGAGGTAGATGGGAGCGCGCTTGCTCGCGACGAGCTCCTCGATCGTCTCGTGCAGCGGCGTCTCGCGGTACTCGTAGTCGAGCGGCACGGGGCGCTCGCGGCTGCGCACGATCGCGACGTCGCGTCCCGTCAGCTCGCGCAGCCCGGTTTCTACGGCCTTGAGCTCGCCGAGCGTCGCCGACATGAGCAGGAACGTCGTCTTGTCGAGGCACAGCAGCGGGATCTGCCAGGCGGCGCCGCGCTCGCGATCGGCGTAGTAGTGGAACTCGTCCATGACGACGGTGTCGACGCGCGCGGCGGCGTCGCGCAGCGCCATGTTCGCCAGGATCTCCGCCGTGCAGCAGATGATGGGCGCCTGGCGGTTGATCGTCGCGTCGCCCGTCATCATGCCGACGTTGTCGGGGCCGAACAGCTGGCAGAGCGCGAAGAACTTCTCGGACACGAGCGCCTTGATGGGGCACGTGTAGTAGGACGTCTTTCCCTCGGCGAGCGCTTTGAAATGGAGCGCCGTCGCGACGAGCGACTTGCCCGAGCCCGTCGGCGTGTTGAGCACGACGTGCTTGCCCGCCATGATCTCGAGCAGCGCCTCTTCCTGCGCGGGGTAGAGCGAGAGCCCCGTCGTCGCGACCCACCCCATGAAGCGGTCGAGGATCGCGTCTCCGTCGGCGCCGACGGGCGGGAGCGCCGCGGCGAGCGGCGCGCGCGCGTCGTCGTCGTTCCCATTTTGGGGGCTCGTCGAGGGGGACAGGGCGGTCATCGCGCGCGAATCCTCGCAGGGATTGTCGGCTGGTGATACCCCGAAGCGGGGGCGTCAGTCGGCGCCGCCGTCGTCCTCCGACGGGCACGCTGGGTTGGGTCGCCCCGGCGTGCCGAAGTTGCCGCCCGTGCCGTACGCGTCCTGCGCGGCGCACGTCCCGCCCTTCGCGATGACGATCGCGTGACCGACGTAGGCGTCGCCCCACGCGGCCGTCCACACGAACGTGTCGATCGCGAGCCCATCGGCGCACGCCCCCAAGCACAGCGCGACCCGATCGGCGCCGTTGTTGAGCGACAGGCGCGTGCCGTAAGTCCGATCGACGGGCGCGTCGCCGTTGTGCGCGCGATCGACGGATTGTCCCAGCACGAGCCGCGCGCCCGCCGCCAGCAGTCCCGCGTCGACGGCGACGTCGGTGACGTCATCAGAGATGTGCAGCGTCGTGAGGTCGAGCGTGTCGCCCGTGACGTTGACGATCTCGAACCACTCGTGGCCAAGGTCGTTGCCAAGGGGATCAACGAGCACCTCGTCGATGACGACCTCGCCCGCGCGCGGGGAGCGTCCATCGCTCGCCGCGTCGCTGGGCTCGACCTCCGCGCCCGCGCGCGCGTCCGCGGTCCCGGCGTCACCGCGTGAGACGTCCCCGCTCGCGTCCGGACGCGAGAAGGTGAGGCCCGCGTCGGCGCCACCGGAATCGCCGCCCGCCGCGTCGGCACGCGGGCCATCGCCGAATGCATCGCCGCGCGAGCCATCGCCGAGCGCGTCTCCGCGCGAGACGTCGCCGGCCGCAT
>JBBQJG010000205.1:0-11142 GCA_038325725.1 Polyangia bacterium | reverse complement strand
CGCTCCAGACGGGGCGCTTGCGGGCGTGGCCCGCGCCGATGAAGGGGACGACCGGGAAGCGCTGCAGGTAGCGCAGGAACATGAGGAACTCCTGACCGCCCTCCTCGTCGTAGACGAGCGTCGGCCTCACGATCGTATACGCGAAGGGGGCCGCGGCGGCCACGAGGTCCTCCGCCTCGCGCTTCGAGCGCCCGTAGGGCGTGAGCACGGGGTAGGTCACCGAGGCCGACGACACGTAGATGAAGTGCCTCACGCCGGCGGCGCGCGCCTCGGCGACGACGTGGGCCGTGCCGTCGCGGTTGACGCGCGCGAAGACGGCGTCGTCGTGCGCGATGATGACGGCGGCCAGGTGATAGACGGTGTCGACGCCGTCGCACACGCCGCGCAGCGAGGCGGCGTCGGACACGTCTCCCTCGCGGATGTCGACCTGCGGGCCGAGGCGCGCGCGCAGCGGATCGCCTGGAAGCACGAGCGCGCGCACGCGCCACCCGGCCTCGACGAGCCCGCGCACGAGGCGCGTGCCCATGACGCCGGCCGCGCCCGTGACGAGCGCCGTGCGGGAGCCGACGTCCTCCATCGTCAGTGGGTTTCCGCCAAGGCCGCGGTCCAGTCAACCGCCTTCCAATCGCCCACGGCGAGCTCGCGCGACGCGAACTCCCAGACGACGACACGCTTGCCCGCGAGCCGCTGCGGGTCTCCCGCGAGCTCGCGCGCGAGGGCCTGGCGCGTCGCGAACGCGCCGCTGTCGTTCTGCGCGATGACGTCGACGCCGCGTCCGAGCGCGAACGCCAGCTGCGGCCCGAAGCCGGCCGCCGAGCCCCAGCCCATTTGATCGAGCGTGTAGATGTTGGAAAAGCTATCGCCCAGCAGGAGGACATCGCCCTTCGGATCGGGCTCCCACTCGGCGCCGGCCGCGTCGTGCACCTGGTGGATCGTCACCGTGCGCGGCGGGAAGATCGTCTGCCCGTCGGTGAGCTTCAGCATGTCGACGATGTCGCCCACGCGCGAGACGGGCAGCTCGACGCGCGTGAGCTTCGGCGCCGCCGGATTGGGCTCGCGCGGCAGGATCCGCGTCTCGCGTAGATAATGAGCGAGGTCTCCCGCGACGGCCTCCATCCACCCCGGCGTCCAGTGCGTGTCCTGCTCGAGGTAGCGCGGCGGCTCGCCGGGCCCGAGCGCGGGCGGCGTCGCGTCGAAGACGACGACGCCCGCGGCGCGCAGGTCGCCAAGGAGGCGCTCGAAGTCCGGGTTGACCGGGACGGGCTGGATCTGGCGCGCGTCGCCACGACCGTGCAGCTCGAGCGGCTGGAGCATCGCCTTGTCGGGCACGGGGAAGACGACGAGCTTGATGCCGCGCTCCGCGAGCACTTTGTTGAACGCCACGATCGCGACGCGCGGATCAGGCGAGAGCGGCGGCTCGCCCGCGTCGAGGGCGGCGCGCACGCGCCCGTCGAGACTCCGGGGATCGAGGAACGCGGGCCCTCCGACGTAGGTGATGCCCGGCTTGTAGTAGAGCCACCCGGACTGGCCGACGACGGCCTTCTTGTTGCCGACGCGCCCCCACCGCGTGAGCGCCTCCTGCAGCCGCGGCTGCGTCCAGGCCTTCGGGTACGACGCCTGCTCGAGATCGTCCTCGAACTGTTTGAGCCGCGCGCGCGTCGGCGCGTGACGAAACAGGTCGGCGATGAGGATGTCCTGCCCGTCCTTCTTCTCGAGGACGGCCTGACCCACGGGGATCGCGTAGATGAAAATGAGGAACGCCGAGACGAGCACGGCCGCCATGGGCCGTGAGATCTCCGTGCGGATGATGCCGCGGCGCAGGTTCTCGTCGTGCGAGGGATCTGTCGGGCCGCCGCGCCCGCCGTGCGCGGCGTCTTTCTTCGGAGATCGTGTGGTCGGAGTCGGCATTTGTAGAACTAGAATTGGAAGTAGAGGAACGGGTTGGTCGTCTGCGTCCACATGAGCAAGACGGCGGCGGCGAGCAGCGCGAGGCCCGACACGGCGCGGACGGGTGACAGCTTCGCCGTGAACGCCCACGTGTTGGGAAGGCCCCACACGACGATGGCGGCGATGACGAACATCGTCGCGTGGTACGGCGTGTACATCGCGCCCGCGACCGTGTCGGAGGCGGGCGTCGGGTGGCTGATGCCGAACATCGACGCGAAGTACACGAGCGCGAGCCCGAGCGTCTTGGCGCGGAAGAACACCCACGACAGGCACACGATGAGGAAGGTGATGGCGATGCGCACGGGCCGCGGCAGGCGGCGGTAAGGGCTGTCTTTGCCCTGCGCGCGCTCGAACGCGAGCATGCCGCCGTGGATCGCGCCCCACAGCACGAAGTTCCAGCTGGCCCCGTGCCACAGACCGCCGATGAGCATGACGGCCATGAGGTTGGCGTACGTGCGGGCCTCGCCCTTTCGGTTGCCGCCGAGCGGGATGTACAGGTAGTCGCGCAGCCAGGTCGACAAGCTGATGTGCCAGCGCCGCCACATCTCGGTGATGTTCTCGGACTTGTACGGCGAGTCGAAGTTCTGGATCAGCACGAAGCCCATCATGAGCGCGAGGCCCACGGCCATGTCCGAGTAGCCCGAGAAATCGAAGTAGATCTGGAACGCGTAGCCGAAGACGCCGAACCACGCGTCGCCCGCGTGCAGCGGCCCGGCGGCGAACGCCGTGTCGGCGATGTGGCCCATGGGGTTCGCGAGCAGGATCTTCTTGCCCATGCCGAAGGCGAAGAAGGCGACGCCACGCGCGAACTTGTCGAGGGTGTGGGCGCGCACGCGCATCTGCTCTTCGAGCGCGGCGTAGCGGATGATGGGGCCGGCGACGAGGTCGGGGAAGAACGCCTCGAAGCACATGTAGTCGGTGAAGCGGCGCATGGGGCGCGCGTCGCCGCGGTAGACGTCGACGGCGTAGCTCATGGCCTTGAACGTGTAGAACGAGATGCCGACGGGCAGCACGAGGTGCAGCACGGGCACGACGTCGTGGGCGGCGCCGAACAGGCGCGCGAGGCCGTTGACGTTCTCGGCGACGAAGCCCGTGTATTTGAACGCCGCGAGCAGGCCCATGTTCGTGATGACCGAGACGGCGAGGACGGTCTTCATGCCGCGCGTGCGCGCGACCTCGGGGCCGATCACGGGCGGCAGGCCGTCGGCGCCGTCGGAGAGGCCCGACATTTTCACGAGCGCGAGGCCGCAGAGGTAGTCGACGCTCGACCCGAAGAACATGATGACGGCCCAGATCGGGTTGGCCCAGCCGTAAAAGATGTAGCTCGACACGGCGATGAGCGCCGTGCGCGCGCGGAACGGCACGAGGTAATAGAGCAGCAGGACTGCGGGCAGGAAGTAAAAGAGGAAGATCTGGCTGGAGAAGACCATGGCTAGTCGTGCGTCCCGGCGCCGTGGGATGGCGCCTCCCAGGTCTCGAGGATGCGGCGCGCTTCGGCGTCGAACGGATTGACGGCGAGGGCGCGGCGCAGGAGCGCGACGGCCTTCGTCGCATCTCCGCGGCGCGCTTCCACGGCAGCCAGGAGATCGAGCACGGACGCGTCGTCGCCGTCGCGCGCGAGCAGCGCCTCGGCGGTGCGGGCGGCGGCGTCGAGATCGCCCGCGGCGAGGCGGCAGCGCGCGCGCACGGCCTCGGCGTTCGGCGAGGTCACGCCCGCGAGCGCGCGCTCGGCCTGCGCCGGCTGTCCGACGGCGAGGGCCAACGTCGCGAGCTGCAGGCGGCCCGCCTCGGCGAGGGCGGGCGCGTGGGCGTACGTCTGGTCGATCTTCCCCCGCAGGCCGTCGAGCGTCGACGGGGACGCGAGATCGACGGCGTCTTGCCGGGCGCCGGCCTCGCTCCGCGCGAAGAGCACCTCGGCGCCGTCGGTGGAGACGAGCGACCAGCGCGGGCTCGCGTACAGGTGCGCGATGAGGCCGAGGTAGCGATCGGGATACCCGACGGGCAGGACCGCGTAGGTCATCGGGTGCCGCTCTTCCCACGCGTCGAAGCGCGCCGGCTCGTCGACGAGCGCGAGGTACTCGGCGAACTCGTCGGCCGAGCGGAGCACGAGCCGCGTGTCCATGTACGGCTTGTACCGCGGCGCGAGCGTCCAGATCAGGTAGCCGCCGAACTGATCGGCCGCGAAGATCGCGCCGCCGTCGCCAGCACGCGACGCGATCACGCGCGCGCTGCCGACGGGCGCGCGCCACGGCGCGGGCGCCGCCAAGCTCGGCTCGCGCGCGGCCGCCGTCGACGCGAGCGCGAGCACGCCGGCGAGCGCGGCGATGGGCGCCGCGCGAAGCGCCCGCGGCAGGCGCCAGGTGCGCGCGGCCCGACGCAGCGCCGGCGTCACGGCGAGGATCGTCACGGGCGTGCCGAGCCAGTAGAGCAGGAGCACGTTCCGGTTGGCCGCGAGCGCGAGCGCGACGAGCCCCCCCAGCACGAGCAGGTGCGACAGGAGGATGCGGCGAGCCGCGACGAGCGCGAGCGCCGTGAGCCCCAGATACCAAGACAGGTGCGCGAACTGCCCCGGCGCGAAGCGATCGACGACGAACGGCGGCACGTTCTCGGCGACGTTCGCGGCGTAGATGTTCCCCGCCGCGGGCGCCAAGCGAAGCAGCAGCTTGAACGGCAGCACGAGCGCGCCGAACCCGAACGGCGTGACGCCGCACGCGACGACGCACAAGGCGAGGGTGAGCAGGAGGGCGCGCGTGGCGCGGCTGGCATCAGCGCGCGACGCGAACCGCTCGGCGAACGGGAACCGCGGCCGGTCTCCGAACGCCGTCGCGATCGCCGCGCCAACGGTATACGCCGCGACGAGCGCGGGCCCGAGCATCGACAGACCCTGCACGTTGGCCCACACGATCTGTAGCAGCGGCAGCGGCGCGAGCAGCGCCGCGCGGCCCTCGACGCGGTGGCGCTCGAGCCGCGAAAAGAAAACAGCGAGCAGCACGAGGGTCGCGATCACGGGCCGCAGCAGCAGCAGGCCGCGCGCCGCGAAGAGCGCCGCGAGCAGCGCCAAGACGAACGCGATCCGTGAGCCCGCGCCGCGCCCGACGGCGCTCAGCACGACGAGCGCGCCCGCCGCGACGAGCGCGCCCTTGGCGACGACGAGCGCCGTGAGCCCCCCCGCGGCGTGGAGGCCGAAGACCGCGAGCTGAAACAGCCAATGCACGTCGATCCACGGACGCCCGAGCGCGCCGCTCGAGAACGGATCGACGGTGAGCAGCGCGCGCGTCCGGACCATCTCGCGCCCCGCGGCGAGGTGCCACCACAGATCACCGTCGGCGACGGGCGCGAGCCCGACGACGAACGCGCCCACGGCCAAGGTCACGGCGAGCCACACGCGCGGCGATCGCCAGGTGATCCGAATCGCTGTCACGCGCTGGTCAGTCCGGATCGGCTTGCAGACACCAGTAGCGGACGCTCTTGCGATCGGTCGCGGCGAACTCGTCGACGAGCGCGCCCTTCCAGAGCTTCTTGAGATCAGGCGACAGCTTGAGCTTGTGGACGTCGCCCTGCGTGAAGCTACGCAGCGTGCCGCCGACGTGCAGCTTCGCGCCGTCCTTGATCTTGGCGCGCGACATGCGCGGCTTGTAGTGCGCGACGAGGATCGACTGCTTGTCCATCGGCCCGCCGATGACCTCGTAGCGCATGACGTACGCGTAGTCGTACAGGTCGTCCGGCGGCAGCGTCGACGGGATCTCGACGAGCTTGGCGCGCACCGAGAGCTCTCCGGCCGGCGCGTCGGCCAACGCGAGGCCAGGGGATGTCATCAGGGCGAGCGCCACCAGCGCCCCGCCGAGAGCCGCGCGCCGTGTCAGGGACGCCCGTGCCAGGCTGCGCGCTTCGTCTGTCCCAGGATTCTCGCTCATCGTCGGAATCATCGTCGCTGGTCGCCTCCTTGGAAGGGATCCTTTAACACGCCCGGTCCTCGAAAAGTCCGCGCGACTTCAGCACGGGAGTGCCGCGTAGACGGTGCATCGGCCCCGACCGTGGTGCGCGGTCGGGGTGACCTTTTTCGGCTCGGCGCGCAACGCGACTCTGACGCGCAGGCCGGGCCGTCTATTGACCAACGGTGACGAGTGTTGACCGGGCCCGCCGGGAGTCTATCGTTGGCGAGCCGGATGCGCCCCGCAGATTTCCCGCCGCCGCTCGCCATCAATCAGACGGTGGGGAACTATCGCGTCGTCGAGTTGCTCGGCATCGGCGGCATGGGCGCCGTCTACCTGGCCGTCCACCCGGGCATCGGGCGCAAGGTCGCCGTCAAGGTCCTGCACCCGGCGCTCAACGAGAACGAGCGCGAGGTCAACCGCTTCATCAACGAGGCGCGCGCCGCGAACGCCATCAAGCACCCAGGCATCGTCCAGATCTTCGACTTCGGCGCGCTCCCCTCGGGCGCGACGTACATCATCATGGAGTTCCTCGAGGGCGAGAGCCTCGGCACGCGCATCAAGCGCCTGCGGAAGCTCAGCCTCTGCGAGGCCGTCGACCTCGCGGCGCGCACCGCCGAGATCCTGGGCGCCGCGCACGCGGCCGGCATCGTTCACCGCGATCTGAAGCCTGACAACTTGTTCCTCGTACCCGATGGACGGGGCGGCGGTCGCGAGATCGTCAAGGTGCTCGACTTCGGCATCGCCAAGCTGACGCAGAGTCTGGCCGTGCAGGGGGAGGGCGGTATCTCGCTGCGCACGCGGAGCGGGTTCGTCATCGGGACGCCGCGCTACATGTCACCCGAGCAGTGCCGCGGCACGCGCGAGGTCGACCAGCGCACCGACGTCTACGCGCTCGGCGTGATCCTGTTCGAGCTCGTGTGCGGGCGTCGGCCGTTCGTCTCCGACGGGCACGGCGAGCTCATCCACATGCACACGACGACGCCGCCGCCGCGGCCGCGCAAGATCAACCCGTCGATCCCGGCGGCGCTCGAGGGCGTCATCCTCAACGCGCTCGAGAAGGATCCGCGCCTCCGCATCCCGACGATGGAGGCATTTCGGCAGGCGATGCGCGCCGTGCCGCGCGAGATCCTCACGGCCGCCGAACTCGGGGGCCCCGTGAACGCGCCCTCGGGCGATTCGCCGCTCGCGACGACCGAGGAGGGCCGCGCGCGGTCGACCGTGCGGCGGCGCTCGCCGTGGATCGCGCCGCTCGTCGCGCTCACCGTCGCGGCCGCCGTGTTCGTCGTCGGGCTCTCACGTCTCCCGTCGTCGCCCCGCGCGCCGGCCACGTCGGAGGCCTCGCGGATCGCGCCGGGTGTCCCCGTGTCGCCGGTGCCGGCGGCGCCCGCGACGTTTCCCGCCGGGCCCGCCGTCGCGGCGGCGGCGCCCGCGCCGCGCATGATCGCCGTGGGGATCAGCTCCGATCCGCCGGGCGCGCGCATCGTGCGCGAAGGCGACGGCGCCGACGTCGGCATCACGCCGCTCCGCGCGTCGTGGCCCGCGGCCGACGGCGTCGAACGCCTCGGCGTCGAGCTGCCCGGCTATCGCAGGGCGCCCGTCGTCGTGCCGCGCGATCGCGACGTGAGCTTGCAGCTGCACCTCGAGAAGCTGACGGCCGCGATGCCCGCACCGGGGGCGCCTGTTCATCGGGCGCGTCACGCGGCCCCGCGCCAACAACACGAAGAAGAGCGCCTCGCACCGGCCCCGCTTTGAGGCCGGCGGCCGCGCGCTACGGGCGCGGTGCCACGGAGAGGAGCAGCACGCCCGAGAGCGCAGAGAGGCGGGGGTGCGTCAGACAGACGCCCGCGATCGACCCGCCGAGCCCCTGAACCCTCGTCCCCAGCGCCCTGCTGCGCCTCAGTAGTCGTCGTGCAGGTGCGACCAGCTCGGCGACGGATCGATCACGAGCGACTCGGCGTACCCGAGCATCGTCGTGCTGTCGATGACGATGTCGGCCACCGGCATGACGGACGACGTCGCCACGGCCTTCGCGAGCTCGGTCGCGGGCAGGCGCTGGATCTTGCCGGGCATCGGTCCGCCCATCCAAAGTCCGCCCGACTCGTCGAACGCGTAGGCACCCGTGCCCGCCGACCACGCGAGCGCCGCGGGCGCCGTCGCGCCCATGAGCAGGCCCGACGTTCCTTGCTGGTCGTGCGTGAACTTCACAAGGTTGCCGATGTACCCGACCCAAAGGTTCCCCACCCTGTCGAAGGCGAGCGGGTTCGGGTTCGTGAACGTCGAAGTGACGGGGACGCCCGTCCCCGTGCCCGCCGTGAGGACGACATCCGGGGCCGCCGTGGTCGACGCCGCGATGTGCGACGCCAGGTACATGAAGACCTTGTCGTTGCCCGCGTCGGCGATCCACAGATCGCCGTCGGCGTCGAAGGCGATGCCGGCGGGGTCCATGAAGGTTGCACTCTTGATGACGACGGACGGCGTCGTCTCGGCGGGGGATCCGTCGGAGTGCATCGCGTAGCGAACGATCGAGGCGTCCGTCATGGGCGCACCGCGCGAGACCCAAAGATTCCCGCTCGCGTCGAACGCGGCGAACTTCGCGGCCGCACCGTCCGGTTGCGTGAGCACGACCGTGGGCGCCGCATTCGTCCCCAGCGTCGCCATGTCGTAGCGGTTGATGCGATCGCCGCCCGGCACCCACAGGTTCCCGAAGGGATCGAGAGCGCCCGCGGCGCCGCGGCCCGTGAAGTGGTTCGACTTCCACACCGACGGGTTCTTCATGGCGGAGGCGACGAGATCGGCGCCGTCGAAGCCAGCGATGACGTGACCGAGAGTCGGTGGGTCGGAGACGGTGGTCCAGAGCTTCTCGCTGCCAGGCTCCTGCAGGTAGTAGAGGGTCACGGTCGCCGTCACGTCCTTCCTGACGCAGCCATCCCACGTTTGAGAGTCGAGGAAGAACGCCTTGCCGATGATCGCCGGCGCGATGGGTGCGACCTTTACGCGTCGCCACCCGAAGGCGTAGCCGGGACCCGCGTCGAGCGTCACCGCCACATCGGGCGTCAGCGACTTCTCCGCCGCGAGCGTGCCGCCCATGAGGCGAATCATGGGCACCGTGCCCGCGGGCAGGCCGGCGACGGTGAGCTTGAGCTGGCCGGTGCCGCCCACGGGGCAGGCCACCGTCGCGTCGACGCCATCGGGCGCGCCGCCGTCGGAGCCAGCGCTGCCCGTATTGCCGGCGGCGCCGTCGTGCGACGCGACGATCTTCGAGCCGCCACACCCCGCGCCGCACGCGAGCGCCAACGCGAGGCCCATGGATCGCGATCGACGCGGCACAAAAATAGCCAGCTTGCTCGTCATCTAGAAGTCCCCCTAAGTGGTAGTGGCGTGCGACGGCCTCGCGTGAGCTCGCATTCATCGAGCGCATCCGCGAGGCCGCGCCATTGTGCCACAGCCTGGGGACTCAGATCTCGAGGCCGGCGACGAAGCCCGGGTAGATGCGGATCGTCGTGACGCCGTCGTGCGCGGTCATCTGAGGACCGACGAGCGACAGGTTCGCGTCGCTGCCGTGTTGCCCGATGGCGACGTTGGCCGAGAGGCCGCCGAGCAGCTTGATGTGCGGCGCGAGGCGAACGCCCGCGAGCAAGCGCAGCGAATTGACCGCCGGCGCGTCCCCGCTCACGCCCCACGTCTTGTAGAGGTTCTGCGAGATGGCCTCGAGGTCGAGGTGCTCGAGTCGGCCCGCCGGCAGGGCGAAGCGCCACCCGAAGCCGACGGTCGGGCCCCAGCGGCCCGTGTCTCGGGTGAAGGTCTGCGTGCCCGTCGCGAGCGCGCCGCCCGACTGATAGCCGGCGCCGAGCGCCGTGTAGAGGTGACGGCCGCCCAGCTTGAACGCGAGGTTCGCGAGGAACAGGTCGCTCGCGTAGGCGTCGACGGCGTGGATGCCGTTGCCGATGACGTTGATGAGCGCGAACGATTCACCGTCGTCGTGGGAGGCGACGTTGACGACGCCGAACTGGAAGCCGCGCGTCTCGCGGGCGACGTTGACGACCCCGAAGCGGAAGCCCGCGCCCGTTTCGACGGCGTTGACGATGCCGACCTGCATGCCGCGCATGTCGCCCGCGACGTTGACGGTCGCGAGCTGCAGGCCGCGCACGCGGCGCGCGAACGCGACGCCTCCCGCGAGCTGGAGCCCCGCGAAGTCCTCGGCGGCGTCGACGGCGCCGCCGATCTGGACGCCGCGCCCCACGCGCGCGCCGTTCACGAGGCCGCCGAGCTGTACGCCCGAGAACGAGCCGTCGGCGAGGGCGGCGACGCCCGCGATCTGCAGGCCGCGGCCCTCGCCACGGGTGAGCGCGCCGATGCCGGCGACCTGGAGGCCGCGGAAGGTGCCGTTGCTGTAGGTGACGCCGTCCGCGAGCTGGAGGCCCTTCGAATCGCCCGCCGCGGCGGTCGCGCCGACGGCGAGCTGCACGCCGCGCAGCCGCTCGTCGGTCTGCGTCCACCCGAGGGCGAGCTGAAGTCCCGAGACGCGCGCGGCGCGATCGCCCACGAACCCGAAGGAGAGCCCGTTGACATCCGTGTGCTCGTCCTCGGGGCGCGGAATGATCCCGAGCTTCGTGGACATCTGCGTGTGCGGCGTCGCGGGCGCCGTCATCGTGAGCGTCGTGCTCGCGTCGACGGCCGCGGCGTCGCCGCGCGCCATGGCCAGCTCGAGCGGCTTGCCTGGGTGAAACGCCAATCGCGCGAGCTCGGCGCGCTGGCCCGAGACGAGCGTCGTCGTCGTCTCGAAGACCAAGCCCGAGGAATTCGCGCCCGCGGCGGGGCCCTCCATCGCGATGATGTACGAGCCGGCCTCGACGCCGAGCTCGATCGTGTTGCCGGCCGGCTTGCGCAGCTCGGCGACCAGCGCGCCCGTGCCGCCCGCCTCGCGGACGACGATGCGCCCCGACAGCTCGGGCGTCAGCACGAGGCTCGCCTGCGTCGTGCGCACGTCGGTGACGACCATGTCGCCCGTGCCCGACAGATCGAACTCGTACGCGGCGTGCTGCGCGCCGCCCTTCGTGCGCTCGGTGCGAGCGAGGGTTTCGGTGGACGCGAACTGATACGCCTCTTGCAACGTCACGCGGTGGTCTTGGTTGACGTCGGCGGCGCCGCGCAGGCCCGACACGAGGAAGTGCGTGAAGAACGACGCGGCGATGCGATCCGACTCCTGCGCGACCTCGTTGGCGGCGCTCGACGTCAGGAAGGCGTGCCCGCGCATGTCGGC
>JBBQJG010000204.1:0-11145 GCA_038325725.1 Polyangia bacterium | reverse complement strand
CGAGCTCGCGAACACGCAGTACCTCGGCTGGGCGCTCGTGAACCGCGAGGCGCTCATGCCGACGCGCGCGCAGCTCGCCGACGCGCGCGCTGTCGCCGAAGCGGCCATCGAACGGCTGCGCGGCAAGATCGAGGTCCTCTTCGTGCGGCCCGACTATTACGCCGATCGCCCGCGCGCGTGCATGGACGGGTGGGCGCGGCGCTACGTCGTCGTCACGCCCGACGGGACGGCGCTGCCGTGTCATCAGGCGGCGTCGATCAAGACGCTGTCATTCGAGAACGTGCGCGAACGCTCGCTCGGCGACATCTGGAACGACTCGCCCGCGTTCCGGACGTTTCGCGGAGAGGCGTGGATGCCCGATCCGTGCCGCAGCTGCGACGAGCGCCACCGCGACTTCGGTGGCTGCCGCTGCCAGTCCTTCGCCCTATTGGGCGACGCGAGCGCGACGGACCCGGCGTGCGATCGTTCTCCGAAGCACGAGCTCATCACGGCCGCGCGCCTCGCCGCCGAGCGCGTCGCGGCGCCGTCGCCGATCCGCCTGCGCCGCATGCGCGCCGTCTGAGCGCCCGCCGCTCGACTCCCGACGGAGTTCCGGCTAAATAGGGCGATTCCATGGCCGAGCTTCCCAAGAACTACGAACCGTCGACGATCGAGCCGCGCTGGTATGCCGAGTGGACGGCGCGCGGGTACTTTCACGCGGACGCTTCGGCGCCGAAGGCACCGTTCGCCATCGTGATACCGCCGCCGAACGTCACGGGCTCGCTGCACATGGGGCACGCGCTCGGCACGACGATCGAGGACATCTTCACGCGCTGGCGGCGCATGGCCGCCTACAACGCCATGTGGTTGCCCGGCATGGACCACGCCGGTATCGCGACGCAGATGGTGGTCGAGCGCGAGCTCAAGGCGAAGGAAGGCAAGACGCGCCACGACCTCGGGCGCGAAGAGTTCGTCAAGCGCATCTGGGACTGGCGCGGGCGCACGGGCGACCGGATCCTCGAGCAGCTCAAGGTGATGGGCGCGTCGCTCGACTGGGAGCGCACGACGTTCACGATGGACCCGCAGTACTCGACGGCCGTCATCGAGGCTTTCGTGCGGTTGCACGAAGAGGGCTTGATCTACCGCGCGAAGCGGCTCATCAACTGGTGCCCGTCGTGCCGCACGGCGATCTCGGATCTCGAGGTCGACTTCGACGAGGGCGTGCAGGGCGAGCTCTACGAGTTCGCGTACCCGCTCGCCGATGGGTCGGGCGAGCTCATCGTCGCGACGACGCGGCCCGAGACGATGCTGGGCGACACGGCCGTCGCCGTGCACCCGGACGATCCGCGGCACCAATCAAAGATTGGGAAGATGCTCGATCACCCATTCCTGGATCGTCAGGTCCCCGTGATCGCCGACGCGATCCTCGTCGACCCGAAGTTCGGCACGGGCGCCGTCAAGGTGACGCCCGCGCACGACCCGAACGACTTCGAGACAGGGCAGCGCCACAACCTGCCCATGATTTCCATCTTCGACGAGGCGGGCATCGTCAACGCCGAGGGCGGCGAGTTCGCCGGTCTCGATCGCTTCAAAGCCCGCAAGGCCGTCAAGGCACGCCTCGCCGAGCTGAGGCTCGAGCGCGGCAGCAAGCCGCACGTGCACGCCGTCGGTCACTGCCAGCGCTGCGAGACCGTCGTCGAGCCGATGCTATCGACGCAGTGGTTCGTCAAGATGGAGCCGCTCGCGAAGCCCGCCATCGAGGCCGTCGAGCAGGGCAAGACGAAGTTCGTGCCCGAGAGCTGGGGCAAGACGTTCTTCCACTGGATGCACAACATCCGCGACTGGTGCATTTCGCGGCAGCTGTGGTGGGGGCACCGCGTGCCGGCTTGGTACTGCGGCGCTTGCAAGGAGATCACCGTCGCGCGCTCGGCGCCGAACTTCTGCGGGCACTGCGGCAGCAAGGATCTGAAGCAGGACGAGGACGTGCTCGACACGTGGTTCTCGTCGTGGCTGTGGCCGTTCGCGACGCTCGGCTGGCCCGCCGAGACGCGCGAGCTCAAGACGTTCTATCCGACGACCGTGCTCGACACGGGCTACGACATCCTCTTCTTCTGGGTCGCGCGCATGCTCATGGCGGGCCTGCACTTCATGAAGAAGGTCCCCTTCCGCACCGTGTACCTGCACACGATGGTGACGGACGACAAGGGCGACAAGATGTCGAAGGTCAAGGGCAACACGATCGATCCCCTCGACGTCATCAAGGACCACGGCGCGGACGCGCTGCGCTTCGCCCTCGCGTGGCTCACGACGCACGCGGCGCAGGGCAAGAACATGAAGTTCTCGATCTCCAACGTCGAGGACGCGCGCCGCTTCGCCAACAAAATCTGGAACTCGTCGCGCTTCGCGCAGATGAACCTCGAGGGCTACGACGCCGACCGGTTCGCCGATCGCATTGCCGAAGGGCCGGATCCGGCCGAGCTCGATCTGCCAGAGCGCTGGATCCTCTCGCGCGTGCAGCGGGCTTCAGAGGCCGTCGACACGGCGCTCGAGGAGTACCGCATCTCGGACGCCGCGCAGATCGCCTACCATTTTATCTGGAACGAGCTGTGCGACTGGTACATCGAGCTCGCCAAGGCGGGGCTCGCGCGCGCCGGCGACGACCAATCGGCGCGGCTCAAGATCCAGGGTGCGCTCGTGACGGCGCTCGAGACGGCCATGCGCTTGCTGCACCCATTCATGCCGTTCCTCACCGAGGAGATCTGGCAGCAGCTGCCCAAGAGCTCGGGCGCCCCGCAGAGCATCATGATCACGCTGTACCCGGTGCGCGACGTGCGCTTTCACGACGACGCGTCCGAGTCGTCGATGGCGCTCGTGCAGAAGATCATCGTCGCCATCAGAGGCATTCGCAACGAGAAGGGCATCCCCGGTCCCGCGAAGCTCGTCGCGCTGCTCGCCGTCACCGACGACTACAAGAAGACGATCCTCGAGGGCTACAAGACGATCATCGCCGAGCAGGCCCGCTGCAGCGAGGTGCGCGTGCGCCGCACGGGCTCGAGCTTCTCGGGCGAGTTCTCGCTCGATCAGATCGCGACGGCGCTCGCGGGCGACGTCGAGGTCATGGTGCCGCTCGAGGGCCTCGTCGATCCCGAGGCCGAGCGCGGCAAGCTCGAGAAGGATCTCGGCAAGCTCGTCAAGGATCGCGACCTCCTCACGAAGAAGCACGCGAACCCGCAGTTCCTCGCCCGCGCGCCGCTCGAGGTGCTCGACAAGGATCGCGCGCGCCTCGCCGAGCTGGCGGCCGGGATCGACAAGATCGAGTTCGCGCTCGCGCGCCTCGGACCCAAGAAAAGCTAGGCGCGGAGGTCGCTTAGTCCGACGGCTTCATGACGTCGTCGGCGGCGGGCGCGCCCTTCGCGTCGGCCGCGGCGCCCTTGCCGTGCTTGCCAGTCCGCTTCTTGGGCGCGGGCGCCCGCGGCGGCTCGGGGACGACGGGCGTGATCGCGATGGGCACGACGGGCGGTGGCGCGGGCGGCGGCGGGGCCGCGAGGAGGTTCGTCACGAACGGCGAGACGCGCGGCCACGCCTTGACGCCTCCGAAGCCGGCGGCGCCCAGGAGAGCGAGGATCACGAGCGCCTTCGCGTAGCCTTGGCGCTTCTGCTGGATGAGCCGCGACTGCTCCGCGTGCAGGGCGCCCTGCAGGAGCCCGCCGCCGATGTTGCCCGACGTGCGCGTGCGGTCCGTGCGCGAGATCTCCTGTGTCGACGAGCGGATCGCGCCCGACGAGACGGACGGCATCGTCCCCGTGGGCGGTCCCGACATCGGCAGCGCCGGGGCCTCGACGACGACGAGCGGCTCGTCCTCGTGCTCGTTCATGAACAGGCCACGCAGCAGCTTCGCGAGATCGCGGCTCGAGTGGCGGGCCGCGATCATCGTGCGCTCGAGATCGGCCGCCATGGCGGTCGCCGAGCCGTAGCGCTGGGTCGGATCGACCTCGAGCGCCTTCATGACGATGCGGTCGAGCTCGCGCGGCACGGCAGCGTTCACCGATGACGGCGGCGGGATCGGCTGCGCGAGGAGCTGTCGCATCTTGCCGATGTCGTTCTTCGCCTGAAACAGCCGAACGCCCGTCATCATCTCGTGCATGCAGATGCCGAGCGCGAAGATGTCGATGCGGTGGTCAAAAGGCTGCATGTTGACCTGCTCGGGGGCCAGGTACGCGACCTTGCCTTTGATGAGCCCCTTCTTCGCTTCCTCCTCGGCGAACGACGCCGCGCGCGCGATGCCGAAGTCGAGCACCTTCACCGTGCCGTTGTAGGCGAGCATGATGTTCGTCGGCGAGACGTCCTGGTGCACGATCTCGAGCGCCGTGCCGTCGGGCCCGCGCAGCGTGTGCGCGTAGTCGAGGCCCGTGCACACCTGCTTGGCGATGTCGGCGATCACCATGAACGGCATCGCGCGCTGCTCTTTCTTCAGCTTCGTGATCAGCTCGCGCAGCGTGACGCCGTGGACGCCTTCCATGGCGATGAAGTACGTGCCCTCGGCCTGGCCGAACTCGAACGTCTGCACGATGTTCGGGTGCACGAGCAGCGCGGAGATCTTCGCCTCACGAATGAACATCTTCGTGAACTCGGCGTTGCCCGAAAGCGTGGGCAGGATGCGCTTGACGACGAGCTCGCGCTCCCAGCCCTCCGGTCCCTTGACGACCGCACGAAACACCTCCGCCATACCGCCGGCGCCGATGCGGCCCGTCAGCCGGAAACGGCCGTAGGTCGTCGGCACATCGGCCGCGGCCTGGGACTTAGCCGGGTCGGCGGGCGCCATGGTCCTGTCTATCGTCTGGCAACGAAGCGACGTTCGCCACTACAAATACACATTCTCCGGGGCATCCCTCGTGCGTGTGTGTGCGTGCAACTCTTACGTCGCGCTGTGCGCGGGCTCGGCTTCGCACGACGCCTGACGCATTTTCAGAATCAGGGGTGGGCGCCCGCGTCGATCCAGCTCGCGATCGCGCGCAGGTCGTCGTCGCCGAGCGGCGCGCCCGGCGGGTCGCGGTGACCGAGCGCCGTCGGTGCGGGCGCATCGGGCGTCGCGCCGGGCAGCAGCTTTCGCAGCAAATAGCTGCGTGAGGAATCGCCCACGACCACGAGGTCGAGGCGGGAGAGCTGTCGAGACGGCACCGCGACGAGCGCCGCGCGCGCGTCACGGTCGCACAACGACAGCGCCGCCGCGGGCGCGTCGAGACAGCCGCCGCCATCCGCCGCGAGCGCCCGGTGACAGCCGCCGCCGGCGCACGCGCGCGCGAAGATCGTTCTGACACCAGCGAAGGTCGCGGGCGGTGCGGCCGGCGGTGCCTTGGGCAGGAGCGACTCACCCGTGCGGAAGGAGATCTGCTTCTTCGGCGCGGGACAGCTCCGGAGCGAGCGCAGCCCGGGTAGCAGGTTGAGATTGTAGCCGAGGTCGGCGCGGTAGCCGCCCGACGGCGCGAGCGTGATCGTCTTGCCGATCAGGTCGACCGTGAACGTGCCGCCGTGATAGTAGACGCCCGTCGTGAGCCTGACGCCGTCGTAGTCGACGGTGTCGGGATCTGGGTAGTCGTCGAAGACGAGCCGGATCGGTTGGTCGATCGGCACGTTCTTGGCGTCGTCCGTCGGTTGCCACGTCACGACGGCGAACGGCGCGCACGCGCCGGCGAGCGGCTGTGCGTCCGTCGGCGTGCTGCAGCCGAGGCCCGTCGAGCCGATCAGCAGCAGCCCGGAGGCCAGCACAACAGCTCGCGCGGTGACGCGCAGAGGAGTCTCAGCTTTCGCTATAGAGGCGGATCTGCTCGCGAACGACGTCGTCCGAGAGGCCCGTGCGGAGGTAGTCCTGGAGGCAGTCAGCGAGGGTGACAATCATGTCCTCGACGCCGCGGTCAGCGACGATCTTCGCGAGGAGCTTGCGGCCCTCGGGATCGTCGTCGTCGCGGAGGAAGTCACGCACCATGTCCAGGGTGAGGTCACCGGAGAAGTCAAGTATCGCGTGATCGAGTAGGTAGGCGATAAGTTGTTTCACCGGGACACCTCCAAGGGACCTGTTGGGGATAAAAAAACCGGCTTGGACATATCGCGGATAAACTCCCTGCGCAAGGGTTGAGGACGATTGATCAAATTCGCTGTGCTGCCGGTTCTCGAGCCTGGCGCGAAAAGGATCTCGATGCGCACGACGATTCGGACCACCGTCGATAGACCGACGATTGACCGTCTGGCTGCGAGTTGGTACGGTGCGCGTGCTTTGCGCCGTCTTCGCTACCTTCCGATGGGGGCGCTGGGGGTCGTCGCCGCGGTGTCGTTGCTCGCGCTGGTGTCGCTCTCGGGGTGTGGCCCGATCGAGTACATCAATCAAGTCGGCGTAAAGGCGGCGTCAGCTGTCTCGGCCGCCAAGCTCGCGCAAGCGGATCGCTATGCGCCGTACGAGTTCACGGCCGCCGAGGAGTATCTGCACAAGGCGCGCGAAGAGGCCGGCTACGCCGAGTATCAGGACGCCATCGAGTTCGGCCGGCGCGCCGAGGACTTCGCGAACAAGGGGCGGGCCATCGCCGTCGCGCGTCTGTCGCAGAGCGCGAGCACGACGAGCGTGAGCACGTTGCCGAGCGCGAGCACGTTGACGACGACGCCCGTGGCCGCGACGGAGACGCCCGTCGCCGCGCCCCAAACGCCTCCCAAAGCGCAGAACGACGACGAGACGCCCGGGTCGAAGAAGCCGGCCTCGAAGTCAGGCGCGACCGAATGAACGCGCGCTCAGTTTTTGGGGTGGTGCTCCTCACGGCGGTCGCGACCTCCGGGTGCGCGGGCCTCCAGCTCGAGCAGAACGTCCACCAGGTGCGCGCCATCGCCAAGGAGGCGCGCGACAACGGCGCCTACAAGTGCGCGCCGCGCGAGCTCGCGCTCGCCGAGACGCACCTCGAGTTCGCGAGCACCGAGCTCGACCAAGGCGATTACTTCCGCGCCCGCGACCACCTCCAGATCGCCGACGAGAACGCGCGCCTCGCGCACCGGCTCTCGCCGCGTGACAAGTGCAACGCGCCGCCCAAGCCGGGCGACAAGGATCGCGACGGCATCCTCGACAACGTCGACAAGTGCCCGAACGATCCCGAGGACAAGGACGGCTTCGAGGACGAGGACGGCTGCCCCGATCTCGACAATGACAAGGACGGGGTCCCCGACGCCAAGGACAAGTGCCCCCTCGAGCCGGAAGACAAGGACGGCTTCGAGGACGCCGACGGCTGCCCCGATCCCGACAACGACACCGACGGCATCGCCGACGTCAACGACAAGTGCCCGCTCGATCCCGAGGACAAGGACGGCTTCGAGGACGAGGACGGCTGCCCCGACACCGACAACGACAAGGACGGCGTCCTCGACGCGGCCGACAAGTGCCCGAACGAGCCGGGGCCCGTCGACAACAACGGCTGCCCGAAGAAGTACGAACACATCGTCGTGACGAACGACAAGATCGAGCTCAAGCAGAAGATCTTCTTCGACACCAACAAGGCGACCATCCAGCCGCGCAGCTTCGGGCTGCTCGACGAGATCGCGAGCGTCCTGCGCGGACGCGCGACGATGACCGTTCGCATCGAGGGCCACACGGATTCACGGGGGACGCGGCCACACAACGTGAAGCTCTCGCAGGAGCGGGCGGACGCCGTCCGTCAGCACCTCGTGGGCCTTGGCCTCGAGCCTGGCCGCATGGAGGCTCGTGGCTACGGACCGGATCAACCTATCGAGACCAACAAGACGGCGTCCGGGCGCGAAAGAAACCGACGCGTCGAGTTCATCATTACTGCGCAATAAGCGAGGATCCCGAAGATGATTCGTTGGAAAGGTTTGCCGTGCCTCGGCGCCGTGCGGGCGATGGCATTCGCCGCGGCACTGACGTTTGCGTTTTCCGGCACGGCGCGCGCAGAGGACGCCTCGATGGTCGACAAGATCGTCGAGATGAACAAGCACGCGCTCGAGGACTTTCAGTCGCAGGACTGGGACTCGGCAAAGGAGACGCTGCTGGCGGCGCTCGTCGCGGGCAAGCGCTCGGGGCTCGAGGCGCACCCGGTGTTGGCGCGGACGTACGTGCACCTCGGCGTCGTCTATCTCACGGGGCTCAAGGATCGGAAGAAGGGGCTGCAGAGCTTCGCGCGCGCTCTCGAGATTGATCCGACGATCAAGCTCGCGAAGGCGATGTCGACGCCCGAGCTCGAGGACGCCATGGTCGAGGCGGCCAAGCAGGTCAAGCCGCGGCCGGGCGCCGAGGCGAGCGCGGGCGACGCGACCGCGCCACCAAAGCGCAGGCCTCCCGCCATCGTCGATGAAACGGCGGCGACGCCGCCACCTCCCCCAGCGCCGAAGAAGCGCGTCGGCGGCGGCGTCACTATGGAGGGCAATAACCAGCCGCTCCCGACGGCGCGCGCGCCTCGCGCGAACGCCGACGACGAGACGAGTGAGCCCGACGTACCGGCGCACGTGACCGCACTCGATTGCCCGACGCCCGACGAGGTTCCGCCCGACAAGGCCGTCAAGCTCCGTTGCGTCGTGGCCTCGAACCTTTCGGTCGCGAAGGTCATCCTCCTGTATCGCGAGCCGGGCAGCGAGGAGTACGGCGAGGTCGAGATGGCTCTGTCGACCAAGGGTTGGTACGAGGGCAAGATCCCCAAGAAGGTCGTCATGGGGAAGTCGATCCAGTTCTACTTCGAGGGGCGGAATGCGGCCGGCAAGGCCCTCGTCTCGAACGGACGCGCGGACAGCCCGAACCTGATCCTCCTGCGCGAGAAGAAGGCCGCCGAGGAGGCCGAGGCCGAGGCGGCCGAGGACTCGCCCAACGGCGTCGACACCGAAGAGAATCCGCTCGACGAGCGTGACGAGAGCCAGGGGCCGAAGCTCTACCTCGGCAAGGTCGACAAGTCGCGCATCGGCCTCGACACCCGCTACGGCAACCGGCGCTTCTGGATCGGCCTCGCGGTCGGCACGGGCTACGGCTACGCCAAGGGCAACGGCCTCGAGGTCCGCAAGGACCTGCAGCAGTACTACCAACCCGGCAGCGGCTGGGCGGGTCTCGGGCACCTCGCGCCCGAGCTCGGCTTCCAGGTGACGCCCGACTTCGCGATCTCGATCGAGGGTCGCAACCAGTGGATCCCGCAGTCGGGCAAGTTCGGGAAGTTCGGCTACGGCGGCGCCCAGTCGGTGATGGCGCGCTTGCTGTTCTATACCAAGCAGTCGCAGCTGCGCTTCTTCGGGACGCTCATGGGCGGCGGCGGCCAGGGCTTCCGCTTCGTGCTGTACCCCGACGAGAAGATCCCCGACTTCAAGGACACCGTGCGCGGCGGGCCGTACCTCGCGGGCGTGGGCGGCGGCCTCACCTATGAGATGTCGCACTCGATGAGCTTCGTCATCGAGTGCAATGGCCTCGCGGGCTTCCCGATCTTCTCGCTGGTCGCCGACGTCAACGCCGGCATCCAGATCAACCTGTACTAGCGAGCGCGGCGCGCGCGGAGGCGGGGCGTCCGCCGGGGTCGTCGGTGACGAGCGCGTCGATGAGCGCGGCCGTGCGAGCGCCGATGGTCTGTGCCGCCAAGGACGGCAGGCGCGGCGTGGGCGCGAGGCCGCGCAGGAGATCGGCGTGCGTGCGGAGCGGGCGCCCGGTCGCCATCTCCCACAGGACAGCACCAGCGGCGTAGAGATCGGTCGCGGGGGCCGCGCGGGCGCCGCGCAGCTGCTCGGGCGCGAGATACTGCGGCGTGCCCGCGGGCGCGTCATCGCCCGCGGACGCATCATCGGACGAGGCCTCGCCGCGCAGCTGGGCCGCGCCGAAGTCTGCGAGCACGACGTCGCCGGGCGCGCGCAGCAGGAGGTTCGAGGGCTTGAGATCGCCGTGGAGGATGCCGCGCTCGTGGACGAACGCGAGGGCGTCGAGGAGGGAGGCGCTCGTCGTCGCGATCTCCTCTGGCGCGAGGGGCGCGCCGCGCGCGGCGGCGAGCCGGGCGCGCAGCGTGCCGCCCGCGATGAGCTCCATCGTGAGGACGCGCGCCGCCTCGTCGACGTCGTAGATGGCGACGACGCCGCGGTGGCGCGTCGAGGCGGCGAGGCGGCCCTCGGCGAAGAAGCGCCGCCGCGCCTCGGCGTGACCGGCGCCGGCGAGCTGCGGGTGCAGCACCTTGAGCGCGACGTCGATGCCGAGGGTCTCGTCCGTCGCGAGGTAGACGGCCGCGGTCGCGCCACGTCCGAGCTCGCGTCGCAAGCGGTAGCGCAGCGCCTCGAGGCCGTCGGGGGACACGAGCGTCTCGGCGACGCCGACGCGCGCGGGCGCGCCCGAGGGCCGCAGCGCGGCGAGGTGAGTCAGCGCTTCGGCGTCGTCGACGTCGTCGGCGAGGACGCGCTCCCACCGCTCGGCGGCCGAGACGAGCGCGCCCTCGGCCTCGTCGAGGAGGGCGAACGCGCGGTGCACGTCGGCCTCGAGTCCGGCGGCCGGCGCGCGGTCGAGGCGGTCGAGCGGCGCGAGCGCGCGGCGCGCGGCCGCGCCGTGCCCCGCGGCGACGAGGACGCGCGCGAAGCGCAGGCGCGCGGGCACGTCGTCGGGGTGGCGCTCGACGAGGGTCCGCAGCGCCTCGGCGGCGCCGCGCGCGTCGCCGGTCTGTTCGGCCCGATCGGCGCGCGCGAGGAGCTCGAGGTCGACGGGCTCGCGCGGGGCCGTCACGGCGCGACCTCGAGCACGAGGGCCTGCCCGCCGCCGAGCTCGATGACGTCGCCGATCATGAGATCACAGCCCGCGCCCACGAGGTGACCGCCGACGCGAACGACGAGCGCGTCGGCGCGCACGAGCCGGAGGCCATCGCCCGCGGGGATGAGCGCGAGCCCGCGCGCTCCGGGGAAGATCGCGCCGAGGTCGAGCGGTGGCGGACCGACGAGGGCGAGCAGCTCGCGATCGAGGCCGGCGGCGCCGCGAAAAATGACATGAGCGCCGCCATGAGCGGGATCGGGCGCCGAGTATCGCAGCGACGCCGTCGCACCCAGCGCGAGCTCGCCGTCGCCGCGCAGCGCGAACCGCCGCTCGACGCGCGCGCCGGCGAAGCGCAGGCCGCCGCGCGAGCCCGCGTCTTCGATGAAGAGGCCGTCGTCGTCGGCGTCGATCGTGGCGTGCAG
>JBBQJG010000203.1:0-11233 GCA_038325725.1 Polyangia bacterium | reverse complement strand
CATCAATCCCGACCAAATCGACTTCGGCCAGCAGAAGCAGGGCGTCGCTTCGCCCACCCTCACGGTCACCGTGACCAACGCGTCGTCTGCCCCCGTCACCATCGGCGCGGTCGCGATCGGGGGCGCGAACGCAGCCGACTTCTCGACCGCGAACGACGCGTGCTCGGGCAAGCCGCTGGCCGCTCAGATGCATTGCACGTTCGACGTCGCCTTCACGCCGCAGGGGCTCGGCGTGCGCGAAGCGACGTTCACCGTCCCGTCGACGAGCCCCGGTTCGCCCGCGACCGGGACCCTCGCCGGCATCGGCGTCGCGACGGCCCTCGCGCTGGCGGTGAGCCCGGCCAAGCTCTCGTTCGGGACGATCGTCGTCGGCGCCACGTCCGCTCCGACGACCATCACCGTCACGAACAACGGCGCGGCCGCCGTCATGGTGACGTCGGCGATGCTGGGCGGCGACGCGCCCGGCGAATTCACGTTGGGCCTCGACACCTGCACCGGCAAGAGCCTCGCCCCCGCGGCGACGTGCACCCTCACCGCGACCTTCGCTCCGCACGCCGCGTGCAAAGCCTCGAAGGCGACCCTCACCTTCGTCGACGACGCGCCCAGCAGCCCGCAGGTCGTGACGCTCACGGGGACCGGCTTTGCCGGCACGCCGGGCGCGTTCGGCGCGGTCCTTTACTGCACGTCCCCCGCCGCGCAGCCCGAGCGGCTCGCCGCGCTCGCGAACGGCAACGTCGGCTTCACCGAGCACGGGTCGGCGAAAACACCCGCGGCGCTCGCCAACGTCAACGCCACCGACGGCGTCCACGAGAGCAGCCTGGGACTCTTGCTGAACGGCTGGGCGCCCCACGATCTCACCGTCGCGCCCGACGGCTCGCTCGCGTACTACGAAGAGAACTTCGGCGCCGGCAACGGCCTGTATCTCGACGTCGCGCCGACCACGGGCACGCGCGCGATGGTCGCCTCTTTCGTCGGCATCACCGGCCCGTTGGCCGTCGGCTCCGACGGCGCGTTCTGGTTCACCGCCGATCACATCTGCGACGGCGCGACTTCGCCCTTTCTCAAGAAGGTGGTCGCCGGCGCGGCCGTCGACTTCACGATGCCGGCCGGCTGGATCATCGCGAACATGAAGACCACGTGCGCCGTCACGACGACCCTGACCGCCGGCCCCGACGGCAACCTGTGGCTCGGCACGTCCCTGGGCAACCAATCCAAGTCGGGCTTCATTCGCTTCACGACAGCCGGCGTCTTCGTCGATTTCATCCCGGTCACGGTCGGCGATCCCGTCGCCGCGACGATGGGCCCCGGCGGCAAGCTCTACGCGCTCATTGGTTCCACGCGCGCGTCGTCGTGCCGCCTCGCCGCGTTCGATGCCAAGGGCGTCGAGACCTTGGCGCTCTCGCTGGCCGACGGCTCGGGCCTGGCGTGCACCGCGCTCGCGGCCGGCGCCGACGGGCGGCTGTGGCGGACCGGCATGCAGGTCGTCGGCGCCGTCTTCGTCGACGCGCTCGCGGGCTTCGATCCGAAGACCTCGAAGCTGACGACCTACACGTCGCCGCCGGCGCTGTACCTCGCCGCCGGTCCCGACGAGGGCCTGTGGTTCAACTCGGGGCCCAGCGCCGTGGGCCGCTTCGATCTCGGCGGCGGCCCCGCGCGCGCGTTCGTGCTGCCGAAGACGATCGGCTTCCTGCCGACCGCCGTGGGCGCGGCGTCGCCGGTCCGCGCCATCACCGTGCGCAGCACGGGCCCCGGGCCGCTGACGATCTCGAAGGTGTCGCTCGCCGATCCCAACCCGGCGGAGTTCGTGCTGACCGACGCGTGCGCGGGCCAGGTGCTCGCGCCCGGCGCGACCTGCACGATCATGGTGACATCGAAGCCGACGCGCGCCGGCTCGAGCACCGCCTCCGTCGTCATCGAGAGCGACGACGCCTTCGGGCCGCAGGTCGTGACGCTCGGCAAGTTCACGGTGCCGCCGCCGCCGCGCGCGAGCCCCGCCAAGGTCTCGTTCGCGGGCACGATCGTCGGCAAGCGCGGCAACAAGGTGACGCTGACGCTGACGAACCCCGCCGACAAGGACGTCGCCGTCGTGGCCGTCAACGTGCGCGGCACGAGCTCGACCGACTTCGAGATCGTCGCCGATCAGTGCGGCGGGGCAACGTTGGCGCCCAAGGACAGCTGCACGGTGACCGTGCTCTTCAAGCCGACCGCCGCGGGTGCGCGCACGGCGACGATCAACTTCATCGACGCCGCGACGCCGGCCACGCAGACCGTCGTCGTCACGGGCACGGGCCTTCTGGCCGGCGGCACCGACGGCGGCACGGGAACCTGCGACTGCACGGGCGCGTTTGTAGACCCGAGCGTCGTCGATCCCGCCGGCACCATGACGTCGCCGGGCGGCCTGTACACGCTGGCCGTCGTGAGCGGCGACGCGCAGCACCCCGTCGCTTCCATCAACGTCTCGAAGGGCGGCGTGCCGGTGCTCGCGTACACGCCGCCGGCGGGCTCGACCTGGCCGACGGAATCACCGTGGGGCTTCAGCCCCGACGACAACCGCTTCGTCATCCACTACCAGAACAACGGTCTCGACTGGATCGAGCTCTTTGATCTGACGGGCGCGACGCCGATGACGCACGTCTGGTCGACGTCGCTCCCGGTCGCGCCGGGGACGACGGGCGCCAGCCCCGCGGGCTCGATCGCCTTCAGCCCGCACGGCGACTACCTCGTCGCCACGCAGGTGCAGACGCCCGCGGGCTCGCTGCTGCAGACCGTCTTCCTGTACCTCGTGCAACCGAACGGCACCGTCGCGAAGACGACGTCGTGGAGCCCGTACCGCGTGCCGAACGGCAGCCAGCCCAACACGAACGTCGACTCGGCGTTCTGGGGCTTCGGGCCCGACGATCGCAGCTTCACGTTCGTCTCGCTCGACGCCAACGGCACGCCGACGCTGTCGCTCCTCGCGCTGCCGAGCGGGACGTCCGTGCAGTCGCGCACGTTCACCGGGACCGTCGCGTCGTACGTGCAGTACGCGCCGTGCGGCGAAACGCTCGCGATCGTCGATCAGGTGAGCGATCCGCAGAACGTGAGCCCGACGAACCCCGTGACGATCACGGCGTACTCGACCACGACCGCCAAGGCGGCGCTTGGAAATACCAGCGGGCTCCCCGTCGCCGACGCGGGCATCTCGCTCGCCGCGACGGCAACGCAGTACACGGCGCAGTCGGCCGACTTTCCGAACGTCCTCAATGTGGCTCCCAACACCGGCGCCGGCGTCTGCCGCGCGCCGTGAGCGCGCGTCGGGGCACGCGCACGGGAGGCCGCGCGCGGCTGACCTTCGTCACCGCCAGACCACGCACGCCACCGGCTCGGAACCCTCCAAGGCCAATACTTACAAAGACCTACGCCGCGCTCATCGCCCTGGAAGCGCGCAGTCATTGAATTCACGTCCGTGGCACGGCGCGTGAAGGGTGGTGGCGCATGCGAATCGGATTTGGTCTCGTGGTGGCGCTCCTCCTGTTGATTCCGCGGACGACGGAGGCCGCCGCGCCGGCGAAGCCCGTGGAATCGCGCTGCGGCCGACACGTCGTCGAGATGGAGCGCGGCACCGTTCACCTGGACGGGAGGACGCTGGCGTCGGGCGGCGACCACGGCAAGCTCCTCGTCGCTCCCGCCTGGCGACACGACTGCAGCGCCGTGGCCTGGGTCGAGCTGCGGGGCCCGGTACGTTACTTGATCGTGGTCCCGGCGATCGGCAACGGCGGCGAGGCGCTATCTTGGGCGCTGCCTCCGAAGGACGGTGAGGAACACATCTTCTGGGTCGGACGCAGCCGCATCGCCTTCGGTGTCGCGATGCTACGACCGCGCGCGATGGCGAGCTGGTCGTAGCGTCGCCTTCGGTTCGCGCTACAAAAAGAGGTCGCGACGCGCGCGCTACGGGACGGTCGTCCGATGACAGGTGCCAAGCTCGCACACGTATCCGCCGCCGCCGCAATCAGTGGACGTCACGCAGCGGCGTACGCCGAGCTCGCACTGGCCATAGATGGGGCTGCGGCCCTTGCCGAAGAACGTCCCCACGCAGCTCATCCCGCTGGGGCAAGAATACAGGCAATGATCGCCGGGATTATGCGGATCGAGCCGCTTTGGCGCCGCGCAAGCCGCGCAACCTACGGCTAGGAAGAGAACGAAGACACCAGCAAGAAGGCGCACAGCGTAGATCAAGGTTCGCCCTTCCCTAGTTGGCGCAGACGAAGAACGGGCTTCCGTTGGGAGCGGGCCGGCAGTGTGCGCTCGCGCAGTCACGGTCCGTCGAACAACCGGCGCCGTTCGCGAGCGCCCCCACGCAGACGCCGCTCGGGAACCCGTCGCAGTGGAGCCCGACGTCGCACTGCTGCGTCGTGCGGCAGGTGTGCCCGACCTTGCCGTCCGTACAGCGCGCCGTTCGCGCGTACCCAGACTCGCCGTCGCACTTGCCGGTCGCGCAGTCTTCGTCGTGGTAACAAAGAGCGTCCGGCGCGCCCGTCGTGCACATTCCCACGGCGCAGAAGCCGCTTTGGCATTGCGTGGGGAACTGACAAGACGCGCCCACGGCGCCGTCGGTGCAGGACCCGTGATCGAACGGGTCGTTCACGCAGAAGCCGCTTCGACAATCGACGGCGTCCGCGCAGCGCGTGCCGACGAGACCGGCGCTGCACTTGCGACCCGTGGCCGTGAACTCGACGGGGACGCAGCTGAAGCCTGCGTGGCAATCGTCGACGGTGTCGCAGAGCGAGTCGTCGGCGCCGTCGGAGCACTGCTTGTACAGGCCGCCCAGGCATCGGAGGCCGGGCTTGCAGTCGTTGGCGACGAAGCAGGGATCGTCGTTGGTTCCGTCCGAGCACACGCCGACGTATTTCGTGGCGGACTCGAACAAGCAGCGCCCCGCTTGGCACTCACTGTCGCGGTTGCAAGGGAAGCCCTCGACGCGGCTGGAACAGCGACGAGAGGACGGGCTCTCGATCAGACACGCGGACGACGCGCAGTCGGAGTCCAAGAGGCAGGGGGCGTTCGTGTCGTGATCGCTGCATGAGCCTTGGCTCTGGCCGGGCGCGCGCACGCAGGTCCGGTGCAGGGGGCAGTCGCCGTCGGTCGTACAAAGTCCGCTGATCGCGCACAGGACGACCGTCTCCGCAACGCGGTCCCCCACCTCGCAGGCCACCGCGCACGAGACCGCGGCGACACAGTTGGTCTCACACACGAACCCGCCATAGACGACGAGGTTACCCGTCGGGCAGTCGCACTCGATGTTGGGACACATCGTGCCCGCCTGACAAGGCGTCGTCTCGATGCCGAGGGCGCCGCAGTTGTTCTTCGGATCGGGCGGAGGGATCGCGGCGCCGTTCCCGGCGACGGTCGCGACTTGCGTGGTCTCCGAGGCGGCCCCGTCAGCGTTCATGGGCGCGTCGCCCCCGGCGTCGGTGGGCGACCGTTGGAGCGCGGAGGAACCGCTGCACGCGACGCCGAACCAGAACACCGTCACCGTCAGTAGGGCGACGACGCCGGCGGAAGAGCTCTTCATGCGGCCAAGGTAACAGCCGCGGAGATCCGGCGACACTTCGTCGCGCCACCAGGACAGGATCTTCGGCGGGGCCGCGCGCTAGTTCGTCGGCGTCCGCGCGACGCCCGGGTTGAAGGTCGTGTATTCGATCGCGATGTCTTCGTTGAAGGTCACGACGCGGACGGTGAAGTCCTCGTTGAAGGTGACCTCCTGCCACTTGCCGCAGCTCGTGGCGTTGAAGTCGACCTTCTGAACGCGAAGGTCGGGGAACGTGGTCTCGCGAATCTTGAAGTCTTCGTTGAAGGTGACGACGCGGTACTTTCCGTACAGCGGGATCCCGTGCAGGGTGCAGTCGCACTTGATGGCGCCGCACATCTTGACGACGGGAGGCGCGTCGGAGGCGACGTCGCTCGAAGCGTCGTTGCCGGCCGCGTCCGAGCCGGCCTCGCTCGACGCGTCCGCATGCGCGTCGCCGCCGGCGGCCGCATCGGCGCCCGCGTCGAGTTTGACGTCGACGCTCGCGTCGAGTTTGACGTCGGTGCTCGCGCTTGCATCGGGTTTGACGTCCGCGCTCACGTCGGACGCGCCGTCCGTCGGTGCCTTGTCCACGGCGCCGTCGGTCGGAACGCCGCCGTCACTACCGCCGCTCGCCCCCGCGCCGCCGGAGCCACCCGCGCCGCCCGCGCCCGCGCCACCGGAGCCCGCGCCCCCGGAGCCCGCGCCGCCGGAGCCCGCGCCACCCATGCCTGCAACGCCGCTTCCCGCGTCGCCGCCGACACCTCCCGTGCCACCGCTCGCGCCGCTCACGCCACCCGCGCCGCCATGGCCGGCGCTCCCGTCGGGCTTCCCGCTTCCACTGCTGCCACAACCGGCGAGAACGAGCGTGATGACGAGCGTGACGGCGGCGCAACCCGAGCGAGCGAAGCGAGGTGAAAGCATGGTGCGCGATTGTCGACCGGCGGCGCGCGTGGAGCAAGGGCATCGCACGCCGGTGCGACAACCCGCCGCACGCGATTCGGACGCGAACCGTCGTCGATGGGTTGACGAGCTCCCCACGTTCAGCCTTCCATGGAAGTGATGTTCAGGACGGCGTTCATGTTGGCGATCGCGATCGCGACCGGTGGCTGCGGCAGATCACTGCTCGGTGACACGCTCGGCGGCACGGCAGCGAACGACGCCTCCGCGATCGCGGACGCGGGCCTTGCGCCCTCCGGTTGCGGCAAGGTGCTCCCCGCCGATCAATCAGTCACCGTCGCCGGCACGGCGAAAGGGTATCGCCAGTACACCGTCATGGGCACGGGGGCGACGCTCGCGGGGGTGGTGCCGCAGAACGCCGGCCCCGTGACCTTCTGGGTCCGCGTGCCGGCGGACTACGATCCAAACCACGCCTACCGCGTCGTCTACGTCGGCGGGCACTGCGGCATCATGGACAACGCCAACCACAGCACGTACGAGCTCTACTCCGAGGCGCAGGGCGGCTCTGAGGAGGCCATCTACGTCGCCGTCGATGATCCGGCCGCCACGCGCGCCACCTCGTGCTACGACGCCGGAGCCGGCGCGAGCTCGCTTTGGTGGGAGGCGTTCCAGCTCATCCACGCGGTGGTCGATCAGAGCTACTGCGTCGACAACGATCAGGTCTTCGCGACGGGCAACAGCGGTGGCGGCATGGTGGCCAGCCTTTGGGGCTGCTACTTCGCGGGCGACGGCGCGCACCCGTGGAACGGCGTTCCGGGCGGCGGTGGCGTTTCGACACCACGGCAGTTCGCGCCGCGCTACCACGTTCGCGGGCAGGCTGTCGTCGCGGCCGACGATCCCAACAACGAACCACCGTGCAACGGCCCCGTCGCCGCGTTACTGGTCACGCAGCCGACGGCGGGCACGGGCGAGCAGCCGAACCCACGGGCGCTCGCGCGCGTCCTGAAGATGAACGGGTGCGATGTCGCGACGAATCCGACGGCGCCTTGGCACCCCGAGATCCCGACGCTCGCGACGTGCGTGAAGTACACGACCTGCCCGCGGGCCTACCCGGTCGTCACGTGTTCGACCGACTCGAACAAAGTCGATCACCACGAACTCGCGATCGCGGGCATCAAGCGCCTCTTCGATGAAGCGACGGCGACGCCGTGAGCGCGCCCGAATCGCATCCCGAACAACTGACCCGCGCCGCGCGCCGCGCCGCGAAGTCGAATGAGCGCGTGGTCCTCTTCGTCACGGGCCTGGCCGTCGCGCTGGGCGTGTTCGTCCTCGTCATGGACACCGTCTATCCGAGCGCGCCGGGCCACTCGGCAAAGCCCTTTGGCTTGTCTTGCATCGGCATCGGGATCTTGTTCGGCGCCCTCCTGCGGCCGCTGCTGCGCAAACGCACCGGCGAAGCCGGCCGCATGCCCGACGAGCTCGAGCGGCGCGGCGCCCTGGTCGACGAATGCTTGAAACGAAACGGGTCGCTTCAGTTTCGAGCGCGCTCGCGCGCCGACCTGCGCTTTTCCGCCGGACTTCTTTTCATTATCGCGGGCGGGTTGTCGTCGATGTTGTTTTACGCGCTGGGGCGCGACAAGGGCGTCGTCGTCGGTCTGCCCGCCCAAGGGGCGCTGCTCGCGCTCTTCGGCGTCGCAACGACCTTTTGGTATCGCTGGTCGCGCCGCGTGAGCTACGCGCTCACCGATTCGTCGCTGACGCTGGCGGGCCGCGACGCACGCACCGAGCTGCGCTTCGACGCCGTCACGCGCGCCGAGCTCGAGCTCACTCCCTACACCGTCAAGGGCTCCACCGTCGGCTTTCGCGTCCTGCTGACGCTGCACGGACCTCCGCCCGCGCGCATCCCGCTGCAGGGGCTCATCGGCCTTCGACCGACGCGCACCAGGCCGGGAAGCGAAGTCCTCGCGCTCGATGTCGCGTGTTGGCTGTGGACCCGAAAAGGTGCCCAGCTTGGCCTCACCAAGCCACCCGTCGCGCGGGAGCACGACAAGAGGCCGCGTTGAGCCCGTGCATCAAAGTTCAGGTGTCGTCGAATCGGGGCTACGGCGCGATCGACAGCGGGACCAGGTTCTTGACGGACTTGGCGTTGCCGCGGACGTCGCCGTCCAGGACGGTCACCTTCACGGGCGGCGTCAGCTTGAAGCGGTAGCCCTTGTTGTCGCTCAGCAGGGACACCTGCTGGCCCTTGTACTCGAGCTTCCGCTCGTAGTCCTCGGGCACGAGGCCGTCGCGCACGTTCTCGTGATGCTTCACGAGGAAGCCCGCGAGGCGAAGCGCCAAATGATTGTGCAGCCGGTGGCAGCCGCTGCTCTCTCCGCGCTTCACGGAGCGGTAGACGGGCGTGCCGTGCGTTCGAATGCGGTGGTCGACGAGCTGCTGTTGGCCGTTCTCGTCGACGCCTTCGATCTGGTGATGCACGATCGCGACGAGCCCGTACGCCGCGCGATACCCCGGGCCGATGATCTGCGTCTTCGGCTCCCAGGTGTCGCCGCGCTTGATGAGCAGATGGCGGACCTGAGCGCCGCCGCCTGGGTGCCACGTCGGCGTCGCCAGGATCTCGGGCCACAAGGCGTCGCCCGTGACGGACTCCTTGTACTTGAGCGCGAGGCTGCCGTCGGCCTTCTGGATCGTCTTCCAGCCGCCGATCGTCGTGGGCCAGCGGGCGAGCGCCACCTCGCCGTCGCCCACGCGCGCGTACAGCGTGAGCGTGGGGCGGTCGTTCACGGGCGGCTTCCACTTCTTCTTTCCGTCCTTGTCGAGCTTCGGCCGCGACAGCACCACCTCGCCGCGATCAATCTCAGCGCGCAGCTCCATCTTGGGCCCGTGGTAGGCGGGCAGCGGCGGCAGGCGGACGGCGATGGCCGTGGGCAGCGGCGCGGGACCTTTGCGCGCGGGCGTCTTGCGCCCCGGGCGCCGCGACGATGGCGGCGGCGCGATCACGGCGTTCGAGAGGGCGGCGTCCGGGGACGTCCACCCCAGCGCTTGGCTCGCGGCCTGGGTCGCCGCGGCGATCAGATCCGGTGCCGGCGTGATCTTGAGCGAAGCCGCCTCGGGCGCGGCGGGCGCCGGCGCGGGCGTTTGGGCGACGGCCGGCGCGTCGTTCGAAGGCGGCGTCGCGGTTGGTCCCGACAGCGGCTGGAACTCGGGACTGTCGATCAGGCGCCCCTGGACCTGGCCGAGGACCCCGAGGGCCGAACCGTCCTCGAGCAGCCCGGTCGCGTCGACGACCCGCTCGCGCAGCGCGCGCAGCATCGCGCGGAAGTCCGCCTCGCGGCTGTCCATGAGGAGCGCGGTGCGGGTGTCGAAATCGATGCGTCCAGAATCCGCGACCATGTTCAGCCGCTGGTAGATCTCGAGGCCCGACGACGTCCGGCGATCCATCCGCGCCGCGTTCGCCTTGCCGGACAGCAGATCCTCGCAGCGGAGGTGAGCCTGCATCGCGACGACGGCGCGCTTTTCGAGCGCGGTCAGCGGTCGCGGCGAGATCGTTCGCCCGGTCATGACCATGGTCACCGGGGGCTCGCCGGGCTCGCGGGGAGGACAGAAGGGTTTCGTGCCGGCCGGCGGCGCTGTCTGTCCGGCCGGCGGCGGGACGCACGGGACTTTTTCGGCTTCTTCAGCGGGGATGACGTTCTTGGCCGACAGCTGCTCGAGCACGGCGTCCTTCACCCGCGCGTGGCAGGCGTGACGCTTGCGATCGGCGAGCCGTCGGCGCAGCAGGTTCAGGCTCGCGGGGATCCCGAACGCCTCGAAGAAGCGATCCTCGCGGGCCTTCTCGTAGGCGCCTCCCTTGCGCAGCCGCCCGTTGGCCAAATCGAGCAGATACGGCCGCAGCGGCTGCGGCTTGTCGGGCGCCTCCGAAAAGATGTACGGCAGCCAATCGTCCGACAGATCGACGACGGTCAGCCCGTCGTGGCGCGCGCTGTCGGGCGTCTTCTGTCCGACGACGCGCCCTCCGTCGACGACCATGACGTCGCCGCCGGCCGTTGGCGCTGGCGTAACCGGCGCTGCCTTGGCGGCGGGCGGCGGTTGATTCGCGTGCGTCGTTTGTCCGCCGCCGGCCAAGAGGCCGAGCACGGCCAACGCGGTCGCTCTCGCCCGCGGCACGTCGGCGCGGGAGCGTCTGGGAGCCTGGCTTGGTGCGTACTTCATCCAATACCTGTCCTGACCGGACTCCTAAAACGCGGGTTGGCGCGGCGAGTCCTGTCGTGATGAATACCTCCTGCACAGGAGGTCGCCAAGGGGGGCCGCGCTATTGGCAGCCGACGCGGTTGTCGTCGATGGCGAGATCGTCGAACCAGACGACAACCGGCGCGGGCGGCGCCTGGTAGTAAATCGTGCCGAGACCGAACGACGTATACGTCGACATTCGCGCGCCGGTCTTGCCCGTGAAGGTCAGCTGCGTGACTTCCTTGCCGTCGCTGAAGAACTTGAAGCTCGACGTGGCGACGTCGAGGTTCCACTCGGCGCAGTGCCAGTCGGCGTCGAACTTCCAATCGTAGGGAGAGCCCGCGCAGCACGAATCGTCGGGGATGTTGAAGAGCCACTGGTGCGAGCCGTTCATCGCGACGACGGTGTCGACGACGCGGTTCTCGGTCGTGCCCTCGAGCGCGCCCAAGGTCAGGTGAATCACGCCGGTCTTCGGCACGGGCGCGGGGGAGCCCACCTTGTAGAAGAGGCGGCCCCAGTGCTTCGTCACCGTCGCGCCGAGGCCGGCGAAGCTTCTCT
>JBBQJG010000202.1:0-11275 GCA_038325725.1 Polyangia bacterium | reverse complement strand
CCTTCGACGCCTGCCCACGCTCTCAAGAGACGCCTTCGACGACGCCGTCGCCTTCGCGATGACCCTCATCTCACCCGACGACGTCAGGGCCTGGACAGCCTTCTCGGGCTACTCGCTCCGATCAACGTGAAAGCGGTCTAGACGACTCGGACTCCTCTCCCCAACCCTCTCCTCGCAAGCGAGGAGAGGGAGCCGGATTCTCGAGCGACAGGGAGCCCGGCTCCGAAGAGGAACGCAGGAAGCGCCGCAGCGAGCGGGGCGCGGACGCGGATGGCCCGAGCTAAGCGGCCGGTCCCCCGGCCGCGCGTGAGGCCCCGCGACACCGCGAGGGCCATCTGCGTCCGCGCCCCGCTCGCCCCGCGACCGAAGAGATCTCCGCGGGAGAGCGAGCGGAGTTGAGCGTCAAGGGCAGGCCGTGATGCCGTCGACCCACTTCGACATCAAGTCCGCCCCCACGGTGTCGACGAGCTTGGTCGCGAGCGGCGGCATGAAGCTCATCGTGCGCTGGCTCATGCGCATCCAGATCACCGACGACGCGTGCATGCCCGGCTTGAGCAGCGTCGCGCCCGCGACGCCGAGGTCGCCCTGCTCGGGCACCGCGTTGCAGATCTTCATGTCTTTGAACGGCGTGTCGAACAGCGCGGTCCACACGCCGCGGCCCGGGCCGTTGGGGCGGTGGCAGTTCGAGCAGTTCACGGCGAGGTAGGCGCGCGCGCGCGTGTCGACGGCGACCGTGGCGTCGTCCTTCGCGGGGAACACGGCGAGCGCCGTCATGTTGCCGCTCAGCAGGCCGATGTGTTGCAGCGTCTTGAACTGGTTGGCCTTGGCCGTGCCGTAGAGACCCGGGAAGTTGAGCTGGCGCGTCTCGAGTCCGAGGCTCCGGCCCGCCGCCTCCGAGTGACACGTAAAGCAGCCCGACGAGCTCGGGTAGGTCCAGGCCAGTCCCGTGAGCATCTTGTCTTTGCCGGTCTCGGGGACCTTCGTGGCGTCGGTGCCCGCGTCGTTCCACTCGTAGCTGTAGCCGTAGTAGCTGCCGTCGTTGTGGCGCACGAAGAAGCGCGTCTCGAAGAGCTTCCCCTGCCACCGGAAGTTCTTCATCGTGACGCCGCCGATGGGCAGCGTGAAGTCACCGTCGGCGGCGACGGAGATCGTCTGGCCGTCCGGCACGGCGAGGAAGCGCTCCTTCTCGGCGCCGTCCGACCAGAACGGCAGCGCGACGGAGAACGGGATCATGCCGGGGACGGGCTTCGTCGCGTCGCTCGGCATCACGCAGCCTGTTTGGCTGAGCAGCATCGGGAAGCCACCGGTCGTGCCCGTGATGACGGAGTTCTGCAGCTTTTCGATCGTGCCGTCCTCTCGGCTCACGTAGAGCTCGCCGTCGTTGTCTTCGCCGAAGGCGACCGGCTTGCCGCCGACGGCCATGCCCGTGGCCTTCTTCGTCGTCGGGTCGTAGATGAACGTCTGGCCGATCGAGTAATTGCCGTAGACGTACTTGCCGACGAGGCCCGGCATCGCCGTGCCGCGGTAAACGAAGCCGCCGACGACGGCGGCCGGGCCGCCCGCGTGGTCGAACTCGTACTCGGGCGGCAGTCCCGTCTCGAGCGTGCAGTCGTGAAAGCAGTGTGTGCCCTGCCAGTAGGGCCAGCCGTAAAAGCCGCCCTTCACGATGCGGTAGAGCCGTTCGTACGGGTTGGCCATGCCGTCGGCGCCCTTGATCCCGTTCGTCTCCTCGCCGGGATCGGCGAGCCAGAGCTCGTGCGTGCTGCGATCGAAGCTGAAGCGCCACGGGTTGCGCAGCCCGCGGGCGTAAATCTCGGGCTTGCCCTTGGTGCCGTCGGCGAAGGGGTTGTCGGCCGGGATCTTGTACGGCGCCGCCGCGGTCGCGCCGTTGACGTCGAGGCGCACGACCTTGCCGTACAGCGTGTCGGTCTTCGCCGCCGTGAAGTCCTTGTGGTCGTCTCCCGTGTTGTTGTCGCCGAACGACACATAGAGGAATCCGTCGGCCCCGAACTTCAAATCGCCGGCGTGGTGCGTGCCACGGATCTGCGTGTGCTCCCAGATCTTCAGCTCGCTCGTCAGATCGAGCGTCTTGCCGCCGTCGTTCGTCTTCCAGCGCGCGACGCGCGTGCTGTGTTGGCCGTCGTTGCGCGTGTAGACGCCGTAGGCGAAGCCGTTCGTCTTGTAGTTCGGATCGAACGCGAAGCTGAGCAGGCCGCTCTCGGCGTCGAGGTTGATCTCCGTGTGCAGGTCGAGGAACGTGCGCGTCTGCGCCGTCGTCGACGCCGGGCTCATCGGCACGGCCAGCGCGATGCCGCTTTTCTGGGCCAGGATCATCTCGGTGCCGTTCGGCGCCGGCACGATGTCGAGCACCGTGGTGAGCGTGACACCGGCCCACACGCGCACGAACTTGAACGCCGTCGGCGGCGGGGCGCCCGCGACGCAGGTCGGGTTCGCGGGCCGCGTCTGCAGGCCGAAGTCGACGCAATCCGGACAGGGGGTCACGACGCTGCCGCCCGTACCCTGAGATCCGGCCGTGCCGGTCGCGCCCGCGGCGCCGCCCGCGGCCCCGGCCGTGCCGGCTGTGGCCGACATCGTTGTCCCTGCGGTGCCGTTGGTTCCCGCGGCGCCCGTCGTGCCCGCGGCGCCGACGCCCGCGCCGGAGCTGCCCGCGCTGCCCATCGGCTGACCGGACTTCTGGCCCGCGCACGTCATCGTCGTCGTCATCATCGCCAGCGCCGACGCGAGGCCCAGCGCGGCGAGTCCCGCGTTGCGCTGTTTCGCCACCCACCCGATGTTCCGCGAACGAGGCACGAGTCTCATGTGGACATTCTCCCCAGTGACGTTGGAACACCGTGGCACGGCGGCCGCGCCCGATGCACCGGGGCGGACGCTATGCCCCCCTCCGGGGAGCGTCAAGCGAGCGGCGGGGTTACGGGAGCTGGCAGCCGGCCGCGTTGACGTGCAGCCGCGTGTGGACGCCGATGCAGCTCGAGTTGGCGTCGTCGTTGACGCCGGCGACGACGTCGCCGCACGGGAAGGCACCGGTGCCCGGATCCCACAGCGGCTTGGTCGTGAGCACGCCGCCCTCGTAGCGATCGAGCACGCCCGCGCCGACGTCGCGCGTGCCGCTGCCGGCGCCGCGCAGGCGGCTCCCGACGGGCAGATAGACGAGGCAGTCGCCGAGATCGGGGGCGGTCGCGACGCGGCTCGCGACGTGCGCGTCGTCGGGTTGGTACAGCGGCGCCGTCGTCCCGGCCGCGGGGGCGCCGGCGCAGTGGTCGAAGGACCAGTCGTCCTCGCCGTCGGCGCGAAAGCCGGTCGTCTGGAAGTCGACGACGAGGGAATCGACCGTGCGCGAGCTCGACGTGACGCCGTGGTTCTGCGCCTCCTTCGCGAAGACGATGCCGCTGCCCGCGCCGATGACCGTCACCTGGGAGACCCTCGTCGAGACGGCCCCCGATGAGCTCACGCCAATCAAGCCGCCCGCGCCCAGGACGACGTCATCGGTGAGCTCGGTGTTCTGCACGATGCGCACGCTCTCGGTGCATGGGACTTGGTTCGCCGCGCACCGGCTCTCGAGGCGGATGCCATAGGTCGACGCCTGATTGACCACGTTGCCGAGCAGCCGGTTGAAGTCGATGGGATCGTTCGCGGGCATCGGCTGATCGGCCGGGAAGCCCGTGTAGCGCCCCACGATGCCGAACCCTGCGTAGGTGTTCTCGACGATGTTGTTCTCGACGAGCGCGAAGCGCGTCTCCTCGAGCAAGAAGCCGTAGTCGCCGCGCGCCGGGTCGACCGAGGCGTAGCCGCCGGCGAGATCCTTCGAGGACTCCGTCGTGCGCGCGTTGACGTAGTTGCGCCGAAAGATCACCCCGTCGGTGCGCGTCGTCTCGAAGGCGTTGTGGTGGAAGTCGTAGACCTCGCACTCCTCGACGAGGATGTCCTGCGAGCCGTCGCCGATGCGCACGACGTGCGAGTGCTTGTAGCGGTTCGGGTGGCTCGCGAGGAGCCGCCGCAGGATGACGTGGTGGTTCGCGGGGCCGAGGAAGACGACGGACCCGGCGTCGGCCGTGTCGGGCGCGTTGGCGAAGTCGTCCGAGGTGAGGCGCAGCCCCTCGATCGTCCAGTAGTCGCAGTTGTCCATGTAGAAGGGCGGCCCGCTGGCGTCGCCGCGAAGCCATGCGGCGCGCGGGTGCTCGGCGCGCACGGTGACGGGCGCAGCGGCCGTGCCGTCGGGCGTGTTGTTGCCGGTGACGTCGCAGCGGGCGTTGAAATAGCCGGACGTGCCGCCGTCGTACGTGCCGTCGAGGAGCACGAGCGTGGCGCCGGGGCTGAGGAGCCGCAACGCGAAGACGAAGGTGCGCCACGGCCGCTCGCGCGTGCCGGGGTTCCCGTTGTCGCCGGTGGGGGATAGATAGAAGACCGGCAACGCCGGCGCGTCGGTCGTCCCCTCCGGCGCGTCGGCCGGACCGTCGGGCGCGGAGGCGTCCGGCAAGGCCGTCGAACCGTCGCGGGGCGTCGTCGCCGATGCGGCGGCGCCCAGCGAGATCCGCGGCGGTCCGTTGCACGCCCCGAGGCCGACGAGGGCCGTCGCGGCGAGCCAGGCGACCCGAGCAAGCCGACTCAGAAAGACGCGTGGCATGCGGCCAGGCCCCGCCAACCCCACACCGAAGGTCAGCGGCCGCACGAAGCGCGGACGCGCGGGGCCAACGGCGACTTCGGATGACGCGCGAGGAAGGCCTCGGCGCCCGCCGTCGCGCCGCCAGCGCCGAGCTCGCAGCGGGCGATGATGCGCGTCGCGAGCACCTCCTCGCGCAGCACGCCCGCGGGATATCGGTGGTCGTAGTCGTCGAGCAGCGACAGCGCGCGCGTCGAATCGCCCGCGCGGAGCGCCGCGTTCGCCGACCCGAGGAGCGCCGTCTCTTCGGCGAGCCGATTCGTCGTGACGGGCGCCTCGTGGAGCAGCGTCGTCGGATGGCTCACGGCGGTGTGTCGCGGCGCGGGCCGTTCGGCGACGACGGGCGCGGGGTCGATCGCGGGCGGCGGCGCCGCGACCCTCGGCGTCGGCGCGGGCGCGAGGAGCACGACGGCCGGTCGCACCATCGGCGCCGGCCCGCGCGCGTGCCACGCGATCGTGCCGCCGACGCTGCCGGCCGCGACGATCGCGAGCGGCACCAAGATCTTCGCGAGTGGCAGCGTCGTCGCCGCCGCGGCCGTCGCCGCCGTGCCCTGCGCCGCCGCGACGCTCGAGCTCGCGAGCGCAGCGCCGCCGCCCGCCGCGATCTTCGCGAACAGGGTGCGCCTCACGCGCGCGCGCTCGAGATCGCCGGCCGAATCACCGTCGCGACCCGCGTCGATGATGGCGCGCGCCTCGGGAGACAGATCGGTCACGACGCGCTCTCCAATTTCGGCTCTCCCGCTTCCAGCTCTTGCTTCACACGCACGACGGATTCGTTGAACGTCGCCCGCGCCGCGCGCAGCCGGCCATAGGCGGTGTTGAGGTTCAGCCCCAGCGACTCGGCCGCCTCGGGCACTGTCAGCTGTTCGAGCTCGATGCACACGAAGATCGCGCGCTTGTCGTCGTCGAGCTCGTCGAGCAGGCGGTGCAGCAGCAGCGAGGCCTCGCGCCGTTCGAACAGCGCCATCGGGCCCTCGGAGGCCGCGACGGGCACGCGCTCGACCTCGGTCGAGGGCGCGAAGGACATGCGCGCGTTTCGGCGCGTTGCCGACCGGCGGTACGTCTGCGCGACGCGCAGGACGATGCCGAAGAGCCACGTCGTGATGAGCGACCGCGACTCGAAGTCGGCCAGCCGACGGTGCACGACGAGGAAGACGTCCTGAACGGCGTCGTCGATCGCGGACTCGTGCACCCCGAGGCGGCGCAGGTTGCGGAACACGAAGTCCGCGTTCTGCGTGTAGATCTCCTGCAGGCCGGGCGGGTCGGCGTGCTGCGGGGCTCTGTTGCGTCCGAGGAGCAAGTTGGGTTCCGATTATGAGTGTCCGCGCCGCGTCGGATCCGTCTAAACGAATCGATAGAAAAAATCTAAATGATTACGAGGAGTCCCAGGCCGGCGAAGGCGCTCCACCCGGGAACGCGCCAAAGATCGCCCGCGTCCTTGAGGAAAAAGGTCGGTCGATAAGGATGGCCCGCGCCCGCGAGGTCCAGCGTGAGCCACACGTGTGACGCGAGGAGCGGCAGCCCGAACGTCAGGTTCGCCGTGCCAGCGCCCACGAGCACGGAGCCCGCGTTCACGCTGTCGACGCCCGCGCCTTGGCCGGCGATGCGCTCGACCTCGCCGCCGAGACAGGCTTGTCCGAGGAAGGACTGACCGCCGAAGCGCCCGCAGCCGCGCGCGCCCCCGGCGAGCAACCGAAAGGTTCCCGCGCCCGCGTTCGCGGGCAGCGTCGCGTTCGCTTCGCGAGAGGCGAGGAACAACAGCTCGGCGCCGAAGTGTCCGCGGGCGGCCCCGACGGCGACGCCCGCGGCGCCCGTCGTCTCGGGGAGCGCATCGAAGAGGAACCCGGCGAAGGCGCGCGCGTACGGACGAAGCGTCGTCGGGGGGAGCGGCGGCGGCGGCGCGACCACCACGGGCGGCGCGAGCGGCGGTGGCGGCGCGGGTGGCGGAGGCGCGGGCGTCGCCGCGCGCTCGGCGGCCGCGGGATCGATCATCATCGCGAGAATGAGCGCCGCCGCTTCCGCGACGGCCGCGCACGAATCGCCCGACAGCACGCGGTGTCCGGCTGTCCCCTCGAGCACCGTCGACAGATCGAGGCTCCACGTGCCGGCCGACGGCGCGTCGACGATCACCGTCGCCTCGAGGTGCTTCGTGAGCGTGCCCACGAGGTGGGTGAAGCGCGCTTGAATGTCGGCGGACGTCGGGCACGTCGTCGGCGCGCGCCAGACGAGCGCGAGCTCTCCCGCCGGCGCGGTCGTCGTGGTCGGGGCGGGCGTCGCCGCCGCGTCTTGCGCGCGCGCCACGGGCGCTGCGCAGAGCGCGAGCGCTGCCGTGACGAACCCGATCGCGCGGCGCGCGCGCCCGTCGTTCATGCGGCGAGAATAGACGCGCGCGCGCAAGGCCGACACGGATTTCGCGCGCCGTGGTCACTCAAGGTGCGATGGGCCAAGCGACGAGGAAGCGCGGGCCGATCACCGTCGTGCTCGCGTTCGTGGTGAGCGGCGCGTGCGCGGCGGGACCGGATGACACGACGGGCGTCGCTGGCGCCAACGGCGGGGCCGGTGCGTCTGGCGTCGCCGGTGCGTCGGGCGCCGCCGGCGCGTCGGGCGCCGCTGGTGCGTCGGGCGCGCAGGGTGGTGCGAGCGGCGGTGCGACGGGCGCGCCGCGGTCGGGTCCCGTATCGCCGATCCTGCGCGCGGGAAAATACGTCTTCGAAGTGGGCGATGTGTCGCTCGAGATCGATCCGGCCACCGGCGGTCGCATCACGGCGCTGCGGTTCGCGGGCGCGGACGTGCTCACGGGGCCGGACGTCAACGCGGAGAACTGGGGCTCGACGTTCTGGACGAGCCCGCAGAGCTGGGCCTGGCCGCCGCCGCCCGAGATCGACAACAAGCCCTACGCCGCGCACGCGACGGCGACGGAGCTCGTGCTCACGGGCGCGACGAGCCCCACGATCGGCGTCAGCGTCACGAAGACCTTCTCGGCGCGCTACGACACGGGCGCCGTCACGATCACGTACGGCCTCACGAACGGCAAGACGACGCCCGTGCACGTCGCGCCCTGGGAGGTCACGCGCGTCGCCGCGCACGGGCTGACGTTCTTCCCGAAGGGCACGCGCATGACGTTCAACGGGCCGAACGGCAAGCTCGCGACGACCGACGCCGACAACGTGACCTTCTTCGACTACGACCCCGCGCCCATCAAGATCGACAGCAAGCTGTATGCGGACGCGGGCGGGGGTTGGCTCGCGCACGCCGACGCGGGGCTCGTCCTCATCAAGAAGTTTCCCGACGTCGCGCCGGCCGATCTCGCGCCGGGTGAGGGCGACGTCGAGGTGTACACGGACCACGGGCACACGTACATCGAGCTCGAGACGCAAGGCGCGTACGTTTCGATCGCGCCGCAGGCGTCGATCTCGTGGACGACGACGTGGTGGCTCAAGCGGTTGCCGGCCGACGGGCCGGTGACGGCGGGCAACGCCGCGCTCGTGAAGCTGGTGCGCGAGACAGTCCAGTAGGTCGAAGCAAACAGAAGGGACGAATGAAAAACGCCAAGGCTCTCTGCGCGGCGTTCGCGGTCATCTGCGCGAACGGATGCGGTGTGGGTATGGTGGGGAGCGGCGCCGAGGCGGGCGCGGGAACGACGGGCGCCGCCGCCGGCGCGATGGGGGCGGCCGGTGCGACCGGCGCGTCCGGGAGCCCGGGCGCCGCGGGGCACGGCGGCGCGACGGGCGCCGCGGGGACGACGGGCGCCGCGGGTCACGCGCCTCCCGACGCGGGCGCCGCGCCCGACGCGTCGACGATGAAGGACGCCGGGCCCGTGTTCGAGGTGATGCCGCCGCCGACCGCGGGCCGCGGCGCGACGGTGCCGTGGCTCGAGTACGAGGCCGAGGCGGGCACCGTGCACGGGACGACCCTGGGCCCGGGCCGCGACTTCGGCACGATCGCCGCCGAGTCTTCGGGCCGTCGCGCCGTGCAGCTCGGCGCCGTGGGTGACTCCGTCGAGATCACGTCGACGCAGAGAGCGAACGCGCTCGTCGTTCGCTACGTCCTGCCCGACGCGCCGGGCGGCGGCGGCATGACCGCGACGTTGAACCTGTACGTCGACGGCACCTTTCGGCAGGCGCTCACGCTCACGTCGAAGTACGCGTGGTCGTACGGCGGCGAGCAGGGCACGGTCAACCAGCCGGGCGCGGGCGCGCACCACTTTTACGACGAGGCGCGCGCGCTCGTGGGCGACGTCGCGCCGGGCGCGAAGGTGAAGCTGCAGAAGGACGCCGCCAACACGGCGGCGACGTACGTCGTCGATCTGATCGATCTCGAATACGTCGCGCCGCCCGCGACGAAGCCCACGGGGTTCCTGTCGCTCACCGCCGACTGCGGCGCCGTCGCCGACGATGGTCAGGACGACGGCCACGCGCTGCAGGCGTGCGCCGATACGGCGAAGGGACGAAACGTCGGCGTGTGGATCCCCCCCGGCACGTTCGATTTTCCGTCGCAGCTCGCCGACGCGCAGGGCGTCGCCGTCTCGGGCATCGCCATCCGTGGCGCGGGCATGTGGCACTCGACGCTGCGCGGGCCGTTCGCGCGCTTCCACCTGCTGACGGGCAACTGTCGCTTCTCCGACTTCGCGATCTTGGGCGACACGGTCACGCGCGACGACACGACCCCCGACAACGGCTTCAACGGCGGCGCTGGCGCCGGCTCGCGGCTCGAGAACATCTGGGTCGAGCACACGAAGGTCGGCTTTTGGGTGGGCGCCGGCAACACGAACGTCACGACCGGGCTCGTCATCACGGGCTGCCGCTTTCGCGATCTGTTCGCGGACGGCGTGAACCTCTGCAACGGCACGAGCACCTCCGAGATCGTGAACTCGCATTTTCGCAACACGGGCGATGACGCCGCCGTGTCGTGGTCGCCCGCGGCGACGGGCGTCAACACGGCGAACGTCATCCACTTCAACACCGTGCAGGTGCCGTGGCGCGCGAACTGCTTCGGCGTGTACGGCGGCCGCGACAACCGCATCGAAGACAACCTTTGCTACGACGTCGTGACCTACCCGGGCATCCTCGTCGCGCAGCAGTTCACGTCGCAGCCGTTCTCGGGCACGACGACGATCCAGCGGAACACGCTCGTGCGAACGGGCGGGCACATGTTCAACGAAGAGCACGGCGCGATCAAAGTGTTCTCGCAGCAGGGGCCCATCGTCGGCTTGGTCCTCAAAGACATCGCCATCGACAGCCCGACGTTCTCGGGCCTGCTGTTTCAAGGGCCGGCGGATCTCACCAACGCCACCGTCGATCACGTAGCGATCACGGGCGCCGGAACGTACGGCGTTCTGTGGCGGTCGTCGGCGTCGGGCGGGGCGATGTTCACCAACGTCACCGTCTCGGGCTCGGTCCAAGGTGGCAGCTTCTACGAGCCGGGCGCGACCTTCGACGTCAACAAGGGCGCAGGCAACGCGGGCTGGTAGCGCGCGGCTGCGGCGAGGTGTCGCAGTTGCGCGTCGAAGATTTCGCAACGGTCAACGGTGTGTCTCCGACGCGTCCAACGCGTCCAACGCGTCCAACGCGTCCAACGCGTCCAACGCGTCCAACGCGTCCAACGCGTCCAACGCGTCCAACGCGTCCAACGATCGTATGGTCGTTCACGTACGTTGCCTGAGATCATCGAGAATTTTGTGACGAGCGATCGTTGGGCCAACATGTCGTTGCAAATCGACGCTGCGATGCAAGAGAATCAGCCGCAGCTCGCCAATCAAGATCAAGGAGAACGAAATGCGTGGCCTGTGGATAGGGATGGTTGTCGCGGTGGTGTTCGTCGGCGCGTGCGCCAGCAGTGAGCCCAAGAAGGCTGACGGCGCGGCGGGCGCGGACGGCGCGGCGGGATCCACGGGCGGATCGGGCGGAGCTTCTGCGGGCAACTCGGGAAACGCTGGTTCGACCGCTGGCAGCAGCGGGACCGCGGGCGCGGCGGGCGGTACGGCGGGTGGCACGGCGGGTGCGGCGGGAGCCGCGGCTGGAGCCGATGGCGGCGCGGCGGGTGCGGTCGGGGCGGCGGGGCACGATGGTGGCACCGCGGGGCATGACGGCGGTGCCGCGGGGACCGACGGCGGCGCGGCCGGGCATGACGGTGGCGCCGCAGGGACCGACGGCGGCGCGGCGGGCGCGGACGGTGGCGCGGCGGGCGCGGACGGCGGTGGCCCGGGTGCCGACGGCTCCGTCGACGTGAGCCCGGACGTGAGCCCGGACGTCAGCCCGGACGTCGCGGTCGACGCGTCCGAAGACGTGCCCGAGGACGCGGCCGACGCCGGCGGCGAGAGCGACTAGAGATCGCCTCTCATGATTCATCGCAATCTCCGGCGAGGCGCATCTGACGCACGACGGGCATGAATTCAGCGGCGGCGAGACTATCGCCGATTCAAGTTGCGGTCGTCGAGAGAGCCTCGTTCAAAGGGATGATGCCTGCCTGCTCCCAGCCGACGGTCCGGAGCCAAATCGCCGTTCGCTCGCGGAACGGCGGGTCTGACCTCGACTTGAATCGGCGATAGTTTGAGGCGGCTTGGTGAGCCTCGCGACGAGGCAGCCCAACGAGGTTGCC
>JBBQJG010000201.1:0-11316 GCA_038325725.1 Polyangia bacterium | reverse complement strand
GTGGTGCTGACCCGCATCCCGTCGATCGCGGCGGCGGTCCACGCCATCCGGAGCGGCTTCCGCGACTACCTCGCCAAGCCGATCGACGCCTTGCGCTTGGCCGGGTTCCTCGGCGTGTCGCCGGCGATCGAGACCCTCGCGGGTCACCTGCCGGGGGCGGCCAACGACATCGACCTGGCCGACCTCGACGGCCAGCGCGCCTCCCTCGCGCGCGTCGAGTGGGAGCACATTCACTCGGTGCTCCTCGGCTGTCGAGGCAACGTCTCGGAGGCGGCGCGTGTTCTGGGTCTGCACCGCCGGTCCCTCCAGCGCAAGCTGCGGCGCAATGGTCCGCCCGCCGCCGCCGTCGGGAACTGACCTTCGCGAGCGACGCGTCCGAACCGGACGCGTCGCGATCCGTCGGGCGCCCGCTAGCCGCGCTCGGACATCGGCACGTACTTCGTGACGGCCGGGCCCGTGTAGATCTGTCGCGGACGGAAGATCTTGGTCGTCGGGTCCCCGTTCATCTCTTTCCAGTGCGCGATCCAGCCCGGCGTGCGGCCGATGGCGAACATGACGGTGAACATGTTCGTCGGGATGCCGAGGGCGCGGTAGATGATGCCGCTGTAGAAATCGACGTTCGGGTACAGCTTGCGCTCGATGAAGTACGGATCGCTCAACGCGGCCGCCTCGAGCTCCTTGGCGATGTCGAGCAGCGGATCGGGATGCTTCATCTTCTTCATCACGCGGTCCGCGGCGACCTTGATGATCTTCGCGCGTGGGTCGTAGTTCTTGTAGACGCGGTGGCCGAAGCCCATGAGGCGGAATCCCGAGTCATTCTTCTTGGCGAGCTCGACGAACTTCTTGGGGCCGCCGCCGTCGTTCTTGATCTCCTGCAGCATCGAGAGGACTTCTTCGTTCGCGCCGCCGTGGAGCGGGCCCCACAGCGCGCAGATGCCGGCCGAGATCGCAGCGAACAGGTTTGCCTGCGAGCTGCCGACCTGGCGCACCGTCGAGGTGCTGCAGTTCTGCTCGTGATCGGCGTGCAGAATGAGCAGCAGGTTGAGGATCTTCACGATGTCCTCGTCGATGTCGTAGGGCTCGGCAGGCACCGAGAACATCATGTTGAGGAAGTTCGCGCAGTAGCTGAGGCTGTTCTTCGGATAGACGAATGGGTGACCGATCGACTTTTTGAACGAGAAGGCGGCGATCGTTCGCATCTTCGAGATCAAACGGGCGATCGTCGCGTCCTCTTCCTCGTGGTTCTTCACGTCGAGCGCCTGCGGGTAGAAGCTCGAGAGCGTGCACACCATCGACGACAGGATCGCCATCGGGTGCGCCGTGCCGGGATACCCGTCGTAGAAGCGCTTCATGTCCTCGTGAATCATCGAGTGACGCGTGAGCTGCTCCGAAAATCCGGCGAGCTCGCTCGCGCTCGGGAGCTTCCCGTAGATCAGCAGGTAGGCGACCTCGACGAACGTCGACTTTTCGGCGAGCTCTTCGATCGCGATCCCGCGATAGCGAAGAATGCCCTTCTCACCGTCCAAGAACGTGATCGCGCTTTTCGTAGACGCGGTGTTCATGTACGCGGGGTCGAGCGTGACGTAGCCGGTTTGGGCTCTCAGCTTGCCGATGTCGATGCCGCGCTCGTCTTCGGTTCCGATGACGACCGGCAGCTCGATGACCGTGTTGTCGATCTTGAGCTCAACCTTGGGCTGGATCTTGTCGGGCACGTTCTTCCTCCTGAGGATCGGCCGGCAGCATAGCCTATATACTCGCTCCGTGAACCTGCTAAGCGTCGTGCTGCTCGCCATGTTCACCGTCGAGAGTGCCGGCGACGCGCGCCCCGTCGCGCCCGCCGCGCCGACGGGCCCACCGCCGGTTTCTCAGCTGGTGGAGCGTATCGATCAGCTTCATAAACGACGCGACGACAAGGGCGCGTTCGCCGAGGAGCAGACGCTCGTGCAGACGACCCTCGCGCGCGCGCCGAAGGACTTCGGCGTGCTTTGGCGCGCCGCCCGCTACTATTTTTGGCTCAGCGACGACCTGGGCCTCTCGAAGGAGGATCGGTCGCGGTTCGGCAAGGACGGATGGGACATCGCCGAGCGGGCCATCTCCGCCAATCCAAGCCACGTCGCCGGCTACTACTGGGCGGCCGTGTGCATGGGAAACTACGCGCTCGGTCTGGGCGTCATGAAAGCGCTTTCACAGGGCATGGAGAGCAAGTTCCGCGACCGGCTCTCTCGCGCCGAGAAGCTCGACGGCCGCATCGAGTTCGGCGCGATCGACGTCGCGTGGGGGCGCTTCTTCGACAAGCTGCCGTGGCCGAAGCGCGATCGGGACGCCGCCGAGCGGCACTTTCGGCGCGCGATCGGCATCAACGGCGCGAACCTGCGCGCGCGCGTGTACCTCGCGAGCTCGTACCTCGACCAGGATCGTCCGGCGGACGCCAAGCGGCTCCTCGACGAGGTGGCGGCGGCGCCCGCGGCCGGCCGCTACGACGGGCCCGAAGAGCGTCGTTGCAAGGCGATCGCCACCGGGCTCATGACGACCGTCGCCGCTCAGCTCAAGTGAGGATCGTCGTCGTGATCGTGGCCGATGGCTGCGGGAAGAACAGGTAGTTCGCGATCGCGGGCGCGCCTCCGTAGCGCTCGGCGTAGTCGCCGGGATCGAAGCCGGCGGGCGCGTCGACGATCTCACCGAAGTCGAGGTGGCGGATGTCGTGCTCGGCGAGCACGGCGACGAGCTTTTGGAAGCGCGGGAGCAAGATGGGATCGAAGACGCCGCCTCTTGTCTCTTCGCTGACGACGAGCGCCCCACCCGCCTCGTCGGCGCGCGCCGCGCGCATCGCGACCTGCTGAACGCCGGCGAAGCGCGCCACCGTCGACAGCGCGACGCGCAGGTAGAGCTCCTCGATGACGCCGTCGGCCTCGACATCGTCGACGCGAGGGGCCGCGTCGTGAAGGCGTTCGACGAGGGACGGCGTGCGGCCCACGCACAAGACATAGACGTAGTCGCACAGCTCGTCGGCCGTTCCCGGCCGGTGAAGCGCCAACGTCTTGAGCCGCGACGCGAGCGTGCGCGCGATGGCTTCCCCCTCGCCCGTCGTCACGCCCGCGCCGAAGCCCGCGGCCTCGTCACGCTCGGCCCACCGGTGCGCCGGATAAAGCCGCTCGAGCGCCTCGTCGACGGCGGCGAACATCCCGTGCTTGCGCGAATCGCAGCCGCCCTTGTTGCCGCAGTTCGTGCATCCCTCGCTCACGGCGCGATTGTAGTCCCGCGCCGCCCGCCCGGCCATTGGCAGTTGGAGCGTATCGGCCCGAGCAACTCGTTACGTGCAAGCACTCTTGCAAGGACCGAGCTTGCCGCACGGCGTGCGCCCAGGTCTGCGCGGCTTGTCATGAGACCTGCGTTCGCAAGCGCGACCGCTGCGCGACCGGCGGCTGCGTGCCTGCGTACACGGCGTGCTGGGTGGCCCTTCGAGTCGTCGTCAGTAGGCGCCGCGCCAGCGCGCGACGATCGTGAGCGGAGCGTCCGCGGTGAGGCGGGTCAGCGCGTAGGCGGCGTGCTCTACGTAGGTTCCGCCCGTGGCGTACCCCTCCGTTCGCACGACGACGTCTTCGATGCCGTCGCCATCCACGTCGCCGCGGCCGTATTCGTTCACCTCGTTCGCGTAGCCGCGCCCGGTCACGCGCAGGAGGTTCGGTTCGTGACCGATCACGCGCGCTTTCGGATCGGCCGCGCGCCAGGTCTTCCCCACGAGCGCGCGTGCGTTCCTCGGCGACGCCTCGAACCTCAGAACGGCGGGAAGCAGGTCCAAGGCGGTGGCGCCGAGAGCGAATCCGTCGAGGAACGAGCGCTTCGCGGGTTTTGCATTGACCAACATCGCGAGAGCTCGGCAATGAGCCATCATTCGAAGGAAGAAGCGCTCGTTGTTCACCGAGACCGTCTGAGCTTGGCCGTCCCCGAGCGGGACGTAGTCGGCGCAGCGACGCAACGTCCAGGTCTTCTTGCCGTGTATGAGCTCGACGTCGATCGCGTCGGTCTCGTCTCGAATCCGCTCCAGGACAGTTCCGAGGTCGGTGCCCTTTGGGACCTCGGAGCGCTCGGTCAACCGTACCGGCCGGGCCTGCGCCGCGGACGCATCGCTGGCGAGAGGCGTCGCGCCCGCGAACGATTGAGCGCAGAGAAAGAACGTTAGCAATCCGCCAACCTTTGTGAGGCGGTTCATTGTGCCGCCTCGGCGCCGGCTTGCAGAAACAGATCGCGAGTCCAATCGTTGCGCTCGGCGCGGCACGTTCGCCGGTGGCATTCCGTGGCCGCTTGCGCCCAGTCACCGGCCTCGCAGGCCGCTCGCAGGCTGTGGAAATGACCGACGCCGCCGACGCCGAGGTTGTACGCCATGTCGATGAGGGCCCTCTGGGCGGAAGGGGGATAAGAGTCGAAGTGGGGCAGCTCGCGCCGGAGGCCTGGCAGGAACTCGTTCGTGAGCCGCGCCTGCGCGAGCGCGCGCACCGTCTCCTCCGGAAGCCGTAGATGCGTCGCCGTCGCGTACCAAGACTCCGTGTAGCCCTTGGGGCGCTGCTGAACGGCGGCAAAGGCCTGATCGATCTGCTGGGCCGTGGCCGGCGCGCCCGTGCGCGTGTCGATGAACGGAAGCGCGCGCGCGGCAGCGGCGTCTTTGACGAGTTGCCCGATGCCCGTCGTCACGAAGCCCCGCGTGTCAACGTAGAGGTACTTGATGTCACCTTCCCAGTGGAGCAGATCTCGGAGCGCTGGCGAGGTGATCTCCGCGTCCGGTCCGGGAGCCTCGGGGGAAGCTCCTGGCGTGAGTGGCCGCGCCGCGGGCGACGACGAAGGCGTGTCGAGCCCGGGGCAAGGGAGGAGGCCGTCGTACCCGTCGAGAGGATTGTTCCTGCCGGTTCCAGCGATGTTCGTCATGCCCGGTCATCGGGCCCACGCCGGCGCGGTTGCGTCGCGCGTCGAAAGGCGCTGACGCAGCTTCAGTTTTGGAACGCGGATCGCTGACGCTGCGTCAGTGCGGGGCGCGCTTCGCGGCCGCGAGCGCTTCGTCGAGCATGACCTGGTGCTGCGCGGGATCGGCCCAGCGCGCTTGCCCCTCGGGCGGCAGCAGATCGATCGGGTCGAAGTAATAGTAGATGTGGCCGGGGTGCACGGCGGGGCTCGTGTAGACCGAGACGCCTGTCGTGCGGTCGTAGTGCTCGTACGAGTGCGCGTCGCGCTTGCCGCCGCCGCCCGGCGCGTCGACGACGAACGTCGGCGTGTTGAAGCCCGCCGTCGCGCCGCGCAGGCCCTTCTCGATGTCGAGCGCCGTCTGGAGCGTCGTGCGCAGATCCTCGACGCCCTTCACGAGGTCGTGCACGTAGACGTAGTACGGGTGCACGTTGAGATACGACAGCCGCTTGACGAGCAGGCGCATGACGTCGACGTCGTCGTTCACGCGCCGCTGCAGCACGGCCTGGTTGCGCACGGTGATGCCGCGCTCGAACAGGCGGTCCATGGCGCGCCTCGTGATCTCGGTGATCTCGCGTGGGTTGTTGAAGTGCGTGTGGAGGACGACCTCTTTGTGTAGCTTGCGCCCGTGCTCGACGACGCCCGTGAGCGCGTCGGTCCACGCGTCGTCGGTGAGCAGCTTCTGCGGCATGACGGCCGGCCCCTTGGTCGCGAAGCGCATGCGTCGGACGTGGTCGATGCCGAGCAACGTTTCGCCGATGAGCGTGATCTGCTCGGCCCGCAGCTGGTAGACGTCGCCCCCCGAGATCACGATGTCTTCGAGCTCGGGTCGCGAGCGGATGTACTCGAAGGTCTTCTCCCAGCGCTCGGGGTTTACCTTGAGCTGGAATTTCTCGACCTCCTCCGTGTCGATGCCGACGGCGTAGCTGCGCGTGCAGAAGCGGCAGTACACGGGGCACGTATCGAGCGTGAGGAAGAGCGCCTTGTCCGTGTAGCGGTGGGTCAGCCCCGGCACGGCCATGTCGGCGCGCTCGTGCAGCGAATCGAGATCGAGCTTCGGATGATCGGGCAGCAGGCGCGAGCCGAGTGGGATGAACTGCAGCCGCAGCGGATCGTCGATCGGGTTCTTCCAGTCGATGAGTGACAACAAGTACGGCGACACGCGCACGGACATGGGCGCGCGCGCGAACCCGCGCTCGGCGTCGGCGATGAAGCCGTCGGAGACGATGCCCTTGAGCGCTGCGAAGAGCTTCGTCGTGTTCGTGATCGAGTGCTTCGCCTGCCAGCGGTGATCGAGGAATTCGGCCTCGGTCACGTCTTGATAGGCGGGGATGCGCTGCCAGAACGCGCCGCCGAGGAGGTCTCGGTGCGTCAGCGTGCTGGGGTCGACGGGCGGCTTTCGGGCGGCAGTGGGCTCGTCGTTGTTGTTGGGGACGACGGCCAGCTTCCCGCCCTCACCGCCGGGCGCTGCCTCGGCTGCGGGGGCCATGTCGTTCAACTTAACGTGCAACAGCCGAACCCTCAAAGGGTTCCGATCGGCGCTCCCCTCATGGCGCTTGAGCCGCGGGGGGCGGAAGCGCGAGACGGACGAGCAGCGGCGCGTCGTCGCCCGCGCGTAAGGCGAGAACCCGGGAGCCTTGGTCGCGCGCGGAATGAGGGCCGTCGAGCATGAGGTCGGTCATTCCGAAGACGGAAGCGCGGTCGCCGGCGTCGAGGCGCTCTGCGTTGATGAGGTGTCCGCGGGCGGCGATGACGCGGGTTGTCCGACCTGTTTCTTCGACCAGCAAAAAGTCATGACCCTCCTCGACGTCTAGGCGTACATTGTGTGTCGTCATCGCACTGTGAGACCAAATGTGGGACGTCGCACGACCTGGGTGTAGAGACCGCACGGTGCCCTCGAGGTGGACCGGCGATGCGATCGGCAGCGCCGAGGCCGCTTCGAAAGAGATCGGTCGCGCCCCGAGCGCGCGCAAGCGGCGACGCAACACGCGGCGGGCCGCGAGCGAGCTGCGCCGGCCGCCGCGCGCCCACTCCGTCCCGCACAACGTCGAGACGAAGCGCCACGAGTGGAAGCCCTCGAGCGCGGCGCGCGTGACGTCGGCGCCGTCGGTGGCGACGTCGAGCAGCAGCTCGCGGAGGCGTATCAGCGCGAGCGGCGCCGGTCCTCGGGTGACGCGCCGAAACCCATCGTCGAAGATCGTTTCGCCTTGGTCGGCCTCGGACATCGGATCGGGCAGAGCGTAGCACCCATGGAATCGACGTTGACCCGCCGCTGCGCGGCTTGCGGCTATCGCTTCGAAGCGACGACCGCGACCTGCCCCGTCGACGGGCGCACGTTGCCGCCCCCCGATCCGCGCGTCGCGGAGCTGGGTGCGTTCGTGCTCGTCGAGCGCCTCGGCGACGGAGGCATGGGCACCGTCTACCGCGCGGTCCACCAGCGCCTCGGTCGCGTCGTCGCCATCAAGCTGCTGCACCGCGATCTGACGGCGGACCGTGGGCTCGTCGGGCGCTTCTTTTACGAGGCGCGCGCGGCGAACACCATCCGCCACGCGCACGTCGTCGAGGTCTACGACTTCGTCGAGTCCGCCGACGACGTGTACTTCGTCATGGAGTACCTCAAGGGCGAGGATCTCCACGACGCGATTCATCGCGGTGTCGGGCGCGGCATGCCGCCGGAGCGCGCCGTCGCGATCCTCGAGCAGATCGCGGCCGCGTTGCACGCGACGCACGCGCGCAACATCGTGCACCGCGATCTCAAGCCGGAGAACGTCTTCCTCGCCGACAAGGACGGGCGACGCGACTACGTCAAGGTGTTCGACTTCGGCGTCGCCAAGCTCGATCGGCCCGACGGGCGCGCCACCGTCGAGGGCGCCGTGCTCGGCACGCCCGAGTACATGGCGCCCGAGCAGGCGAGCGGCGGCGCCGTCGATGGCCGCGCCGACATCTATTCCTTGGGTTGCATCGCTTACGAGATGCTAACGCGCAAGCAGATCTTCGGTGGCGGGCTGCAGGCCGACATCTTGCTCAAGCAGATCACCTTTACGCCCCCGCCGCTGCGCGAGTACGCGCCCGAGCTGCCGGCCGGCCTCGAGGCCGTCATCATGCGGGCGCTTTCCAAGTCGCCGGACCGGCGGCCTCGGACGGCGCGGGCGTTCGCCGAGGGGCTCGCGCGCGCGATCGGGCGCGACCTGCGCGAGCCCGAAGCGTTTCGGACGACGGCGCGGCTGACGCCCGCGAGCACGGCCGTCTTGGGTCCGGTCTTGGGGCCGGCGCGCACGCTGTCGCTGCGCCGCGAGCGCGTGCCGTTGTGGAAGCGCGTCGCCGTTGGCGCGGCCATCGTCGCCGCCGCAGGAGGCGTCGCCGTCGGCGTTCGCCAGGAGGTCGTGAGCCGACGCGCCCCCGACGCGATCGCCGAGTCGCCCGTCGTGATTCGTCCCACGTCGCTCGTGACGGTCGTCTTGCAGTCGGTGCCGAGCGGCGCCGACGTCGTCGACGATCGGTCGGGGCGCTTGGGCGTGACGCCCTACGAGCTCGTGCTGCCCGCGGGCGGCGAGCGACAGGTCCGCTTCGAGAAGAGCGGGTTTCGCCCGACCTCGCGGCAGGTGCTCGCTCAGGGAGACACGACGATCGCCGTGCGGCTCGATCCGGAGCCCCTCGCGCCGCGGCCCCGTCCCCGCGCGGCGGCGCGGCTCGACGATGGCTCGACGATTGACCCCTTCGGAGGAGCCCGCCCGTGACGGACGGCATCGACCCGGCGAGCGCTGACGCGCTGGCTCGTGGAGAGAACGCGCGGCGATTCTCGCTCGTCGCGCCGTCGGCGCCGCGGCCCGGCGAGCGCGTGGGACCCTACCGCCTCGTGAAGCTGCTCGGCGCCGGCGCCGTCGGGAGCGTGTTCGAGGTCGAGCACGAGAAGCTCGGGCGCCGCGCGGCGCTCAAGCTGCTGGCCCCCGAGCTGGGGCGGCGGCCGGCGGCGCGCGCGCGTTTCTTCCAGGAGGCGCTCGCCGTCAACAGCATCCACAGCCGGCACATCGTCGAGGTCACGGACGTCGTCGAGACCGAGGATCGGCAGGCGCTCGTCATGGAGCTGCTCGACGGCCAAACACTGGCGACGGCGATGGCTTCGGGCGCGATGTCCCCCGAGCGCTTCCTCCCCATCCTCGCCGACGTGTGCGTGGGCCTCGCCGCGGCGCACGCCGCCGGTTTTGTGCACCGCGATCTCAAGCCGGACAATATCTTCCTGTGCGCGCGCGGCGAGCGCGGCGACTTCGTCAAGCTGCTCGACTTCGGCCTCGCGACGACCTTCGGCGCGCGCGCGGCGGCGGACGAGCGCCCGAGCGGCGTTCGATCTTTGAAGGCGTTCGTGGGGACACCGGCCTACGTCTCGCCGGAGCAAGCGTCGGGCGAGACCGTCGATCACGCGACCGACATCTATGCGGTCGGAGTCATCCTCTTCGAGCTCGTCACGGGTCGCGTGCCGTTCTCTGGCGCGAGCCTCGAGCAGTATCTGGTCGCGCACGCGCGGTCCCCCGTGCCCAGGTTGCCGGCGGCGCTGGTCGGAACGGAGCTCGGCCGAACGCTCGACGTCATCGTGCAGCGCTGCATGGCGAAGGACCCGGCGGCGCGTTTCTCGTCGGCCTCCGAGCTCGGGTCGACGTTCGCCGCGCTGGGGCGTGGCGAGCTTCCCGTCGTCACCAGCGTCACCATGTCGCCGCGGCGGACGCCCTTCCCGCGCCGCGTGGTCGCGGCGGTCATTTTCGCGCTCGTCGCGCTCGCCGTGGGGCTCACGGCCGTCGTTGTGACGACGGCGGGCTCGCCCGACGCGCCCGTCGTCGCGCAGGGGGCGCCGCACGTCGCGGGTGCGACGTCGCTGGCGACGGTCGTCTTCGAATCGGAGCCGTCGGGCGCCGAGGTCCGGCTCATCGCGACGAGCGAGCTGTTGGGCGTCACTCCCTTCCGGCGCACGTTCGCGCGGCAGGCCCCCTCGCCCGTCGTCGAGATCGAGCGCGTCGGCTTCGTCGTGGCGCGCGCGACGGTGCCGTCCTCGGCGGGCGGGACCGTCCGCGCCGTTCTCGTGCGCGCGAAGGCAAAGGCGAAGGCGCGCGTGCATCGGCGCCTCGACGTCGAAAAGACCTTCGATCCGTTCCACTTTAGGCGATAGTCGAGGCGCCCATGCGCGCTCCGTCGTCGGGATACGTGGCCATCGCCGCGCTCGTCTGCGCGGGGGCGCTGCCGTCGCGCGCGCTCGCGGAGGCCCCCGCGGCGACCGTCGACGCGAAAGAGGCGCGGCGCCTCTTTCAGAAGGCTGAGCTCAGCTTCAACCTCGGCAAGTTCGAGGACGCCCTCGCGGACTATCAGTCGGCGTATCAGGCGAAGCCGCTCACGGGGTTCCTCTTCAACATCGCCCAGTGCTATCGAAACCTGGGCAACTGGGAGCGGGCGCGGTTCTTCTACCGCCGCTATCTGACGCTCGAGCCGCGCTCGCCGAATCGCCACCGCGTCGAGGATCTGGTCGCCGAGATGAGCGACCGCCTCGACAAGCAACAGGCCACGTTGCCCCTGGGGACGGCTGGCACCTCCGCGGCGCCGACCGAGCCCGCCGTCGTGGCGGAGCCGGCCCTCACGCCTCCCTCCGCGATCGCCCCGGCTCTGCCCCAGCCGAGCGTCGCGCCGGTGGCTTCATCGACGCTTGTCGCGTCGCCGGCTGCCGCGCCCGAGCGCACGCCCGTGTACAAACGGTGGTGGTTCTGGACGGGGGTGGGCGCCGCCGTCGCTGGCGGCGTCGTCACCGCGATCGTCCTGTCTCGTCCGACGACGCAGACGCCCGGGTCGCTCGACCCGATCGACGCTCGTTAGAGCGGCGTGAGATCGACGCTCGTTAGAGCGGCGCGAGCTCGACGCTCGCTAGAGCTTGAGCGCGAAGCGGGCGCCGCCGCGCTGAACGATCAGCGTCGCGTGCGGCGAGCGGCCGGCGTTGCCCATGTGCGAGAGCAGGGTCTTGAGGCGCGCCGCCGTCGCCGGCTGCCCGTCGATCCCGATGAGGATGTCGCCCTCGTCGAGCGCGCCGCTCGCGGGCGCGCGCGGATCGACGCCCAGGATCGCGAAGCCTTCTCCCGCGTGCAGGCCGATCGACGCCGATTCTGTGCGATCGAGCGGTCGCAGCCGCGCGCCCAGGAGGTCGACCTCGCCGGGTTGCGCGCCCCCGCCCTGCGTGGCGATGACGACGACGGCCTCGGCGCGGCGGCCTTGGCGCAGGTACACGACCTTGATCTTCTCGCCCGGTCGCAGGAGCGCGACGACCGACGGCAGGCGTTGGTAGCTCTCGACGGGGCGGCTCGCGATCTCGACGATGACGTCGTTGGGTCG
>JBBQJG010000200.1:0-11438 GCA_038325725.1 Polyangia bacterium | reverse complement strand
CGCTCGTCCTCGGCCCCGCCGTCCTCGATCCGAAGCCGGCGACGCGCTACTTCGTGGGGCGGGCGCTCTCGCTCCTGCGCGTGCAGGCCGGGCTCATCGATCGCATCGAGCCCGCGCAGCTCGGGCCGCTGTTCGCGGCGGCGGCGATGGCCGCGGGCGCGGCGCTGCCCAAGGAGCTGTCGCGCCCCGACGAGCAGACCGAGCGCATCGTCGCCAAGGCAATGAGCCGTCGGGATCGAAAGGCGCTCGCGCTGCAGGCTTCGCGCTTCGGGTTCGAGAGCGTCGATCCCACCCGCTGGGGACAGGCCGTGCGACGCACGGCGGATCGGCTGGGGCTCGTGCTCGCCGGCGACGTCGTCGCGGCGGCGCACGCGGCGGCCCGCTCGGATCCCGCGCGCTGGAAGAGCGCCGTCAAGCGCGCGGCGGATCGGCTCGGACACATCCTCGAGGAGAACGATCAGACGGGCGCGAAGCAGAACGCTTCGGCTGATCCTTCGCGATCTCCGCCCGAGGACGCGACGGTGCTCGACGAGGTGCGCGGCAGCGAGCGTGCGCTCGATCTGCTGCGCTTCGCCCTCGGCGCGGCGTACCCGTTGCTGCGACGACAAGCCGAGGGTGAGCTTTGATGGGCGCTCCGCGCGGACCCCGCGATCGGGACGGCGTCGAGGTCGACCAAGACGAACCGGTCACCGAGGACATCACCGTGCTGCCCGTCGGCGATCCCGGCGACGCGACGGCGCGGCGCCTGGGCCCGCCCGTCGGGGCCGAGCCGACGGTAGATGAGGACGTCGAGGTCTTCGTATCGAGCCTGTCGCGCGCGCACTCGTCGGGGGCCTACGCGTCGCTCGTCGCCGCGGACGCCGCGCGCGGGCCGGCGTCGCTCGAGGCGCCGCCCGACGAGCCGGCCGTCGCGCTCTTCCCGTTGCTGCCCGAGATGTCGGCGGACATCTGGCAGGCGGGCGTGCGCGCGCTCGTCAATGTGCCAGACGCCGTCGATCCGCCGTGGTTCGACGAGGCCTACTGGCGCGATCTCGGGAGCCTGCTCCTCGACGAGCGCGCCCTCGTCACCGAGTCCTTCGAGCAGGTCGAGCTGTCGCTCGCGGCAGCGCGCGTCGCCGAGCGGCTCGGCGAAGGCGCGATGGCGACACGGCTCGTCGACGAGGCGCGCGCGCTCTCGCCCGACGCCGTGGCTCCGTGGCGCGCGACGGGACGTCTGCGCGAAGCGGCCGGCGACTTCGATGGCGCGCTCGAGGCGTGGCGCCAGCTCACGTCGCTCGCGCCCGACGCCGACGAGCGCGCGTCTTACGCCGCGCTCGACGCCGAGTGGACGCTCGCGCGTCGCGGCTCGCTCGACGGGCTCGAGGGTCCAGCGCTCGGCGCCGTGCCCGACGGGCCGGCGCGCGCCTTCGCGGCGGCCGAGCTGGCGCTCGTCGCGGGCGCGTCGTCGGACGCGGCGCTCGCGCTCGAGGAGGCGGCCTTCGCCGTCGGCGGCGCGACGGGCGCGGCGATCCTCGAGGGCGCGGCGCGCCTGCACGAGGCGAGCGGCGACGCGGCGGCCGCCGCGGAGCAGCGCTTCGTCGCGGCCCGCATGGACGCCGCGGGCGCGCCGTCGGTGCTCGGCCGCCTGCGCGACGCGGCCCGGCGCGCGCCCGAGGAGGCCGAGGCCGCGCTCGGCGAGCTGCGCCGCGAGCTGCCGCCCTCGGCGCTCGCGGGCGCCGTGGGACGTTGGCAGGCGGCGCTCGCGCGCGGACGCGGCGACGTCGCGGCGGCGCGGACGATCCTGCGCGAGAGCGTCGGCCCGTCGCCGTCGGCGGCGCTCGTGCGTGACCGGCTCGATCTCGCCCTCGCGCTGACGCTCGAAGAGGCGAACGGCGCCGCCGCGCCCGGCGTCGAGGACACCGCCTTCGCCGCCGCTTTCGACGACGAGACGCGCGCCCGCGCCCGCGCGGCGTGCGGCACGCCCGCGGCGTTGGCCGCGCTCAGTCTCCTCGAGGCGACGGTGCTCGCCGTGCGCGGCGATCTCGCGGGCGCCGTCGCGTGCCTGCGGCAAGGCGCCAAGGCACTGCCAGACGCGCCGCCGCTCGGCGTGCTCGCTGAAGAGATCGCGCGCGCGTCGGGGGACCCCGAGCTGCGCATCGCCGCCTTCGAGCTGTCGCTGGGCGTCGATCCGGCGCGCCGCGGGGCGTCCGCGCTCGCGCTCGTCGAGGCCATCGACGCGCGCGGCGGCGCCGGCGCCGAGCTCTCGGCGCGCGCGGCGCTTCAGACGGCGATGGAGGCGGCGCCGGGCTCGGCGACCTTCTGGTCGACGGCGGCGCGCGACGCGCGCGCGGGGCGCGCCGAGGACGCCGCCGCGACGATGGCCTTCGGCGCCGAGCTGTGGGCCGGCAGCCGTCTCGGAGGGCCGCTCGCGGAGCGCGCCGCCGAGATGGCGACCCTCACGTCGGCGGACGGCGGGCTCGTCGAGATTCAAGCCCTCGCGTCGCCGGGGCCGTCCGAGCTCGAGCGTCTGCTCACGGTCGCGCGCGCCGTCGTGCGCGCGGGGGGCTCGGCCGATCGCCACGCGTGGCTCACCGATCAGGTGAGCATCCTGGGGGACGGGCGCACGCGGGCCTGGTGGTGGATTCGTCGCGCGCTCGCGCTGCCGCCGGGAGAGGCCGGCGACGAGCGTCTCGCGAGCCTCGACGCGGCTCTCGCGAAGGTGCCCGCGCATCCCGTCGCGCTCGCGCTGCTGCTGGGAGATGCGGCGACGCCGGCTTCGCGCGCGGCGCACGCGCTCGCCGCCGCGGGCGCGGCGAGCGACGGCGCGGCGTGGCGGGTGGCCGCCGTCAACCTCGCGGGGCTCGCGGGCGAGAGCGAGACGGCGCGCGATCTGGCGGCCGAGCTCGTCGCCGCGTTGCCCGGCTCTTCGTCGACGACGGAGCTCGCGATCGAGATTGCGCGGGCCGCGGGAGGCACGGCGGCGGCCGCCGAGATCGTCGCGCGCCTTCCGGCGGACGTCGGCGACGACGCCCAGACGTTGCGCTTTGCAGAGGCGCTCGAGCATCGCGGGGAGCCGGCGCGCGCCGCCGAGGCGCTCGCGGCGCTCGAGGGGGGACCGCTCGCGGCGGATGGGCGTCGCGCGCGCGCGCGCCTGCGCGCGGAATCCCCGGGGGCGGGTTTGCCGCTCGAGCTCTTCGCGCGTCCGGCCGATCAGCAGGCCGAGCAGGCATCCCAGGGCATCGCGCGGCTGCGGCGCGCGGCGGCGCAAGGACGGAGCGGCGAGCTCGCCTGGTTGCTCGCGAAGGAGCCCCCTCACGCGGCAGCGGGCGACGCCGACGCGCTCGCGCTCGCCGCGCTCGTCGAGGAAGCGGCCGACGGCGCGCGGGCCGTCGAGCTGCGCGGCGACGCGGCGGCGCCCGAGGGCGCACGGTTCGCGGCCGTCGCGCGCGCCGCCGAGAGCCCCGCGAACCGCGGCGTCGGAGGGCTCGAACGCGCGGCGACGCTCGCGTCCCACGCCGGCGACGCGCGGTCGGCCGCGGTCTATCTGACCCGCGCCGCGGGGGCTCACCTCGTCGCGGGGGCCTGGGACGAGGCGACGCGCTGCCTCGACGCCGCGGCCCTCGCCGATCCCGAGGCGTTGCCCGTCGCGATGGCGGCCCGGCGCGCGGCGGCGGCCCGCGAGGCGCTCGGTCCCACGATCGAGGCGGCCGCGCGCGAGGCCGATCTCGCTCTCCAACCGGCGGCGCGCGTGCGGGCTCTCTTGCGCGCCGCCGAGCTGGCGCGCGCGGGCGCCGACGCCGGCTCGGGTCGTGCGCGGGCGTTGGCGCTGTACCGCCGCGTTCTCGCGATCGAGCCCGCCAACGAGGCGGCGTTCGCCGGCGAACGCGGGCTGCTCGAAGCGGCCCGCGACGACGCCGCGCTCGCCGAGACTCTCGCGGCGCGCATCGCCGTCGCGCGCAACCCGTTCGAGCTCACGGCGCTGCGCCTCGCGCGCGCCGAGCTGCTCGCCGGTTCGCTCGGCGATCGCGCAGGCGCCAAGATCGAGTGGCAGACGATCCTCGCGAAGGAGCCGCAGCACCCGCGCGCGCTCGCGCGCCTGTCCGACCTGCAGTACGAGGACGGCGAGTTTGCCGCCGCGGGCGAGCTGTACCTGCGTCGCGCGATCGTCGAGCGTCATCCCACGGAGCTGCGCGAGATCCTGCTCCGTCTGGGGCGCATCTACACGAAGCACGTGCTCGACGGCAAGCGCGCCATCGGCGCCTACGCGCGCGTCGCGCAGACAGAGGACGGCAATCACGAGGCGCTGGCGGCGCTCTCTGACCTGTACCTCGCGGCGGGCGACGCCAAGAACGCGCTCGCGGCGACCGAGGCGCTGCTCACGCTCGAGTCCGAGCCGGCGGCGAAGCTCGCGCTCCTCATCCGCGCGGGGCAGCTGCACGAGCGCCTGGGAGACCAGCGGCACGCGGGCGCGCGGTTCCGGCAAGCCGTCGACGAGGCGCCGCGCGATCTCAGCGCCGTCACCGAGCTCGCGCGCTTCCTCGAGCGCTCGCGCGATGTCGCGGGGCGCCGCGCGATGCTCGATCACTCGGTGGGGCTGCTGCGCCACGACGTCGAGCGCGGGCTCTTCGATCGCACGACGCTCGAGGCGCTCGTCCCACTCTTGCAACTGCGCGGCAAGACGCGCGCGGCGGCCGCGGGCGCGCAGCTCCTCGCGGCGCTCGGCGACGAGGCGTCCCGCGCGGCGGTTGGCAGCTGGGCCGCGCCGCCGCAGCGCGGCCGCCGCCTCGCCGCGCTCGCGCGCCCCGAGCTCGACGAGCGGATTTTCTCGGCGGCCATGCCGCCCGGCGTGCGCCACGTGTTCCGGCTCGTGGGCTCGCTGCTCGCCAAGGGCGCGGCGGATCTCGCGCGTCACGGCGTGACACGCGCCGAGCGCCTCGGGCGCGGGCACGAGGCGCGCGACGTGTTCGACGGCGTCACCGCCGAGCTGGGCCTCTCCGATGTCGACGTCTTCGTCCGCGTGCGGGCCGCGCGCCAAAGCGCGGCGCCCCTGCGTGGCGTGCGCGTCGAGCCGGGCGAGCGGGCCGCCGTGATCCTCGGCCCCGAGCTCCCCGCGCTCGGGGGTCGCGCCCTCCGCTTCGCGGCGGCGCGCGCGCTTCGGCTCGTCGCGACCCACCTCGACCTCGTGCTCGCGGCGTCGCCCGCCGAGGCTGGCGCGCTCGTCGGCGGCGTCGTCCGCCAGTTCGTCCCCGAGTACCGTCACCCGGGCGTGCGCGACGAGTTGCTCGCGTTCGAGTCCGAGCGCGTCGCCAAGCTGCTGCCCCGCAAGCTCAAGCAAGAGGTCATGCCGTTCGCGATCGAGAGCGCGGGCGCCTTCGACCTCGACGGGCTGCACGCCGCGGTGCGGGACGGGGCGAACGCCTTCGGGCTCCTCGCGTGCGGCGACTTGCCAGCGGCGCTCGCCGTGCTCCTCGCCGGCTCGGGCCTGACGCTCGCGCCCCCCGATCTCGTGCGCGACGCCGAGGCGCTGGCTCTGCTGCGCTTCGCGCTGTCCGACGACCACGACGAGCTCGCGACGTCGATGGAGTAGGGGACACCCGCGTGATAAATTGAAGCACGATGCCCGTCGGAGACGCCCAGCCGCCTGCCGATGATCCGCTCATCGGCCTCGTGCTGTCCGAGCGCTACCGCATCATCCGCAAGCTGGGCGAGGGCGGCATGGGCGCCGTCTACCAGGCCGAGCACGCGCTCATCGAGAAGCGCATCGCGCTCAAGATCCTGTTCCCCGAGCTGACGCGCCGGACCGATCTCGTCGCGCGCTTCCTCCAGGAGGCCAAGAGCGCCTCCCGCATCGGTCACGAGAACGTCATCGACATCTCCGACTTCGGACAGTCGCCCGAGGGGCTCGTCTACATCGCCATGGAGTACCTCGACGGCCAGGACCTGTCGCAGATGCTCAAGGCCGAAGGGCCGCAGCCGTGGGCGCGTGCGCGGCCCATCCTCATGCAGATCACCAAGGCGCTCCGCGCCGCGCACGAGCACGGCATCATCCATCGGGACATCAAGCCGGAGAACGTGTTCCTCATCCAGCGCGACGGGCGCCCCGACTTCGTCAAGGTGCTCGACTTCGGCATCGCCAAGGTCGTCAACGCCGACGACGGCGGCCCGCGCCTCACGCAGGCGGGCATGATCTTCGGGACGCCCGAGTACATGTCGCCCGAGCAGGCGCAGGGGCAGATGCCCGACCACCGCGTCGATGTCTACGCCGTCGGCTGCATCATGTACCACCTGCTCACCGGCGACGTGCCGTTCCACGCCGACAACTTCATGGGCATCCTCACGAAGCACATGCTCGAGCCCGTGATGCCGCCGCGGCAGCGCGCGCCCAAGCTGGGGATCGCCGCCGACGTCGAGGCGGTTTGCCTGCGCGCGCTCGAGAAGGATCGCGACAAGCGCTGGCAGGACATGGACGCGTTCTATCGCGCGCTCGGCGGCGCCGGCGGCGAGCCGTTCGAGGCGTCGGGCGTCTACAGCGCGAACCCGAGCCTGCGTTACCCCGTGCTCGCGCAGCCGAATCCGACGGCGCGCGCGCTGCAGACCGAGGTCGCGACGCTACCTGTCGCCGGTGAGGTGTTCGACGACGAGCGTCCCGTCGTGCGTCGGCGCGCGGGCCTCAAGCTCGGTGGCGTCATCGTCGCCGTCGCGGTCGCGGCGGCGCTCGCAATGCTGGCGCTGCGTCCGTCACACAAGGCCGAGCTGGCCGCGCCCGCGCCGGTTCCGGTCGTGCCGTCCGCTGCCGTCAAGGCGGAGGTGGTGCCGCCCCCTGAAGCAGCCAAGCCGGTGGAGCCCGCCGCCGAAGCCGTCAAGCCGACCGACAAAACGTCGCGCGGTCCCGCGCGGGGAAAGCCGCGCCGCTCGAGCGGCGACGCCGTCCGCGAGCTTCAGGCGAAGTCCGGGGGCGATGCGCCCGCGCCCGCCGACAAGGCGACGCCGACGCCGGCCGAGCTCAAGAACCCCTTCGGCAACTGACGGCGCCGGGAGCTGCGCGTGCGCGGGTTTCCGATCGAAGTCAGCGCCGAGGCCGCCGCGGCGCACGCGGCCGCGACCGTCGTCGATCTGCACAACGACGCGCTCACGAAGCTGACGCACTCCTTCTACGACTTCTCGCGCCGGCACGGACCCGCGACGTTCTACAACCCGCTGCGCATGGACCTCGATCTGCCGCGCATCCGTGCGGGCGGGATTCACGCCCTGGGGTGCCTCATGTTCGCGGGGTTTCACGTCGCGCGGCAGCGGCGCTTCTGGCGGCAGCTCGACTGCGCGAAGGCGCTCGTCGCCGCGCACCCCGACGCGCTTGCGCTCGCGCGCACGGCGGGCGACATCCGCGCGGCGCGGGCCTCGGGGCGCGTCGCGCTGTTCCTCGGCGTCGAGGGCAGCTACGCCGTCGACGATCTGCCCGACGTCGACGCGGCGGTGGGGCGGCTCGCCGACGGCGGCGTGCGCTTCCTCGGCCCGCTGTGGGAGCGCGACAGCGCTTGTGGCACGTCATGCCGGACGAACGGCGCGCGCGACACGGGCCTCACTGATCGCGGGCGCGCGCTCGTGCGCGCGTGCAACGCGGCCGGCGTCTTGCTCGACGTCTCGCACGCGAGCAAGAAGACGTTCTGGGACCTGCATGAGACGTCGTCCACGCCGGTGTTCTCCTCGCACTCGGGCGCGGCCGGCGTGCACGCGCACGCGCGCAACCTCGACGACGATCAGATCCGCGCCATCGCGAGCCGCGGCGGGATCGTCGGGGTCATCTTCGTGTCGCCGTACCTCGGCGGTCCTTTCTGCACGCTCGAGCGCGTCGCCGATCACGTCGAGCACGTGGCCAAGATCGGCGGCGAGGACTGCGTCGCGCTCGGCTCGGACTTCGACGGGTTCATGATCCTGCCGCGGGGCCTGCGCGACGCGGCCGATCTCCCGCGCCTCACGGAGCTGCTGTGGCGGCGCGGCTGGCGCGAGCCGCAGCTCGGAAAGTTCCTCGGCGGCAACGTTCTGAGGTATTTGGAGACCTCGGCATGACCGCGCGCCTCGGCATCAATCTGCGAAACCTGGACCGCGACGAGCTTCGCGACGCCGTCGCGCCGCTGGGTGTGCCGGCCGACGTCGCGGCGCGCCTGTTCGCGCGCGTGCACCGCGACGGCGCGTCGGGCATCGCCCACGGCGACGTGCGCGGCATGACGAAGGTCGCCGCCCTTGCGCTCGCCGCCGTCGCCGAGTGGCCCGAGCTCGAGATCATCGAGCGTCGTCGCGCGGATGACGGCTTCGTGAAGTACCTCTTCCGGCTGCCCGACGGCCACGCCGTCGAGGCCGTGCGCATCCCGCTGCCCGATCCAGAGGACGCGCGCGCGCTCAAGGCGCGTCGCCAGACAGGCGAGGCCACCGGGCTCACGGCGCTGCCGACGGCGAAGTACACGCTGTGCGTGAGCTCGCAGGTCGGGTGCGCGCTCGCCTGCGATTTCTGCGCGACGGGGCGCCTCGGCGGCATCCGCAGCTTGAAGACGTGGGAGATCCTCGCGCAGCACCGCCTCGTCGCCGCCGAGGCCGAGCACGCCGTGCGCGGGGTCGTCTTCATGGGCATGGGCGAGCCGCTGCTCAACTACGAGAACGTCATTCGCGCCTCGCGGATCCTGTCCGACCCGGCGGGGCCGGCGATCGCCGCCAAGGCGATCTCGATCTCGACGGCGGGCGTCGTGCCGGCGATTCGGCGCTTCACGGCCGAGGGGCACCACTTCAACTTGCTCGTGTCGCTCGGCGCGCCGACGTCGGCCGAGCGGCGGCTGCTCATGCCGATCGAGGATCGCTGGCCGCTGCCCGAGCTCATGGACGCCGTGCGCGCGCACGCGGCCGCGACGGGCCGCCGCATCCCGCTCGCGTACGTCACCATCGGTGGCGTCAACACGTCGGCGCGCCACGCGCGCGAGCTCGCGGCGCTCGTAGAGGGACTCCGCGTGAAGATCAATCTGATCGACGTCAGCGACGAGACGGGCAAGTACCGCCCGCCGACGCCCGAAGAGCACGCGGAGTTTCGCAACGCGCTCGACGCGCTGGGCGCGCCCGTCGTGCGTCGCTACTCGGGCGGCAAGGACATCGCCGCCGCGTGCGGGACGCTCGCGGCATCGCGCGCGGGCGGGGCGGTCGTCGGCGAGACGCGCCTCGTCCAGTTGGCGTCGCCAATGGGCAAAACGATCGCGTCTTCCTAACCCGCGAACCTTTCCCGGTGACCGAGCGAGGGCTACGCTCCCTCGGGTCGTCCACAAAGGAGACCCAACATGAACAAGATCTCTCGACGTGAAGCGCTCGCCACGATGTCGTTCTCCGCCGCCACGCTGGCGCTTGCCGACGCCAAGGCGGCACCCGCCGCGTCCCCGGTCGTGGTGGCCCCGCCGGTGCCGCCCGCGCTCGCCGGAAAGCACGAGGTCGCGCCGTTGCCGTTCAAGGCTGGAGGCCTTCACGGCTTGTCCGAGAAACTCATCACGTCTCATCACGACAACAACTACGCCGCCGCCGTGAAGAACCTCAACCGCGTCGAGCAGGAGCTATCGCACGCGAACAAGGACACGCCCGCCTTTCTGATCGCCGCGCTTCGTGAAAAGGAGCTGGCGTTTCGCAACTCGAAGACCTTGCACGAGCAGTACTTCGCGAACCTGGGCGGCGACGGCAAACGCTCGGGCGCGATCGAGGTGGCCCTCGCGCAGGCCTACGGGTCGAGCGCCGCCTGGGAGGAACAGTTTCGCGCGACGGGCGCCGGGCTCGGCGGCGGCAGTGGCTGGGTCGTTCTGGCGCTCGAGCTCGACGGGGGCGCGCTTCGCACGATCGGCGCCGGCAACCACACGCAGGCGCTCGCGATGAGCATCCCGCTGTTCGTCATGGACATGTACGAGCACGCCTACCAGATGGACTTCGGCGCAGCGGCGGCGAAGTACATCGACGCCTTCTTCGCGAACGCGCGCTGGGACGAGGTCAATCGCCGCTACGAGCGGGCGCGCGCCGCCGCCGCCGCCGCCGCGTGGCGGGGCAAGGGCGGTTGATCGACGTCTCGTTCGGTGAAGCATTGCGCGTTTGGGCGCGGATCGGCCTGCTGAGCTTCGGCGGCCCCGCGGGCCAGGTCGCGCTCATGCACGAGGAGCTCGTCGAGCGGCGGCGCTGGATCGACGAGGACCGTTTCCTTCACGCGCTCAACTACTGCATGTTGCTGCCGGGGCCCGAGGCGCAGCAGCTCGCGACGTACATCGGCTGGCTCATGCACGGGCTGCGCGGCGGGCTCGCCGCGGGCGTTTTGTTCGTGCTGCCCGGATTCGCGGCGGTCCTCGCACTGTCGGCGCTCTACGCCGGATTTCAACAGCTACCGGCCGTCGGCGCCGTCTTCTTCGGGCTCAAAGCGGCCGTTCTCGCCGTCGTCATCGAAGCGGTGCTGCGCGTCGGCAGGCGCGCGCTCGGCAACCGCCTCATGGTGGCGCTGGCGGCGCTCGCGTTCGTGGCGATCTTTTTCTTCGACGTGCCATTCCCGGCCGTCGTCCTCGGCGCGGGCACGTTCGGGCTCGCGGGCGGGCGGTGGCGCCCGCGCTGGTTCCCCGCCGGCAAGACGTCGGAGAGCGCGGGGGCACCCGCCGACGACACCGTGATCGGGCACCTCGCGGCGACGGGGGGCCTCGCGCACACGAAGCCTTCGGCGGGGCGCGCGGCGCGCGTTCTGTGTACCTGCCTCGCACTCTGGGCCGCGCCGCTCGTCGCGCTCGCGGCGATCTTTGGCGCCGATTCCGTCTTCGTGAAGGAGGGCGTGTTCTTCTCGAAGGCGGCCGTCGTGACGTTCGGGGGTGCCTACGCCTCCCTCGGCTACGTCGCCCAGCGCGCCGTCGAGACCTACGGGTGGCTGCGGCCGGGCGAGATGCTCGACGGACTCGGGCTCACCGAGACGACGCCGGGACCGCTCATTCTCGTCCTGCAGTTCGTGGGGTTCCTAGGCGCGCACCGCGGGGGTGGCGCGTTGCCGCCGATGCTCGCGGGCGTCCTCGGCGCGCTCGTCACCGTATGGGTGACCTTCGTGCCGTGCTTCCTGTGGATCTTCCTGGGGGCACCGTACGTCGAGGCGCTGCGCCACAACCGCGCGCTCAAATCGGCGCTCGCCGCCATCACGGCCGCCGTTGTGGGCGTCATCTTGAACCTGTCGATCTGGTTCGGACTGCACGTCGTCTTCCACCGCATCGACGTCCGCCATTTCGGACCGCTGCGCCTCTTCGTGCCGGCTTTCGGGTCTCTCGACGTGGCGGCGACGCTACTGGCCGCGCTCGCGATGCTCGCGGTGTTCCGCCTCAAGCTCGGCCTCCCGAAGACGCTCGCGGCGAGCGCCCTGGTGGGCGCCGCCTACAAGCTAGACCGCTTTCGAATTGACGCGATCTATCGGTCGTGATCAAACG
>JBBQJG010000199.1:0-11465 GCA_038325725.1 Polyangia bacterium | reverse complement strand
ATCGAGGGCCGCCGCGACGAAGAGCCCGACGCGCTCGCCGGCGCGCACCTCGAGGCGGGCGGCGGCGCGCGCGAAGGCTCCGGGCTGCAGGTGCCCCGCGTCGAGCTGGACGTCGGAAGACGCCGTCGGATCGTCCAGGTGAGGCGTCATGGCGACGAGCTCGGCGCCGAGACCGAGCCCCACGCGCGCGACGACGCGCGCGTGGGGGCGCGTCGCAAGCGCGACGAGCGCCGCGAGATCACCGCCGCGCAGCCGCAGGCCCACGGGCGATCCCAGAAGATCGCTCTCGCCGCCATCGGCTTGCAGCCACAGCGCCGGCGAGAAACGGCGCGCGTCCGCGCCGACGAGCAGCGACAGGCCGAGCGTCGGCAGCGCCGTTTGGCCCGCGGCCTCTCGCGCGGCGCCCGCGCCGAGGCCGAGGAGCATCGTGCGAGAGGGGGGCGGAGACGGGGGCGGCGGCGTCACGGTCGTCGACACGATCGAGACGTTCGTGGCCGTGCCGGCGCCCGAGGTCCCGACCGGCAACGGCCGGCCCGCGTGCAGCGCCTCGAGCGAGCTGGCGACGATGTGCGCGACCTCTTCGCGCGCGACCTCGTCGAAGCCCGCCGACAACGGCATGCGGCGGATGACGACCTGTTCGGACGCCGTCGCCGAGATGTAGACGATCGCGAGGCCGGGCGCGCTCACGCCGAGGTCGAGCCAGACGCAGGCGAGCGCGCACGGCGCCTCGGCGGGCGGCCGCAGCACCTCGGTGCGATCGACGGCGCCGATCTCGCGGTAGCGCGCGTCGACGTCGAAGCGTGCGAGCAGCTCGCGGAGATCCGCGCGCACGGCCGCCGCCGCGTCCGGAGTCGTCGCGGCGATCGCGACCTCTACGGGCGTGGGACGCGCGGGCGTCCCGTCGCCCGTCGCCGCGGCGATCATCAGCAGGAGGAGCGACGTCGTCGGCACGGTTCGGGACGCGTCACTCGCCGAGCACGGCCAAGCGGTCGCGCGCGCGCGTCACCTGAACCGATTCGGGATGCCGTCGCACGAGCTGCTTCCACGCGTCACGTTCTTCGGCGGGACGCCCGAGCTTCTGCAGCGCGAGCGCGCGGCCGACGAGCGCCTCCTCGGCGAGCGTGCCGTCAGGGCTCGCCGCGAGGTAGCTGTCGAAGCTCGCGAGGGCGTCGCGTACGGAGCCGCCCGTGAGCGAGAGATCGCCGACGATCACCCGCGCTGTCATCTCCTGGCGCGAACCAGGGAATTGCTTGTGGAGCTGGGCGTAGCGGCGCAGCGCGACGGCGTAGTCACCGGCGCGACGCGCGCGGTTCGCGTCGGCGAAGACGTCCTCGGCCGTCTCGAGCGTGACGGGTGCCGGCGCGTGCGCGCGCGGGTGTGCGGGCGCGGGGAACGGCTCCTCGGGCGCGAGCACGGGCACGGCCTCGACGACCGGCGACACAGGGTGCGCGGGGGCCGCGGTTGGCTGCGCGTGGGGGAGCGGCACGATGTCGGGCCAGAGCTTCCCGAGGAGACGCGTCCCGCCCGCCGACCAGATGGCCGCACCCGCGCTGCCGCCGACGAACAGGAGCGCGAGCGCGATCGCCGCGCGCCGCGCGAAGCGTCCCGCGCCCGAGGAGCGCGCGGGCACGGGCAACCGGCCGAAGACACCCGGCTCGATGGCGAGCGCGCCCCCCATCATGTGCGCGAGCACGGCGTCGTCGGCGCTCGTGACGGCCGCCTCGGCGCGCAGGTCGTCGCCGAGCGCGAGCGACAGGCGGCACGCCGCGCAGCGATCGAGGTGCGCGTGTAGATCGGCGAAGCCCTGCGGGTTCAGCGTCCCGCGCCGAGCGGCGTCGAGCATCTGCTCGGGGTGCAGCTCGAGCGTCACGCGTCGCCTCGCAACATCTCGAGGAGCGCCGGGTCGGCCTCGATGCGCGTGCGCAGCTTGTCGCGCGCGAGGCGCACGCGGCTGCGCACGGTGTTGATGGGCACGCCCGTTGCGGCCGCGACCTGATCGAGGCTGTAGTCGAGCACGACGCGCAACGCGAACGTCTCGGCCTGCTCGTCGGGCAGATCATCGAGCAGCCGGCGGAAGGCGGCCGTGCGGCGCGCGCGCAGCGCGGGATCGTTCATGGGGCCTATGGGTTCGAAGCCGGGGCGGATCGCCGACTCGACTCTGTAGCGCTCGAGCAGGCGATCGCGCGCGCGTCGCCCGCGCCGCGCCGACAGCGCCGTGCGGACCGCGATCTGCCGCGCGTACTGGAGCACCGTCGATTCGTGGCGGAACGTCCGCAGCGCGTCCTTGACCGCCATCAGGCTCTCCTGCGCGATGTCGGGGACGTCGGCGTTGTCCGAGCCGAGGATCATGCGCACGACGCCCAGCACGGCGGGCGCCGTGGCCCGCAGCAGGCGCGTCAGCGATTCACGGTCGCCCGCGTTGGCGTCGAGCAAAAGCGCGGCGAGGGGGTCCGGCGCCTCCCCGTTCGCGTGTGTCGTCTCCAATTGCCGGTGCATCCGAAACAGGCCCTCCAGGCATAGTAGCCCCGCGCCTTGGGAAGCGATCACGGCGCGGCGCGATTGCCGACACAGCCCGTCACGAGCGCCCAAGGCCGTGCTCCGAGAGGCCTTGTCTCGAAGATGTTTGATCGCTCGGGTTGGCGGCGCGCAACAAAAGGACATGCGGGCCCCACTCAGAGTCCTGACGGTTTTGGCGTTCGTGAGCGTTCAGGGTGCCTGCACGGGCGTCGTCAGCGATCCGGGCGCGAGCCCCGGCGGGGGCTCAGGCCCCGGCGGATCGGCGCCGGGCGGCGGCCTCCCGGCCTCTGGGAGCGGGGGCCTCGGCTCTGGGAGCGGAGGCGTCGGCGCGAATCCCGCGACCGGAACGGCGGGGGCGGGCAGCGCGCCGACGGCGTGCGTCCCCACGGGGATCGGCGCGAGCTTTCATCGCCTCAACGCCAAGCAGTATCAGGAGTCCGTCAACCAGCTCCTCGGCCTCGCCTTGCCCTTGCGACAAGACCTGCCGGCCGACACGAGCCTCTACGGCTTCGACAACGGCGCCGACACGACGCTCACGGCGGCGCTCACGCAGCGCTACCTCGACGCCGCTCAGAAGGCCGTGACGGCGGCGCTCGCGACACCGGCCGCGCGCGCGGGCCTCGTGACCTGCGATCTCACGAAGGCCGCCTGCGTGCGCACGATCCTGACGACCTGGCTGCCGAAGGCCTTCCGTCGCCCCGTGCTGCCAGCGGAGCTCGACACCTACGCCGGCTACACGAAGACCTGCGCGAGCAGCGCCGAGGCGGGCCTGTCGTGCGCGCTCCAGGCGGCGCTCGTCTCGCCGAAGTTTCTCTTCCGCGGCGAGGTGCTCGGCGATCCGGTCGCGGCCGTTTGCACCGAAGAGCATCCCCTCGCGTCGACGACCGACGGCATCCTGGGTCAATACGCGCTCGCGTCGCGCCTGTCGTACTTCCTGTGGAATGCGCCGCCCGACGATGCGCTGTATGCGGCCGCGGCGGCCGGCACGCTCGCGTCGCCCGCGGCGCTGGCCGCGCAGGTCGACCGCATGCTCGCGCCCGCGGCGCTCGCGACGCACGGCGCGGCGTTCGCGCAGGACTTCCCGCAGCAGTACTTGCCGCTCGACGCCCTCGCGACGGCGCAGCCCTCGGCGACGTTGTTTCCGACGTTCGACGTGGCGTTGCGACAGGCGATGCACGACGAGTCGCAGCTCTTCTTCGCCGACCTGCTCTCGAACAACGGCTCGGCGCTCGATCTGCTGCGCGCGAACTTCACCTACGTCAACGAGCGCCTCGCGCGCCACTACGGGATCGCGGGCGTCACGGGCGCGCAGATGCGCCGCGTAGATACGACAGGGACGATGCGCGGCGGCGTGCCGACCCAGGGCAGCTTCCTCACGGCGACGTCGTCGACGGAGAACACGTCGCTCGTGCTGCGCGCGAATTGGGTGCTGACGAACTTGCTGTGCGTGAGCCTGCCGGCGCCGCCGCCGAAGTCGGTCATCGACAGCGTGCCCGTGCCCGACCCGGGGCTCGGCCTCACGAACCGCGAATCGCTGGAGATCCGCACGGCGGGCGAGCCTTGCCACACCTGCCACGTCGCCATCAACCCCATCGGCTTCGGGCTCGAGGCCTTCGACGCCGTGGGCGCCGTGCGCACGACCGATCACGGCAGGCCCATCGACGCGAGCGGCGTCTTCCCGGGCGGCAAGACCTTCGCGAACACGATGCAGATGCTCGACCTGCTGCGCGTAGATGACCGCTTCGCGGTGTGCGTGACGCGCAAGATGATGACGTACGCGCTCGGGCGCGGGTTGACGACGTCGTGCGACGACGCGGCCGTCGCGACGCTCGCGGCGGAGCTCGCCGCCGACGGCTACAAGCTCCGCAATCAGGTCGTGCGGATCGTGCAAAGCGATCTGTTTCGAATGCCACGCGCGCGCATGGGGGTGTCGCCATGAAGAGGTCGATCACGACGATGTCTTCGCGTGACGTCGCGCTCGTCCGTCGCGCGACGCCATTTCGCCTGTCGCGGCGCGCTCTCCTGCGCGGCGCGGGCGCGGCGCTCACGCTGCCGTGGCTCGAGCTCATGATCCCGCGCGAGGCGCGTGGGCAGGCAGCGGCCCCGCCGCCGCGCGCGCTCTTCGTCTATTTTCCCACGGGCTATCGCGTGGGCGGCTGGACGACGCGCGCCGCGGGGACGTACGCCGACATCACGCTGCCGGCGATCGCGACGGCGCTGACGCCGTACAAATCGCAGCTCTCGCTCGTCACGGGCGCGGGCAACGCGCCGGCCGCCGTCGGCAACGGCGGCGACGGCATCCACGCGCGCGCGACGGGCTGCTTCCTCACGTGCGAGGTCCTCCAGAAGACCGGCTTCGCGACGGGCATCTCGGCCGACCAAGTGATCGCGAAGACCGTCGGTGGAGCGACGTGCGTGCCGTCTCTCGCGCTCGGCATCCCGGGCGAGCGCCTGCCCGGCTTCGACGAGGACGGCTACGGCGAGGTCTACCTCGACAACGTCTCGTTCGTCGGCCCGCGCGCGAACCTCCAGAAGGACAACAACCCGCGCGCGCTCTTCACGCGGCTCATCACCTGCGCCGGCCTCGCGAGCGGCGCGGGTCCCGCGCCGCTGGATCCCGTCGCCGTCGAGCGCGCCGTCTTCGAAAAGAGCCTCATGAGCGGCGTCAAAGACGAGGCGACGCGGCTGCTCGGCTGCGTGGGCACCGAGGATCGACTGCGCCTCGAGCAGTACTTCACGTCGGTGAGCGAGCTGCAGCAGCGCTTCGCGACGACGCCGATGGCCATGCCGGCCGCCGGCTGCGTGCAACCGGCGCAACCCCCCGTGGCTGGTGCGACCTACGCCGAGAGCATCCACCTCATGATGGACGTGCTCATCTTCGCGTTTCAGTGCGGGCTCACGCGCGTCGCGACGATGATGATGGACGGCGCCTTCTCCCGTCGGAACTACGGGCTGCCCGATATTGATGGCGTCGACTACATCCACGGCCTGTCGCACGGCGAGATCGGCGGCAAGTCGGTCGATCACCCGCGCTGGGTGAAGATCACGACGCACTTCTTCGAGAACTTCGCCTACCTGCTCTCACGCATGAGCAGCGTCAGCGAGGGCGACCGCACGCTGCTCGGCAACAGCGCCGTCTACATCAACAGCGAGTTCGGCGACGGCGACGCGCACGACCAATTCCAGCTGCCCGTGATCGTCGCGGGGAACGCGGGTGGAAAATTGAAGTCAGGCCAACACATCGCGCTGCCCAACCGCACGCCCGTATCGAACGTCGTCCTCACGCTCATGCAGACGATGGGCGTCGCGCGCCCTTCGTTCGGCGACAGCACGGGGACCGTGTCGTCGCTCCTGACCTGAGTCGCGTCGACGCTCGGAGACCCGAGCGGGCGCTCAGGCGTCAGCTCGCCGGGAGCAGGCGCTAAGGCGTGCCCGAGCCGGTCGCGGGCGGCGCCCCGGCGGGGCGCGCCGCGTTCACGCGATCGCGCAGCTCCTTGCCGACCTTGAAGAAGGCGAGGCGCTTCGGCTTGACGTGGACGGCCTCGCCCGTGCGCGGGTTGCGGCCCTGGTATTCGCGATAGGCGCGGATTGAAAAGCTGCCGAAGCCACGGATCTCGATGCCGTCGCCCTTCTGGAGCGCGTCGACCATGCAGTCGAACATCTGCCCCACGAGCAGCTCGGCCCGGCCGCGCGGCATCTTCGTGCGCTCGGCAACGATGTCGATGAGATCGGCCTTCGTCATCTCTGGAACGGCGACCACTGTACGCGCTATGGGGTGGGAAGGCAACGTTTACGGTAGGTTACGGGATTGGGGCGCCTTGACTTCTTCCGAAATCCTCGTCAGGTCCTCAACCGAGGACCGTCTGGCCGCCGAGGTAGGGGCGCAGCGCGGCCGGCACGTCAATTTTTCCGTCGGCCCGTTGATAGGTCTCGAGGATGCCGATGAGCGTGCGCGGCAGCGCGAGGCCCGAGCCGTTCAGCGTGTGAACGAAGCGTGTCTTGGCGCCCTTGTCGTGCCCATCTTTGAAGCGGATCTTCGCGCGGCGTGCTTGGAACTCGCCGAAGTTCGAGCACGAGCTGACCTCGAGCCATTCGTTGCAGCCTGGCGCCCACAGCTCGAGATCGAACTTCGCCATCGCCGAAAAAGACAGATCGCCCGTGCACATCTGTATGACCCGGTACGGAAGCTCGAGACCCTTGAGGACGTCTTCGGCGTCGGAGAGCAACTTCGTGAGCTCTTCCATCGAGCCTTCGGGGCGCACGAACTTCACGAGCTCGACCTTGTCGAACTGGTGACCGCGCTTGATGCCGCGCGTGTCGCGGCCCGCCGCCATCTTCTCGCGGCGGAAGCAGGCCGTGAAGGCGACGTGCTGGATCGGCAGCGCGGCGGCGTCGAGGATCTCCTCGCGGTACAGATTCGTCACGGGAACCTCGGCCGTCGGGATCCACCAGAAGTCTTCCTCGGCGTCGTGGTACAGGTTCTCGCCGAACTTCGGCAGGTTGCCCGTGCCGACGAGGCACTCGCGGCGGACCATATAGGGCGGGTAGATCTCGACGTAGCCGTGTTTCTGCGTGTGCAGGTCGAGCATGTACGTGATGAGCGCGCGCTGCAGGCGGGCGCCCCAGCCCTTGAGCACGTAGAAGCGAGAGCCCGAGACCTTCACGCCGCGCTCGAAGTCGATGATGTCGAGCTTCGTGCCCAGGTCCCAGTGCGGCTGCGGCGCGAAGCCAAACGTCTTCTTCGTGCCCTCCTCGCGGAGGACCTTGTTCTCGCTGTCGTCCTTTCCGACGGGGACCGACTCGTGCGGGAGGTTCGGCAGATCGAGCAGGAGCTCGTCGACGCGCGCCTCGGCGGCGGCGAGCTCGCTCGCGAGCTGTTCGATCTTTGCTTTGAGCCCCGAGCTCGCCGTCTTGGCCGCCTCGCGCGCCTCGCCGGGCGCGGCCTTGCCGATGTCCTTCGACAGGCGGTTCTGCTCCGCCTGCATCGTTTGCGATTCGTTCTTGAGGTCACGCAGCCGCGCGTCGGCGTCGATGACCGGTTGGAGATCGATGCCGCCGCCGAGGCGCGCGTAGCCTTCGCGCACGACGTCGGGGGTTTCGCGGAGCAGTCGTAGGTCGATCACGGCGGCGCAGTGTACTTCGACGCCCGCGCGCCGTCACGTTGCGGGTCAGGGCTTGGGCTGGGATCGATCGTCAGCGCGCTTCTTGCGGTCGGCGCGCGTCCACAGCCATCCGCCCAGCAGCGAGAGGAGCGCGAGGACGTCGAGAGCGGCGAGTTGGAAATGAGCAGCGTTCATGATTTTGCCAACGACTTGAAGAAGATCCCGGCCCCGACGAAAAGAATAGCACTGCCCATCACCGCCATCGCCCATTCCACGGTGGGAACCTGGTCCTTCATAATCTTGTCGAGCAGGCCGAAGACCGCGACGAGGACCGCGGCTTCACACCAAAAGTCCCCAATGGACTCGAGCGCGATGGATTTCCTCGAGGTCATCGGCCTGCTCTCGTCTACTTCAGGTTCACGCGGCGGCGTCGTTCGCCGCCGTCGCGGGCGCGGCGGGCGTCGCGTTCTCCGCCTTGCGCTTCTCGAGCAGGCGCACGCGGATCTCGTCGGCGACCTTGGGGTTTGCCTGCATCCACGCGCACGCGTTGTCGCGGCCCTGGGCGATGCGCTCGCCGTTCCACGAGTAGTAGGCACCGGACTTTTCGACGACGCCCGCCTCGCTGCCGAGGTCGATGATCTCGCCCGCCCAGTTCGTGCCCTGACCGTAGAGGATCTCGAACTCCGCCTCGCGGAAGGGCGGCGCCATCTTGTTCTTCACGACCTTGACGCGCGTCTTCGTGCCGACAACGGTCTCGCCGTTCTTGACGACGCCGATCTTGCGGATGTCAAGGCGCACGGACGCGTAGAACTTGAGCGCGTTGCCGCCGGTCGTCGTTTCGGGGTTGCCGTAGACGACGCCGATCTTCTGGCGCAGCTGGTTGATGAAGATGATCGCCGTGTTGGTGCGCGACGTCGCCGCCGTGAGCTTGCGCAGCGCCTGGCTCATGAGGCGCGCCTGCAGGCCCATGTGCGCGTCGCCCATCTCGCCCTCGATCTCGGCCTTGGGCACGAGCGCGGCGACCGAATCGATGACGATGAGATCGACGGCGCCTGTCCCGACGAGCTTGTCGGTGATCTCGAGCGCCTGCTCGCCGCAGTCGGGCTGCGAGACGAGCAGGTCCTCGGTGTGGACGCCGAGCTTGCGCGCGTAGCTGACGTCGAGCGCGTGCTCGGCGTCGATGAAGGCGCACACGCCACCCGCGCGCTGCGCCTGCGCGATCGCCTGCAGCGCGAGCGTCGTCTTGCCCGATGATTCAGGTCCGTAGATCTCGATGACCCTGCCGCGCGGCAAGCCGCCGACGCAGAGGGCGAGATCGAGCCCGACGGACCCCGTCGGCACGACGGCGATCTCGGCGATCTCGCCGCCGTCGAGCGGCATGATCGCGCCCTTGCCGAACTGCTTCTCGATGGCGGCGATCGCGCTCGAGACGATCTTCATCTTGTCCTTCATCTTTTCTTTCATCTCTTTCATGGTCGACATGGTCTCTCCTGTTTGTTGGTTGGTGGTGGCGTGTTCAGTTCGTTCGGTCGAGCAGGCGGTACTGCAGCGCTTCGGCGAGGTGAGGGCCGCGGACGACGACGCTGCCGTCGAGGTCGGCGATGGTCCGCGCGACCCGCCGCACGCGCGTGAGCGCGCGCGCCGAGAAGCCGAAGCGCGTGACCGCTGACTCGAGCAGCCGGTGGCCGTCGGCGTCGAGCGCCGCGAACGCGCGCAGCGCGGGCGCCGGCAGGCGCGCGTTCCAGTAGGCGCCCGGTGCGCTGGCCGCGCCGCGCGCCCGCTGGAGCTCGCGCGCGGCGACGACGCGCGCGCGGACGGTCGCGGACGACTCGCCCGGGTGTTCAGCGGCGAGCGCTTTGTAGGGGAGCGCGGGCACCTCGACGTGCAGATCGATGCGGTCGATGAGCGGCCCCGACAGGCGCGCGCGGTAGGCGGCGATGCCCGCCTGCGAGCAGGTGCACGTACGCAACGAGTTGCCGTGGTGTCCGCACGGGCACGGGTTCAGCGCCGTCACGAGCATGAAGTCGGCCGGATAGGCGACGGCGCGCCGGGCGCGCACGAGGGCGATCGTGCGATCTTCGAGCGGCTGGCGCAGCGCCTCGAGCGCGGGCCGCGCGAACTCGAGCAGCTCGTCGAGGAACAGCACGCCGTTGTGCGCGAGCGTGATCTCTCCGGGACGCACGAGCGAGCCGCCGCCCACGAGCCCCGCCGACGTCACCGTGTGGTGTGGGGCCCGGAAGGGCCGCTCGCGCAGGATCGCCTGGCCGCCGAGCAGCCCCGCGATCGAGTACACCATGGTCGTCTCGAGCGACTCTTCGAAGGTGAGTGGCGGAAGGATGCCGGGCAGACGCCGCGCGAGCATGGTCTTGCCCGAGCCGGGCGGGCCGACGAAGAGCAAGTTGTGCCCGCCCGCCGCCGCGATCTCGAGGGCGCGCCGCGGGACCTCTTGGCCGTGCACGTCGGCGAGATCCGCGGAGGGCGACGAGGGTGTGTGGTCGCGAGGTGCCGACCACGTCGGTACGCGCGCGTCTTCAGCTTCGCCTGCGGCTTGCCCACGCAACAGCGCGACGAGCTGTCCGAGGTCGCGCGCGGCGCGCACGTCGCAGCCACCGACGACGGCCGCCTCGCCGGCGTTCTCGCGCGGGACGACGAGCCGCCGCACGCCGTGCGCGCGCGCCCACACGGCGATGGGCAGCACGCCGCGCACCGGTCGCACCGACCCGTCGAGCGCGAGCTCTCCTACGAAAAGCGTCTCGTTCGTCGCCGCCTGCTCGACGAGGCCCGCGGCGCACAGCATGCCGACGGCGATGGGGAGATCGAACGCGGCGCCATCCTTGCGGAGATCGGCCGGCGCGAGGTTGACGGTGATCTTGCGCGGCGGGAGCTTGAACCCGCTGTTGTCGAGCGCGCTGCGGATGCGCACGCGGCCCTCGCGCACGCCCGCGTCGGCGAGGCCGACGATGTTGCAACCGGGCAGCCCGACGGCGACGTCGACCTCGACGTCGATGGGAGCGGCTTCGATGCCGACGACGGCGGCGGAGGCGATGCGCGCGAGCATCCGCGACGACAAAGCGAACCGGATGCCAACGTCTCGGGCGCGCCAACGTCGACGTCGCGGGGGCCCGCGGGCGCCCAAAATGAAACACGGCGACCGGGAGCCGGCCGCCGTGTTCTTGTTTCGGTCAGTCTGTGGTGGCCTCCGACCGGAGGCCGCCGGTGGGACCTTCTAGAACGTCAGGCGAACGCCCATCCGTCCGTGGAAGGGAACCTGGTAGACGAGCGCGTGGCCGTAGTTCGGATTCTTCTGCGACTCGAGCGAGGCGCCGGAGATGTCCTTGGCGTACTTCAGATCCTTCGCGGTGCCGTTCTCGATCGGGCCGGCCCACGCCGTCGTGTAGTTGTCGTCCTCTTGAATCGCGGCCTTCTCGTTGAAGAGGTTGAACAGGTCGATGAAGGCCTCGATGTTCGTGTTGGCCGTGAGCGGGTGCCCGTACGCGAGGCGTCCGTCGAACTGGGTCATCCACGGCGTCCGGCCGCCCGACCCCCGGGGGAGCAGGAATTCGATCTGCTGGCTCGGGACGAGAGCCGACATGTAATTGCGAGGCATGCCGGATTGCGCGAACACCGAGAGGCCGAACGTGAAGTGGCCCTTGCCGACGTCGAGGCCGTACGAGCCGTCGACGCGCAGGAGGTGGGGGCGATCGTTCGGCAGGCGACCGTTGCCGTTGACGTTCAGATCCGTCGCGTCGTAGGCGTGGGCGGCGGGGGGGGCGCAGTAGGTGTGGGCGGGCGGGGGGTGGCCCGGGGAGTTGGGGGCGGGGGGGGGGGGAGGGTAGGGCGCGCGTG
>JBBQJG010000198.1:0-11511 GCA_038325725.1 Polyangia bacterium | reverse complement strand
CGACGCCCTCTACCGCAACCTCGGCACGGCGTTCCGGCGCCTCGCCGGGTGGAGCGTCGTCGTGCTATCCGGCAGCCCGCAGTTCTCGCGCGCGCTGCCGTGGAAGCCCACCGTCTCGCACCGCCTCTTCAACGGTCCGCTCGAAGTGCGCCTTTTGCGGTATGAGATCCCCGATGCCCGCCCGGTCAAAGGCCCGTCCTGACCGCGCGGCGCCCGATGCCCCCACGAATCTGAAGGCGCGCCTCGTCCGCCTCGCGCTTTCGGGGGTCGCGGGCGTCTTCCTGTTTCTGTCGGCGCCGTCCTACGACGCGTGGCCGCTCATGTGGCTCGCGCTCGCGCCGCAGCTGGTCGTCGCGCTCGCCGCGCGCACGCCCAAGCGCGCTTTCTTTTACGGCTGGCTCACGGGCCTCGTCGCGAACACCGTCGCCTTCTCGTGGATGGACGGCCTCCTCGAGCGCTTCGGCCACATGTCGGCGCTCGAGGCGCTTCCCGTCATGTTCGCGCTGACGGCCTACCAGGCCCTCGAGTTCGCGCTCCTGTCGTGGGGCGTGCACCGCGCCCGTGCGCGCGTCGGTGACCGCGTGCCGCTCGCGCTGCTCGCGCCGCTCGTCATGGTGACGATCGAGCTCGCGATGCCGCAGATCTTCCCTTTCTATCTAGCGATCTCGCAAGCGTGGGTGCCGCCGCTCATTCAGGTGGCCGATCTCACGGGGCCCATGGGCGTCACGGCGCTCCTCGTCGCGTGGAACGGCGCGCTCGTCGACGCGTGGCTTCGGCGGCGCGCGGGGCAGGGGATGGCCGTCGCGCTGCGCCCGCTCGGCGTTGCCACCGCGCTCGTCGCCGCGACGCTCGCCTACGGCGCGCTTCGCCTGCACCAAGTCGATGTCGCGCGCGCCGCCGCGCCCAAGGTCAAGACGGGCCTCGTACAGGCCAACGTCGGCATTTTGGAAAAATGGGATCCGCAGATCTTCGCCAAGCTGCTCGAGACGCACCAGCGTGTGTCCGCTGAGCTCACGCGCGCGGGGGCCGAATTCATCGTGTGGCCCGAGTCGTCATATTCCTACGCGCTGCCGCGCACGTTCGCGCACGAATTCCCCGACGGCGATCCGCGCCGCGTGCGCGTCGGCTTCGACACGCCCGTCCTCTTCGGAGCGCTCACGCGCGTCGACGGTCCCCCGGCGATCCCGGCCGAGCGCTATCCCTTCAACACGGCCTTCATGATGGACGAGCAGGGCCGCGTCACCGGCAAGTACGACAAGGTCTTCTTGATGCTGTTCGGCGAGTACATCCCGTTTTACGACAGCATCCCGTGGTTCACGAAGCTGGTCCCCGAGGCGTCGAACTTCAGCCGCGGCAGCGAGCCGGCGTCGTTCCCGCTCCACGCGGCGGGCCACGACTACAAGCTCGGGCCGCTCATCTGCTACGAGGACATCTTGCCGAGCTTCACGCGCCGCGTGGCCAAGCTCGCCCCCAACGCCTTCGTCAACATCACGAACGACGCGTGGTTCGGCCGCACGTCCGAGCCGTACCAGCACCTCGCGCTCGCCGTCTTCCGCGCCGTCGAGAACCGCCTCGAGATGGTCCGCGCCGTCAACACGGGCGTCTCCGCGCACGTCGACGCCGCGGGGCGCGTCCTCGCGCGCACCGACTCCGTCGACCCGGCCGAGACGCCCGACGCGGCGCCCGCGACGTTGCTCGTCGATCTCGCGATGCTGCCGGGCGGCGGGCTGTATCGCCACGTCGGCGATTTGTTTGCGTTTACGTGCGCGCTCGCGCTCGTTGCGTTGCTGCTTCGTCGCGCGCCCACCCGGGTCGACTGAATCGTTGACCCTCCTGCGCTCTGACGCTACTGTCCGCCGCACACGCGGACGGACACGCTCGAGTGATGTCCAACTCGACGCCGCAGAACGACGGAGAGTCGATGAGATATCGGGGACCAGGGACCTTTGCGACCGTTGCTGTCTTGGCTGCTTTGGGGACTCTGTGTGCTCAGGAGCCTGCGCTCGCCAAGGGCTCCAGCGAAGACGACGACGCCTGGAAGGCGAACGAGCCCAAGGAAAAAGGCGAGAAGGCGACCGCGGCGAAAGGCCGCGCGTCGAAAGCCGAAGCCGATGCGACTGACGACGCCGACGCGAAGGCCAACGCCGACGCGAAGGCCGACGCGAAGGCCGAGGCGAACGCCAATGTCGCGGAGCAGCCGACGGCCACGATCGTTCACGAAGACGCGCCACCGCCGCCGGCGGCCATCTCCGCCGAGGACAAGACGCCTGAGCGGGCACCTGTCTACGGCAAGCGGAGCGACTGGTCGATCACGCCTTACGGCTACGCCCGCCTCGACGCGATCGAGGACTCGACGCAGTCGTTCGAAGACGGCATCCAGCCGAACCTGATCCAGCGCGCCGGCACGTACCGCGGCGATCACCGCCGCACGATCATGACAGCGCGCGACTCGCGCCTCGGCATCTTCGTGGGCGCGCCCACGTACCGGGGCATGCGGACGTCGAGCCAGCTCGAGCTCGATTTCTACGGCCTCGTGCCGTCGGACGCGCGCCGCCACGACACCGTCGTGTTCGGTCCGCTGCGCATTCGTCTCGCGTACTTCAAGCTCGAAACGGGGATCGTCGACATCATCGCGGGCCAGTACTACGACCTGTTCGGGTGGAACGGTTCTTTTTATCCGGCGACGGTCGGGTACCTGGGCGTCCCCGCCGAGATCTACCACCGCAATCCGCAGCTTCGGATCGAGAAGAAGGTCCACCTCGGCGAGCTCGAGATCGACGCGGCCGTCGCCGCCGTGCGACCTGGGCAGCGCGACTCGGGGCTGCCCGAGGGGCAGGTGGGTCTGAAGATTTCGTACCACGGCTGGTCGGGCGCGGCGACGCCGGGCTTCGGGCGTCCGGCGCTCGCGCCGCTTTCGATCGGCCTGTCGGGCCTGTACCGATCGTTCGAGGTGCCCGTCTTCCGCTCCGAGCCCGGCTCGGCGTCCCTCAAGACGTTCGGTTACGGTTTGGCGGCGAACTTGCTCGTGCCGATCATCCCCGCCAAGACGCTCAAGGAGAAGGGCAACTCGCTCACGCTCACGGGTGAGTACAGCATCGGCACGGGCATCGCCGACATGTACACGTTCATGGACGGCGGCTCGCGCTTCCCGCTCCTTCCCAACCCGAACCTGTCGCAGCCCGCGAGCCAGTACGCCGCCAATGTCGATCCCGGTCTCGTGACGTTCGACCGCAACCTCGATCTCAAGACGATCAACTGGCAAGCGTTCGTCGGCGGTCTCCAGTACTACCTGCCCGTCGACAACGGTCGCCTATGGATCGCGGGCATCTACTCGCGCGTGTGGTCGAACAACATCCAGGACCTCACGCCCGCCGCGAGCTGGGGCGCCATCTTCACGAAGATGGACTACTTCGACGCGAACCTGGCCTACGACATCACGCCAGCCATCGTCATGGGCCTGTCATTCCAGCGCGTGCAGCAGACGTTCGCCGACGTGTCGCCCGACGTCCCCGTCTTTGGCCAGTCCAATGACGTGAACATGCGGGTCCCGCTGTCGATGCCAGGCACCGGTGGCGTCGCCGCCCACGCGCGCAATGACCGTGTGCAGCTCAGCATGTCGTTCTTTTTCTAGTTGGCGCGGCTGCTGATTGATTCAATGCGGTTCCTTCCTACATCCACATTGCCCCTCTTGCTCCTTGCGCTGACCAGCGGCTGCAAGCAGCCGGTGCTGTGCCCGGCGCTCGGCAGCTGCGGTGGGCCCCTCGATCCCGCGACGGGACATTCGAAGCTGCCGCTCAGCCTGAAGGGCGAAATTCAGGAGTGGGTGCTGGCTCCGAACCATCCATCCTGCTCGGAGGATTTGTACACTCCGGCGAACGATACCCGGCTGTCGGGGATGACGACCCTGCCGACGAACGAAACCAACACACCGTACCCAGAGCCGGCGGTGTTCGATTGGTGCCTGCTCCTCGTCGCGGGCCCGGCCGCCGGCGATGCGATTCAACGGAAGGATCCGCGTTTTTATTACGAGAGCGGTCCCATCGGCGTCGCGTCCGTGAAGTACAAGCCAGACCTTACTTTTTCGGCGGACCTCACGTACACGGGGACCTTCACGCTCGATTTTCCCTCCTATTGCGTTCGGGCCTTCGGCGCCATGGACGGTCCGCTCGATCCGACCGTCGCGGGCGCGCCGGCGGTCCCCGTTTGCAAGCGGCTCGAGGTGCCCATCGCGGCGGACGGCGTGGGTGGCGGCGATTACTTCAACACTGTCTGCGAAGCCAACACCCTCGATCAACGAGCGCTGTGGGGCCTCGACGGCGCCGCTGATCCAGGCGGATGCCTGTGCCGCTTCGACGTCACGGAGACCGCCGGTCCGGTCGGGACCTACTCGCTGCTGAACGACAACACCATTCAGTACCTGCCGGGCCACGGCTTCCCCGTGAAGACCACGTTCTGCGAGCAAGGCGATCGCCTCCAGCTCACGGGCTCCGACGGCGCCTACTTGTTCGACAAGAGGGGTCTCCGCACGTTCGATCTCGTCAGGGCCTGCCAGGTCGATTCGGATTGCGTCTCCGGAAAATGCAATTTCGACGCCGCGAAGTTCCAGGGAGTCTGCCAATGATCAAGAGAGCGACCACCCGTTTGGCTAAGTTGGCCACGTTGGCCACGTTGGCTTTGCCAATGGCGATGACCGGCTGCAAGCAACCGTCGCTCTGCCCTGGGATCAGTGTTTGCGGCGGAGACCTGCCGGTGGGTGATTGGGTGTTGGCGGCGGGGCATCCGTCCTGCTCGGATGACCTCTACACGCCGGCCGCCGACCCGCGCCTCGTGGGTGGCGATCTGCCCGCGGCCCGCACGCCGCCGCCGGAGCCCGCCCTTTACGACTGGTGTCAGCTCCTCGTGGCCACGGACGCCCCGGACATCACGAACACCGTCTACAAGCTCCCCAACCTCTACGCCGAGAGCGCCGAAGTTGGCGCCGCCGTGATTCACTACAGCGCCGATCGGCACTTCAAGATCAGCACGACGCGAACGGGAACCTTCACGGCCGACTTCTCCGCGTACTGCATGCGCGCGTTCGGGGCCGTGGACACGCCCGCAACGTCGACGACGCCCGTCGTGACCGTCTGCCAGAAGCTCACGGCGTCGCTGAACGCGCGGGTGCGGGCTCAATACACCAACATCGGCTGCTCGGATTACGAGGGGGGATGCTTCTGCACCTTCGATCTCTCCGATTGGCAGGAGAGCTCCGGGATCGCGGACGCTCCGAGCGGTGGCTCCATGCGCCACCTCTTCAGCAACGATTTCCCGCAGAACGTTTCGTACTGCGCGAGCGGCGACAACCTGCAGCTCATGGCGAGCGGCGGCGAGTACCTGTTCGACCGCCTCGGGCTGCGCACGCTCGATCTCGTGAGAAACACCACGCCGATCGATTGCACGGACCACAAGCAAGGGTATGGCGAGGACGGCGTCGACTGCGGGGCGGCGTGCCCTGTCCTATGCGCCGACATCAATTGCTTCGACGGCTCTCAGGGGCCTGGCGAGGACGGCGTGGACTGCGGGCCGAACTGCCAGGTTAAAACCTGCATCTGAGCTCCCGGCCCTGACGGACGCTACGGCGTCAGCAGCGGCGGCGTCGAGAAGAGCTTGATGAACGTGGCCCAGGTCGGGATGACCACCATCTCGTGGGCGCTGTAGTCACTGATTGAGAGCGAGCAGACCACCAGGGGCGCGACCGTGGGGCACCCCTTGAACTTCTTGCAAGAGGTGCTGTCCGTGGCGGAGATCGGGAACGGATCGAACGACGCCGTTTGGTAGGTCAGGCCCGAGGGGGTGCAGCCGTTCGCTGTCAGCGCGCGGTTCATCGCGTAGATATCGTAGTTGACCTGGTCCGGCGAGCCGGTCCCGAAGACCCAAGCGCCCGCCATCGGCGTCGTGGTGCAGGTGGGCTTGTATTGAGCCTGGGTGGGTAGGCCCCCCAGGTTCGGCAGCACGGCGCGGACGGGGCGGGTGGCATCGCCTGCGTACTTGCAGCCGAGCTCGTTTGCGAGCCAAGCGCCGCTGCTGTTACCGCCCGCGAAGACACGATTCCTGTCGAAGCACAGCGTCGCCGCGAGCTTGTCCCACAGCGCCTCGTAGAACGGCCATTCGATGGAGTTGTCGCCGTCCTTGTCGTCGAAGCAGCCTTGGTTGGGATTGGTCGCGTGGATCGGCGAGGCATCGACCGACGGTGAGAGCCCGACGCGAATCACCGCGGCGGCGAGCTCCGGGAGCATCGGATAGAGGTTGTTGCCCTTGCCGCCGCAGCCCGGCCCCTCGATGAGCAGCGAGTACGCCTTGTTCTTGTCGTAGACGGTCGGCAGCTGGACGAAGTACTCACGGGGAAATGACCAAGCACCGCACTTCTTGTCGGCGCAGTACACCGCCTTGGTCCCGCTCGTGGCGATCGTCTGGCGGACGAGCACGCCGGCTGTGAAGTCGGCAGCGTCGAGCCCGCACCCTGCCGTCGGCCGCACCTTGGTCAGATCGACGGTGGTGCCCGCGCCTCCCGCGCCCGCGGTGGACTGCCCGGCCGCGCCCCCGGCGGAGCCTGCTGCGCCGCCGGTGCCTCCGGAACCAGCGGTGCCTTCGTCGCCCACGGTGGACTGCCCGGCCGCGCCCGTCGCGCCAGCCGGGCTCGAGCCCGCGACGCCGCCGTCGCTCCCGGCCGTGCTCGCGGCGTCGGTGCTCGATTGTCCCGCCGCGCCCGCGGTCGAGCCGCCAGCGCCTCCGCCGCCGGTCACATTCGTCGAGCCGGCTTGGCCGCCGAAGGGCTTCGACGCGCCCGACGAGCAGCCACAAAGGGAGATGAGCCCAACGACCAGCCGAACGACCAGCGCGCGGTCAATCTGGACACTGATCGAAGCTGTCATCTGTGCCTCCTCATTCCTCCGCGACTCGGACGCAAGAAAGGCCACGGCGATTTTGTCGCCGTGGCCTTCGTTCTACGACTGGACTAGCTACGACTGGACTAGCTACGACTGGACAGCTCGTTCTCGTCTATTGCGTGAGCAGCGGCGCCGTCGTGAACACCTTCAAGAACGCGGGCCAGCCCGGGAGCACGACGAACTCATGTCCGGAGTGGTCGTTGAGATTGAGCGGGCAGACCACCATCGGGTACAGGGGATTGCAGCCCGTGTACTTCTTGCAGCTGGCGCTGTCCGTGGCGCTGACGGCGAAGGGCGTGAACGCCGCCGTCTGGTACGTCACGCCGGCCGGCGTGCAGCTGTCGAGCGGCAGGATGCGGTTCATCGCGTAGATGTTGCCGGTGAACGGATTGGTCGTGTCGCCAGTCCCGTGCGACCAGAAGCCCGCGAGCGGGGCCGTCGTGCACGTGGGCTTGTACATCGGCTGGTCAGGCAGGCCGCCCGTGTTCGGCATGATGCCGCGGATCGGGTGCTTGGCGTCGCCCGCGTACCGGCAACCGAGCTCGTTCGAGAACCACGCGCCGCTGCTGTTGCCGCCGGCGAAGACACGGTTCTTGTCGAAGCAGACCGTCGAGGCGAGCTTGTCCCACATGCCCTCGTACATCGGCCAGTCGACCGAGTTGTCGCCGTCCTTGTCGTCGAAGCAACCCTGGTTGGGGTTGGTCGCGTGGATGGACGAGGCGTCCGCCGACGGCGAAACGCCGATGCGGATGATCGTGTCGAGGAAGGTGTTGGCGAACCCGTAGAGGTTGTTGCCCTTGCCGCCGCAGCCTGGACCTTCGATGACGACCGGGTACGCCTTCGTCTTGTCGTAGCCGGCGGGCAGACGCACGAAGTACTCGCGGGTCCACGGACCCCAGGGGCCGCACTTCTTGTCGGCGCAGGTCGCCGTCTTGGTGCCCGACGTGACGATCGTCTGCTTGATGAGCTGACCGGGCGTGAGGTCCGCCGGGGGCGCCATCCCGCAACCCGTCGTCGGCGCGACCTTCGTGATGTCGCCACCGCCGACCACACCGCCGGTGCCGCCCGCGCCGGCTCCCGCCGTGCCCGTTCCCGCGGCGCCCGTCGAGCCCGCGGCGGCGCCCGCCGCGCCCGTCGAGCCACCGTCCGCGCCGGCCGTGCCCGTCGAGCCCGCGGCGCTGCCCGCGGCGCCCGTCGTGCCCGCCGCCGCGCCCGCGGCGCCCGTCGTGCCAGCGGCGCTGGTCGTGCCCGCGGCGCCGGTCGTGCCGGCGGCGCTCGTTGTCCCTGCGGCTCCGGTGGAGCCAGCGTTGGGGAAGGTGTTGCCGCTGGTGCCGCCGCCGCACGCGCCCACGAGCGCGACACTGGCAACCACCGCGAGGCCGAGAATTTGTTGGCGCATTCGAGCTCCTCCTAATGATGAACGTGTCAGCAACGCGTCGTTTTCGACTAGGTCACGAATAGTATAGAGATGGAGATGACGGTGCGCTGACTTCCGGGTCAGATGACCTTCTACCGTCATCGTATGTCACCCTCCGTTGCAGTCAGGGCGACGCTGGTGCACCGAGCTCCAGGCTCTCTTCTGCGGCCACCTTCGCCAATTTCGCCCTAAGAATCAAGGATGGCGAGGAGCGGCTCCAGGAGCACTGCGGCGGGCACTGCGGCGGGCACTGCGGCCACCCCGGCGGCGGGCGCCGCGGCGCAGCGGCCGCGCCATCATTGACGCAGGAAAAACGGATACGTGAATTGCTGACGCGCCGCTTTGAAGCGGCGAAAGTGGGCGTTCTTGCCGGCCTCGAGCACGCAATCGCCCGTGGGCGTTCCGTCGAAGCTGCCGCCCACGCGGATCGATTGCACCATGCCGTTTCCGGCGACGACGTACGTGAGCTCGGCGGTGCCGGGTGTCTTGTACTTCTGATAGCAGGCGAAGACCTGCGGGCGAATCGCCGTCATGGCGTCGGCGATCGCGTCGCGCGGCAGCTCGGCAGGCAACTTCAGAGCGTCGCTCGCGTCGACGCGTTCGTCGGCGTCACCGCTCTTGAGGCACGCCTCGTCTTCGCGGCTGCCCACGGGCAGCTCGGCGAGTCCCGTGGAGGGCGGCTTCGAGACGAGGACCTCGCCCGTACAGCGGTTGAAGACGCGTCCGCCCACGAGCTTGAGCGCATAGCCGCGGCTGGGGCCGAAGCTCCACTCGCTGTCGGCGGGTTGAAAGAGAAACTCGGCGCGCAGGAACGGCCGCGCGTGCTCGAGCCAGCGCTTGGCCTCGACGAGGCTCGTGAACGCGATCGCGTTGCGCGAGATCTCGACGGCGGCGGGCAGCGTGTCGGCGTCCTTCGCGGGCTCGCGCAGCGTGATGAAGCGGCGCTCTCGCGCGCGGCCGACGACGACGGGCTTCGTGCAGGCGACGCAGCCCGCGAAGGCGACGTGGTAGCCCTTGATGCTGGCGTCGTAGTCGGAGACCGAGATCGTCGCGGGATCTTCGGCGGCCGTCGAGAAGGTGCGGCTCGGCAGGATCTCACGTAGGTACATTTGGCTCGCGTGGCAGCGGGCGCGCTCGAGGTCGCGCTTCTCGGCGTCGCAGCGATCGATGAACGGTCCGAGCAGGGTGGCGACGTCGCGCGTGCGCGTCGCACCTTGCGCGAGCGCTTCGTAGGTGGTCGACGCGGGCGCGTCGGCCTTCGTGTCGGCCTTCGTGTCGGCCTTCGTGTCGGCCTTCGCGTCGGCCTTCGTCGGCGCCTTCGCGACGGGAGGCGCGTCCGCTCCCTGGGCGCCGCCCGACCCAAACGCCGCGAGCGCGAGCGAAAGGCCAACCCCGAGCCGCCACATCCTCGCCGACGCCATCGCAGTCACTCTCATGGACGGCGCGGAATATAGATCATAATAGCCGCCGTCCGCGAGCACCGCGGCGCGACCGACCGCTAGAACGATGGCCAAACCCAGATCAAAAGCCCCGCGCGAGAGCGACGGGGATACCTCTGCTTCCGAGCACGAAGACGAAGACGAAGACGAGGAAGACGACGCGGAAGAAGGCGGCCTCGGCGAGCTGTCGGTCGGGGCGGCCGCGCCGGCCGACCCCGACGCCGACGACTCGAGCGACGAGACCGCCGGGCGTCGAGCGCGTCCGCTCCGCGCCGACGTCGTCGCGCGCCCGCGCCGCGTGGCCGGCGCGCTCGCCCCCGCGCGCGGGGGCGTCGAGCGCTTCCTCGCCGAGGTGCGTCGCTACCCGCGCTTGACCGAGGACGAAGAGCGCGCGCTCGGCAAGGCCGTGCGCGACGGCGGGGACCGCGACGCCGCCCGCAAGCTCGTCGTTCACAACCTGCGGCTCGTCGTCGCGATCGCGTACCAGTACCGGCGCGCGTGGGCGAACATCCTCGACCTGTTTCAAGAGGGCAGCGTCGGGCTCATGGAGGCCGTCAAGCGGTGGGAGCCGACGCTCGGCCCCCGCTTCGGAACGTACGCCGCCTATTGGATTCGCGCCTACGTCTTGAAGTTCCTCATGACGAACTCGCGGCTCATTCACGTGGGCAACACGCGCGCGGGCCGGAAGCTGTTCTTCCGGTTGGAGAAGGAGCGGCAAAAGCTGTTGGCGAGCGGCATCGAGGTCACGCCGAAGCTGCTCGCGGCGAAGCTCGACGTGAACGAAGACGATCTGGCCGAGGTGAGCCGGCACCTCGACTCGCGCGAGGTCTCGTTCGATCCGATGCAGGCGGGCAGCGAGGGACACGAAGAAGGGCTGCCGCTGTCCGAGAAGATCCCGAGCGGCCGCCAGACGCCCGAGTCCGAGGCCGAGGGCGCCGAGCTCACGTCGGCCCTGCGCGGCTTCATGAAGTCGTTTCAACAGGGCCTCACCGACGAGCGCGAGCAGGCCGTGTGGCGCGAGCACCTGGCGGCCGACGAGCCGACGCCGCTCGGCGAGCTGGGCGCGCGCTACGGCGTCTCGAAGCAGCGCATGGGGCAGATCGCTGACCGCCTCAAGAAGCGCTTTCGCGATCAGATCGTCGAGCAGTTGGGGCCCGAGGTCCGCACGGACTGGCTAGGAGAGTAGGAGAATGCCGGACCACGTCGAGGAGCGCGAGTTCACCTTGCGGCTGCAAGTGCGCTGCACCTTCCCCGAAGGCTACGAAGGCGACGCCGACGGCTACGTATGGTGGGAGGAGTTCCCGTCCCTCGCCGCCGAGATCGTGCGCGCCGCGCAACAGATCGTCGCCCGTCGCCCCGGCTGGAAGTCACGCACCGCGAACCGCGGCCGGTCCGCCGAGGACGAGGTCACGCTCGTCGTCGAACGCGCGCCTTAGGGGGGCGGCGCGCACAAAAAAAAACGACCGGGCGAGGGGCCCGGCCGTTCTTGAGCTTGTCAGAGCTCTTGTCCGTGTTCGTTCGCTAAGCGGCCTTGCGAACGTTCGCCGCCTGCAGTCCCTTCGGCCCCTCCGTGATGTCGAATTCGACCGTCTGCCCCTCACTCAACGACCGAAAGCCCTCCGACTGAATTGCCGAGTGATGAACGAACACATCCGGTCCGTCGTCACGCGCAATGAACCCATACCCCTTCGCGTCGTTGAACCACTTCACCTTGCCGCTTGCCATCTAC
>JBBQJG010000197.1:0-11584 GCA_038325725.1 Polyangia bacterium | reverse complement strand
GCTCCCGGCCGCGTGGAAGGCCGCGCGTCAGGCCGCCGTCGCAGACGCAGTCGTCGAGCCCGCCGCCGCGCCCGTCAGCTGACCGCGCTGGTCAAGTCCGGCGTGCCTCGAACGCGGGGTGCGCCCCAGCGGACGGACACCGATCAAGCAGGAGATCGACCGATGAAAGTTCTTCGCGGCGCCAGCGGGCAGCACAATGACGAACCTCAGCACCACGAACGAACCAGGCGGGGAGCAGCACACATGAACAAGAAGAACTTTGATTCCATGATGAAGGGTGCGCGCGAGGCGCTCGCCTTTGCGAAGGGCGACAAGTCGATGGGCAAGGCGACGGTGATCCAGATCGACGACCTCGATGTGGCCAAGATCCGCGGGAAGGTGAAGCTGTCGCAGAACGCCTTCGCCGCCACCTTCGGCATCAAGCCCGCGACGCTGAAGAACTGGGAGCAGCACCGGGTGAAGCCGCAGGGCCCTGCGCGAGTGCTGTTGACCCTCATCGACCGCGCCCCGGCCGCCGTCATCAAGGCCCTGCACGTCGCGCCGCCGGGCCGGCGCAAGGCGGCCTGAGCTATCCCTTCGAGGGACGCGGCTTTTCCGCCGCTCTTCCCCTTGTTGGCAGCCGCCAGCCTCGCGGCGTTGAAGTTCTCCAAGTCCTCAGGGCGAAGTAGCAACCGGGTAGCAACGAGAGGTGCTCCCTCTGTCGTTTGAGGTAGCTCGCGGCCGCCCAGGCCGATCGCACCTACGCGTTCATGCGCCCGTACCTCGAGGCGCTGGCGTGACGAAGCGACCTCCCAAGGACGTCGGCACCTCCGTACGTGCTTTTGAATATCCCGATTCCTTGCGTGACAACGACGCAGCGAAGCGCGTCCCCGCTCCAAGCGTTGCATCAGTACTGCGATCGTGCGATCCGATCCCTATGAAATTGCCATCACTGGTCGCGGTTGGTTTTGTGGGGCTGACTCTCGTCGCGATGCCGGCGCTGGCTCAGCGGTCTCCCGACGCTGGCGCCGAGCTGGCCGTGCGAACTGGCATCGCGCTGCCGTTCGGGAGCATCCAGAGCGGCACGAGCCTGGACTCTTACGCGTCGAGCGCCGTGCCGCTGGTCATCGAGGCCGGCTACCGCTTCGATTCGAGCCTCTTTCTCGGCGGGCGCTTCCAGTACGCGTTCCCGCAGCTCAAAAATCCCAACGGGGGGTGCGGAGGCAACGTCTCGTGCACCGGCTCCGTCGTGCAGGTCGGCCTCGAGGGGACATACCGTTTCGTGCCGGCGGAGACCTTCGCGCCTTGGCTGGGCTTGGGCTTCGGTTACGAGTGGGCCGGCGCCGACTACGACGCGCCCAACATCGGCGCGGGCGCCACTGATAGGGGCTTTGCGGCGCTCGTGCAGGGGGGTGGCGACATCCGCGTGACGCCGCAGCTCGTGCTGGGCCCGTTCGTCGAGGCGTGGTCCGGCCGCTTCGATAGCGCCACGTCTCGCGTGCGCCTCGGCAATGGGACCACGGAGAGCACCGCCGACATCACGAACACCGCGTGGCACACCTGGGTGACGGTGGGCGTGCGCGGCGCGTTCCGTATCTGACTCGTGGCGCGCGGGCCGCTCCCAGTCCGCCCTCTCCCTGCACGAACTGGCGGCCGGGCTTCGAGGTCGCCGAAGGTTCATCACGTCTCGACCGCGCGCCGACGGTCTCCTATACACTTCGGCCCGTCGACGACTCCCGGTGCGAAGGCCCGAATGACTGGAGGAACACGTGACGGAGAAGATGCGCTTCGAGGGCCTGACCCTCACGGTGGACAGCGTCGAACGGTCGGTCGCATTTTATGGTGGCACGCTCGGCCTCACGATCGAGCGGAATGCCGCGCCCGCGTTCGCGATGATTCGGATCGGCGGCGAGCACGGAGGAACCATCGGGCTTCTCTCGATGACCGGCAGATAGGAGCCCTATGTCCCGCGTGCTCGTGACTGCTGCCCTCGGCAACGTCGGGCGTGAGGTCGCAACTGAGTGCGCGAAGCGCGGCCTTTCGGTTCGGATCGGCGGGCGCTCCGAGGCTGAGCTGACCGCGAAATTTCCAGCGCTCGAGCCGACACGGCTCGATTTTCTGGATCGCGGAACCTGGCCGCACGCCCTCGCTGATTGCGACTTGGTCTTCTTGTTGCGGCCTCCAGCGATAGCCGACATGGATGCGACCCTGAATCCGTTCGTCGACGCCGCCTACGCCGCGGGCATCAAGCACATCGTATTCTTGTCGGTCGCTGGAGCGGATCGGATGAAGTGGGTTCCGCACCGCAAGGTCGAGCTCCACCTCGAATCGAAGGGCCAAGCGTGGACCGTTCTACGTCCGGGTTTTTTCGCGCAGAATCTCCAGGACGCCTACCGACGCGACATCGTCGAAGACGGTCGACTCTACGTCCCGGCGGCGCGGGGTCGAGTCGCGTTTCTCGATGTTCGCGACGCCGCGGAGGTTGCCGCTCGGATCCTCGAGAGCCCCGTCGGTTTCCGTGGGAAGGCGCTCACCTTGACCGGCCCCGAGGCCATCACGTTCGAACGTGTCGCGGAGCTCCTCTCGACGTCGCTGGGCAAGAGCATCCAATATCAGGCTGCGAGCATTCTCGGCTACGTTTGGCACCTGAAAACGAAGCGGGGCATGCCTTGGATGCAAGCGATCGTGCAGACGTATTTGCACGTTGGACTTCGTCATGGTGATGCGGAGAAGGTTGAGCCCACCGTCGAGCAACAGCTCGGACGACGGCCACGCTCGATGGACGCGTACATCGAGCACGCAGCCTCAATCTGGCGCGCCCCGTAGCGCATTCACTGAAGGCCGACGGCGGCCCGCTGCAGGCCGTTGAGGTCGGTCGTCGTCAGGCGCCTCGAGGCGCCGTAGCGCCCTGGGCGCCCAGAAGCTCGTCCAGTTGCTCGAACGTCTCGGGCATCGCGGACGTCGACCCGGAGGCCTCATCGAGGGCTTCCTTCGAGGGATAGAGCTCGTGCATGACCAGCCGCGTCTTGCCGCCTTTTTCCTCGAAGGTCACCGTCGTGACGGCCCCACCGCCACCACCTTCCTCGTTGGTCCAGACGAGGCGCGCGTGCGGGGTCACCTCGAGGTACGTCCCGTAGAACGCCATGGGCTCTGCGGCCCCGTGGACGAACACGAGCCGGTACGTCCCGCCGACGCGGACGTCCTGCTCGCACGAAAGCAGCGTCAGGCCGAACGACTTCGGGACCCACCACCGCTTGAACAGGTCCGGCTTCGTCCACGCCTCGAACACGAGGCGCGCCGGACCGTTGAACGTTCGCGTGACCACGAGCTCACGCTCGGATTTCCGTTCCACCGTCGTGCGGTTCTTCGTGGGCGTGGGCTCATTCTCTTTTGTCGCGTCCATCGATCTTCTCCTTCAGCTTCAGGTCCTCGACCACCTTGTCCAACTCGTCGAAACGTGAGTCCCAGAGTTGGTGGTAACGCTCGATCCACGTCGTCAGTTCCACCAACCGGCGCCGGCCGAGCTTGCAGGTCCGCACGCGCCCGACCTTCTCCGTCGTGATGAGCCCGGCCTGCTCCAAGACGCCCACGTGCTTCTTGATGCCCGTGAGGGTCATGTCGAACTTCTCGGCGAGCTCCGTGATCGAAGCGTCCGAACGCCCGAGCCGCTCCAGAACGCCGCGCCGGGTGGCGTCCGAGAGCGCGGCGAAAGAGGCATCGAGGTGGGCCCTTCGATACTGAACCATGTTGTTCAGTTTGTAACGCAGGGCTTGGCCACATGCAAGGGGACACCGAAGCTCGGGCCAGACGAGCGCCGACCACAGCGGCGCCGGCAACCCCACGATGCTCGGCCCCACGAGCGCCGCGGAGACCTGGCGCGCGCTCGTTGCCTTCGTTCCCTCAGGTCACGACACCTGTCTCTGAAGCGCGAGGGGCGATGCGCGGCAACTTTGCGTTCAGCCTGTCTGGGGACGCGCGTTCAAGGCGTCCTTGCCCCAGAACGGCGCGCCGATGAACGGCGAGATCGTGCAGTAGTTGAAGGCGCCCGCCGCCAAGGGCACCAGCCCGACAATGGCGAGGGCGAGCCCACCTCCGCCGTGAACGCTCCCGAGTCCGAGCGCGACGAGAATCCCCCCAACGGCCACCCGGGCCAGCCGGCCCAGCGGCGTCGCCAACAACTTCGCGAACCTCATGATGTGCCTCCTTGCGCGACCTCTGACATCACTTCCCGAACCAGCGGTCGATCCAGGACCGCGACTCTGGCGCGGCCGGGCTCTTGGGAGTCTTGGCCGCTTGTTCGCGACAACGGCAACGCGCCGCCGGCGGAACGTTGCCCAACACCTGCTCGACGTGCGCGCCGCACCCGGCGAACGTCGGTCGTCCGCACTTCGAACAGTCGACCCGCCGGCACATCAGACGCCTCCCGCTTGGACGGCGCGAGGGGCCTCCACTTCGATCTCATCGAAGCTCCGACGGACCTGCGCGATCTCCATCTTGGCCTCCATGAACCGTCAGAGCCGGTGGCGCGAAAAAGGATTCAGGCTTTGTCGGAGAGAAAGGCGCGCAGGGCAGTTTTGACCGACGCCTGAACCGCGGTCGGAACTTCGACTGAAGCCTCCGCTGTCCGACAGAGCGCGAGGGTGCGCTTGAGCGAGTCGCAGGTGCCGCGGCAACGCCCGCACACCGCGACGTGGCGTTCCATCTCCGCGCAGAGGTCCGCGCTGATCTCGTCCTCGAGGTGTTGAGAGAACATGGTCAAGACGTCGGGACACGTCCCCGGCGCGGCCTGCGGCTCCGGTCCGATCGACAGGAGCGGCGCGACCCGCTCGCGCACGACCAGCCGCGCCCGGTGCAGCCGGCTCTTGACGGCCTGGGCGCTCACGCCCAAGACCTCGGCGACCTCGGGCGCGGTCAATCCTTCCGCGTCCCGGAGCAGCAGCACCTCGCGATACATCGGCTCGAGCGACGCGATCGCCTGCTCGAGCGCGCGCTCGACCTCCTTGCCGGCGAGCGCTTCGTCGGCGGCCTGGGCGGGATGCGAGAGGCCCTTCACTTCCGCGCCCACGTCCGTGTCGAGCGACCGCTCTTCCTCGGGAGCGAACTTGCCGCGGCGGCGCTTCTTGATGCAGAAGCTCCGCGCGATCGTGTAGAGCCACGTCGACAGCGACGACGCCCCACGAAAGTCGCGAACGCCGCGCGCCATCGAGAGGAGCGTGTCCTGCAGGACGTCCTTCGCGTCCTCCGGGTCGCGGCACATCTTCATGCCGAAGCGGTAGACCTGAGCCTGGTGACGCCCGAGCAGCTCTTCCAGCGCGCCGCGATCGCCGGCGCGCGCGGCGACGAGCAGGGCTTCATCGGAGGGATCCGGCGCGGTCACCATCCCAATGTTAGGCCGATTTTCTTTCGTCGACGGGACCTGACGTCGATTCGATCGCAATTTGCACCGTCGGGGGGTGCAGGAGCGTCCCGTACGCTGGACAGCTCTTGATCGCGCGCTCGATCCCAGCCAACTGCCGCTCGTCGAGGCCAGCCGGCACATGAACCTTCATCGAGAGGCGCCCGATGCGCGCGACCGGCAGGCGCTCCTTCTCGGACTCCACCTCGACCGTGAGGCCGTCCGTGGGCAGGCTGCGCCCGTGAAGGTAGGCCGCCGCGTAGTAGTGCGCGCACGCCGCGACCGCGACGCTCATGGCGTCCAGCGGCGACGCGCCGCGATCCTCGCCGCCAGGAACGGAGCTCGGCTGATCGAAGACGAATTCGTGTCCGCCCACCCGCGCGCGGCTTCCGACTCTACCGATCGATTCGACGACAGCTTTCATGACCACGACCTCTCTGCTTCGTGGGAGCCGCCCCGACAGAAAAGGGTTCACGAACACCGGCCGCGCCAGCGCCGCGCCGCGACCCTCGTTCGAGCGTCGCGAACCCTTTCCGGTTGGAATGGCTCCCACACTTCGACTAGGAAGGAAGGACTCATTTGCTGCTCCACACAGTCGCGTTCGTCGTCGTGGGGGCCGGGCTTGGCCTCGGCTGGTACCGATTCATCGGCTGCCGGAGCGGGGCCTGCGCCATCTGGGGCAATCCGTACGCGTCGACAGCCTACGGGGCGCTGCTCGGATTTCTGTTGTCGCGCTGAAACGCACCGAGAGAGGGCTTGCGATGCGCACAAAGGTTCTCTTGTTCGGTCTCGTCGTGGTCGCGGGCGCGGGATATCTCATGTTCGGTCGCGGCCGCGACCTCCAAGGCTCCGAGGCTCGTGGTCTCGTGGCGGCGGGGGCGCGTCTGCTCGACGTCAGGTCCCCCGATGAGTTCGCCCAGGGTCACCTGCCCGGCGCGATCAACATCCCCGTGCAGGAGCTGCCGCAGCGACTGGCTGAGGTGGGCCCCCCTGACCACGACGTCGTCGTCTACTGTCGCAGCGGCCATCGGAGCACGGCCGCGACCCAGACGCTGCGCGACCACGGATTCAGCAAGGTGCACAACCTGGGCCCCATGACCGCGTGGTGAGTCCGGTTCCCCTTGAGCCCCGGGCAGCCCTGGCGTAAGACGCCCCGGCCACATGATCACCGTTCAGAACCTCTCCGTCGCGTTCGGCAGCCAGACCTTGTTCGAAGAGGTCGACGTCAAGTTCACGCCCGGCAACTGCTATGGGCTCATCGGCGCCAACGGCGCCGGAAAGTCGACGTTCCTGAAGTGCCTCGCGGGCAAGCTCGAGTCGAGCTCCGGCTCGGTGAGCATCGAGCCGAACAAGCGCCTGAGCATGCTTTCCCAGGATCACTTCGCCTTCAACGACGTGGCGGCCCTGACGACGGTCATCATGGGCCACAAGAAGCTGCACGCGCTCATGGTGGAGAAGGACGCGCTCTACGCGAAGCCCGACTTCAGCGAGGCCGATGGCGTGCACGCCGGCGAATTGGAAGCCGCGTTCGCCGATCTAAACGGCTGGGACGCCGAGGCCGAGGCCGCCAAGCTGCTCAGCGAGCTCGGGGTCGTCGCGGCGAAGCACGCTTCGCTCATGAAGGACCTGACCGACTCCGAAAAAGTCCGCGTCCTCATGGCCCAGGCGCTCTTCGGCAATCCGGACATCCTCCTGCTCGACGAGCCCACGAACCACCTGGACGTCGATTCGATCCTCTGGCTCGAGGAGTTCCTGCTGAACTTCCCGAACACCGTCGTCGTCGTGTCGCACGACCGGCACTTCCTCGACAAGGTGTGCACCCACATCGCCGACATCGATTTCGGCAAGGTGACGCTCTACTCCGGGAACTACACGTTCTGGTACGAGACCAGCCAGATGGCGCTCACGCAGCGCTCGAGCGCGAACAAAAAGAAGTCCGAACAGATCGACGACTTGAAGGCGTTCATCGCGCGCTTTAGCGCCAACGCCTCCAAATCGAGGCAGGCGTCGTCGCGAAAAAAGCTGCTCGACAAGATCACGCTCGACGACATCCGGCCGTCGAACCGGAAGTACCCCTTCATCCAGTTCAAGGCGGAGCGCGCCCTCGGCAAAGAGGTCGTCACCGTCGAGGGCCTCCGCAAGACCGTCGGCGGTGAGGTGCTGTTCGACGGGCTGAGCTTCTCGATCGCCCGTGGCGAGCGCGTCGCGCTCGTCGGCGACGAGCGGGTGGTCTCGGCGCTCCTCGAGGTCCTCGGCGGAGACTCGAAGCCCGACGCCGGCACCGTCAACTGGGGTCGCTCGACGCAGGTCGCCTATTTTCCGAAGGACAACAACGCCTACTTCGTCAACGACAAGAGCGTCCTCGAGTGGCTGCGCCAGTACGCGCCGGACATCCGGGACGAGACCTTCATCCGGTCGTTCTTGGGCCGCATGCTCTTCACCTCCGACGAGGTTCACAAGAAGGTCGCGGTCCTTTCGGGAGGCGAGCGGGTGCGTTGCATGCTCTCGCGGCTGATGCTGCAGGATCCGAACACGCTCCTGCTGAATCAGCCCACCAACCACCTCGATCTCGAATCGATCACGGCGCTCAACAATGGCCTCTTGAAGAGCGAGGCCTCGATGATCTTCTCGTGCCACGACGTGCAGTTCGTCGAGTCACTCGCCAACCGGGTCCTCGAGCTTTCCGGGAACACCTACTACGACCTCCGCATGAGCTACACCGACTATCTGGTAGACGGCGAGAGACTGGCCCGGGTGGGCCGGGCCGCGGCGTGAGCCCGAGCCTCGAGTGTGTCTGGGCCCGTAGAAGGCCTGCATGAAGCGGCTCGTCCTCGGTGCTTCGCAAAAATCGGCGGGTGAATGCGGAATGCGGGGTTCCTTGCGAACCGACTTGCCGAGATTGGCGCCTCGGGTGTTGTACCGGGAGATCCGATGCACCCGACGACAAAGGAGGCTGAGATGACCATGACCCGTTCGCCCCGGCTCGTTCCCGCCGTTCTCTTCGGCGTCACGTTGAGCGCGCTCGTCCTGGCGCCCGCCGCGGCCGGCGCCGTCAGCATGACCTACGACGGCTCGCGCTGTCACGGCGCCTCGGCCGAAGACGAACGATTCCTCATCCGCGATTCGAACACGCTGACCGTCGCGAGCCCCGGCGCCCATGGCAACGGAAACGCGACCGTCGTCTGTCCGATCTTCAAGACGACGAGCGGACCCAACCTCACGAACGACGCGATCGACTACGTGAGGATCAGCGGCTACTCCGGCAACGTCGCCTGCACGGCGACCGTCTATCAGACCACCGGGACCTCGTACGGCATCAACACGCTCGAGCAGGCCTCGAACGCCGCGTACGGCTACTACTACACCTACGACCTGGCGATCTCGGGGACCACGAACTACTGGGGCAACTCGACGGGCTGGAAGTACGCGGAGCTCACGTGCACGATCGACGCAAACGGCTACCTGTCGAGCTACACGGTCGCCGAAGAGGGGACGATCCAGACGAACCGACGAATCGTCTCGTCCGCGAATTGCTCCGAGTCGACGGTCGACTCGTGGAGCAATCGCTTCGGCTTGCCCTTCATCCCCTACCGACAGTCCGGGTCCTGGGGCGGCTTCGTCGAGCAGGACCACGTGGGGTTCAGCCCGACCTGCCCGCTGCCGGCCGGGGCGGGCACGCGCGTGCAGATCGCCCTGGGCCCTTCGCTCAACCCGACGAACCTGATGGGCTGCCGGAAGGCGAGCAGCAACACCTGGAAGCGCGTCAAGGGCGCCGAATACGCGATCAAGACGGTGACCTTCGACGCCGACACGCTCGTGTGCGGGCTTCAGCAAGACCTCGAAGGTGGCGACGCAAAGATTCTCTCCTACCGCACGGCCAACAGTGGCATCGGCACACCCTGATGCCGTAGGCCCTTCGAAAAACGCCAGCCCGGCGTCGCAAAAGACGACGCATTCAATGTCAGCGTCAACGGCGACGGCGCGCTAGAACCGCCGCATGGCGAACAGCGTGGCTCCGAAAAGCAGCGGTCCCGATTCGGAGACGTCGCGACGGATGTTGATGTTCCTTCCCCTGATGTTGTTCGGGATGTGGGTGTGGAAGCAGGGCACAGAAGGGAGCGCCGCCCAAGCGCCCGTCGCGTACTCGCAGCTGTACCAGTGGATCGAGCAGGGGAAGGTCGCGGCGGTGGTCCTCAACGGCGAGACGCTCGAGGCGACGCTGAAAGCCGCGGAGCCCATCGCCGGCAAGCCGACGACGTCCGTGAGCACCAACGTGGCTCCGAGCGACGCCGCGCTCTTGCCGCTGTTGCGGCAAAAGAGCGTGCAGATCACCGTCAAGAGCCAGCAGCAACCCTTCGCCGTGCAGCTCATCCTCACGCTGCTGCCGTGGGTCCTCATCATCGCGGCGTGGACGTGGATGTCCCGCAGGGCCAAGACGATGCTGGGGTCGGGCGGGCCGCTCGGGGGGCTGCTCAAGAACCAGAGCAAGAAGTTCGACAAGACGACCTCCGTCAACGTGACGTTTGACGACATCGCGGGCCTGAAGGCGGCCAAGTCCGACCTCCAGGAGATCGTCCAGTTCCTCAAGGAGCCGGCGCGGTTTTCCCGCCTCGGGGGCAAGGTGCCGCGCGGCGTGCTGCTCGTGGGGCCGCCCGGCACGGGCAAGACGCTGCTGGCGCGGGCCGTCGCGGGCGAGTCCGGCGTGCCGTTCTTCTCGGTGAGCGGCTCGGAGTTCATCGAGATGTTCGTGGGCCTGGGCGCGTCGCGCGTCCGCGATCTGTTTCGCGAGGCCAAGAAGAGCGCGCCCACGATCGTCTTCATCGACGAGATCGACGCCGTGGGCCGGTCGCGCGGGGCGGGCGTCGGCGGCGGCAACGACGAACGTGAGCAGACGTTGAATCAGCTCCTGTCGGAGATGGACGGGTTCGACCGCACCGATCAGGTCATCATCATCGCCGCGACCAACCGCCCCGACGTCCTCGACCCCGCGCTGCTGCGACCGGGTCGGTTCGATCGTCGCATCCTCGTGGACCGCCCCGAGCTCGCGGCGCGCAAGGCGATCCTCGGCGTCCACGTCAAGGACAAGCCGCTCGCGCCCGACGTCGACCTCCAGATCATCGCCGAGGGCTCGGCGGGATTCTCGGGCGCGGATCTCGCGAACCTCGTCAACGAGGCGGCGCTGTCGGCGACGCGCAAAGGACGCGACGACATCTCGCGCGAGGACTTCGCCGAGGCCTTCGACAAGATCGTGCTGGGCGATCTGCGCGAGTCGAAGCTCGACACCAAAGAGAAGACGCGCGTCGCCGTGCACGAGTCCGGGCACGCCGTCGTGGCCCGCTTCTCCGCCGACGCGGAGCCGCTGCACCGGGTCACCATCATCCCGCGCGGCATGGCGCTCGGCGTGACGCAGCAGAGCCCCGGCGCCGACCGCCACCTCATGGCGCAGTCCGAGCTCGAATCACGGTTGCGCGTCCTCATGGGTGGCTACGCCTCGGAGCGCCTGGTCCTCAAGAGCATCTCGACCGGCGCCGAAAATGATCTCAAGGAAGCCACGCGCCTCGCGACGCACATGGTGGCCCACTACGGGATGAGCGAGCGCTTGGGGCCCGTCTACTATGACCACGACGCCGAGCATCCCTTCCTCGGCCAGCGCGTCGCGATGGAGACCGGCACGAGCTCCGCGACGACGACGGCCATCGAGGAGGAAGCGCGCGGCCTCCTCGGGCGCGCCCTCGCCGAGGCGGGCAAGCTCCTCGAGGAGCGCCGCGGCGATCTCGATCGGCTGATCGCCGCGCTCATGGAGCACGAGTCGCTCGAGAAGAACGAGCTCGCGGCGTTGCTGGGCACGGCCGCGGCCTAGCTCGGAAACGCTTCGGTCATTGCCCCGCCTGGGGCGGCTCGCAATATCTCTTCAGGTGCAGCGTCAGCGTGTCGACGTCGAACGGCTTCAAGAGCACGGGCGCGTCCTCTCTCACGCTGAGCATCAGGTCGTTCGAGGCCGTCATGATCACCCGCGGGATGGTCGAGAGCGTCGGCGATCTCTTGATGAAGGACAGGAGGTCGGCGCCATACAGCGCCGGCAGAGAGGGGTCGATGAGAATCATGGCAGGACGCTCGCCCCGCAACGCCGCGAGCGCGGCTTGCCCGCTGGCCACGCAGCTCGCGCGATAGCCGCGCTTCTCGATGAGCTCGCCGAGCCCCCCCGTGAAG
>JBBQJG010000196.1:0-11598 GCA_038325725.1 Polyangia bacterium | reverse complement strand
CGCCAGGAAAGTCCGTGAGGCGCACCTTGGTTGCGAATCAGGGCGCAGGCGGAAGCCCGAGCAGAAAGGGCGCGATGGCGTTCGCGTAGTTGACGTTGTTGTACGTGGGATTGTCGTGTGAGCCGCCGGCGAACTCGCACCAAACGACGGGATAGGCCGCGGGGCAGCCGGTGTATTTGACGCACGCGGGATATTTGGCGTCGAAGGGCGCGGTGGCGTTTCCGACGCAGCCGTTGCGCGCCAGGATCTCATCGCGCGCGGGCGCCATGCCGTAGGTGTCTTCGTCGACGTTGAGCTTGGTCAACGGTCCGACGGGGTTCGCGGTGTCGGTGGCGGACGCGATCATGAAGGCGGCGATGGGGGCGTTGCAGGCCCAGCGGTGTTCGCGCAAGCCGCCCGCGACGGTGTAAATGCCGCGCAGCGTGTTCGCGGCCCCGCAGCCGGCCAACAGCGCTTCCCACGCGCCGCTGCTGCCGCCGCCGATGAACTCGGTGCCGAGGTCGACGCAGAAGTTCGCTTCGACCCAATTCATGACGGCGAGGAAGTAGGGGATCTCGGGCCCGTTGAGGCACGCGCCGACGTTGGCGATCTTGGGCGCGCACCGGATGCCGCCGTCGGCGAAGCAGGCGCCGATCTGTTGCAACCCGATCTTGATGGCGTTGTTTTCGCCGGCGACGCTGAAGCCCGCGCCTTTTTGCGGCGCGACGGGGCCGCAGCCGTCGGCGCCAAAGAACACGGGGGACGGAACGTCGGGGTTGTAGCTCGCGGGCAGCTCGATCGTGAAGTCGCGGTCGAGAAAGTTTTCGCCGTTGGCGGCCGTCTGCGCGTTGACGCCGCCGGGAACAAAAGGCGGCGCGACGCAGGTGGCGGGGCAGTTCGGCACGGTGCATGGCGCGCACGTGGGGATCGTGATGCGGTGGCCGGTGAACGCCGTCGTCAGCGCGCCCATCACGTCCTTGCCGCAGCCCGCGCTGCGCTTCCCCGTGCGTCCTTTGCCCGAGAAGCCGCCGGTGCCGCCAACGCCCGTCGCGCCCGCGCCCCCCGCGCCCCCCTTGCCACCCGAACCCGCGACGCTGCCCGCGGCGCCGCTGTCGACGCCGCCCGTCCCGGCGCCGCTCGAGATGGCCGCGTCAGGCGCGCCGGCCGCGCCGCCGCCGGCTTCGCCGCCGGACGAGCCCGCGCCTCCCGAGCCGGCGGGCCCGACGCCGCCTTGGTCGCCTTGTCCCGCTTGGCCGGCGGTTCCCCCCGATTGACCCGCGCGGCCCGCGTCGTCGACGGCCGCGCCCTTCGCGCACGAAAGAGCGGCCAGGCAGATCAGGGCTCCGGACATAAATCGCGCCATGACCCATCGACGTCCGAGGCGCGTCCAGCAGGCAAACAAAATGCATTCTCGGGAATCCGGTCATCGAGGGCGCCGCCGGCGGGTCGCTTCGGGCTAACGTGTCGCCATGAAGCTCTTTCGCACGCACGGCGGCACCGTCATCGAAGAAGGCGGCGCGGCGTTTCTCACCCCGCTCGTCTGCGATGACCTTTTTCGCGCCGAGGTCCCGGCGGCGCTCGCGCGCGAGGCGTTCGAGCGCGCCTCTTCGCTCGGCGCTCCCATGGAAGTGCCGCCAACGCCGCTGGCGCCGATCGGTCGTCAGGAGGTCTGGGCCGCGGGCGTCACGTACTACCGCAGCCGCGACGCGCGCATCGCAGAGTCGCAGGACGCCGCGGGCGGCGACTTCTACGCGCGCGTGTACGAGGCCGCGCGGCCCGAGCTGTTCTTCAAGAGCAGCCCGCATCGGGTCGTCGGCCCCGGCGGCGCCGTGCGCATCCGCGGCGACGCGCGCTGGAACGTGCCCGAGCCCGAGCTCACGCTGGCGGTGACGGCCGCGGGCCGCATCTTCGGCTTCACGGTCGGCAACGACATGAGCTCGCGCGATATCGAAGGCGAAAACCCGCTCTACCTGCCGCAGGCGAAGGTGTACGACGGCTCGTGCGCGCTGGGGCCAGGCATCGCGCTGGGCGACGAACCGCCCGCGCCCACGACGGTGATTCGCCTCGCGATCGCGCGCGGCGGGCGCGACGTGTTCACGGGCGACACGACGCTCGCGCAGCTCAAGCGCCGCCCCGTCGAGCTCGTCGAGTATTTGTTCCGCGACAACAGCTTCCCCGACGGCGTGTTCCTCATGACGGGCACGGGCATCGTGCCGCCCAATGATTTCACGCTCGCGGGCGGCGACGAGATCCGCATCGAGATCGACGGCGTCGGTCGCCTCGTCAACACGGTGGCGAAGTGACCGTCTCCCACGAAGCGGTGGCCGACGGCGCGCTCCGCGCCGCGGAGGACGCCTTCCCGATCTATGGAAGCGCCGAGCCCGAAGCGCGCGCGCGTTTGTTGGAGGCGATCGCCGAGGCGTTGCTCGCGCTCGGCGACGATCTTCTCGCCATCGCTGACGGCGAGACGGGCCTCGGCTTGCCGCGCCTCACGGGCGAGCGCATGCGCACCGTCAACCAGCTCCGCCTGTTCGCGAAGGTCGCGCGCGAAGGATCGTGGGTCGACGCGCGCATCGACACGGCGCTGCCCACGCGCGTGCCGCCGCGCACGGATTTGCGCCGCCTGCTGATCCCGATCGGCCCGGTCGTCGTGTTCGCGGCGAGCAACTTTCCCCTCGCGTTCTCCGTCGCGGGCGGCGACACGGCCTCGGCGCTGGCCGCCGGCAACCCCGTCGTGCTGCGCGGTCACCCCGCGCACCCGGAAACCTCCGCGCGCGTCGCGGGCGCCGTCGCAACCGCGCTGAAAACCTGCGGCCTGCCCGCCGGCGTCTTCACGTATGTAGGCGGCCCCGGCCACGCCGTGGGCCTCGCGCTCGTGCGCCATGCCCTCGCGCGCGCGGTCGCCTTCACGGGCTCGCTCGCGGGCGGGCGCGCGCTCTTCGACGCGGCGGCGGCGCGCCCCGAGCCGATCCCGGTCTACGCCGAGATGGGCAGCACGAACCCCGTTTTCATTTTGCCGGCCGCGCTCGCCGAGCGCGGTGCCGCGCTCGGCACGGCGCTCGCCGATTCGGCGACGCTGGGCACGGGCCAATTTTGCACGAAGCCCGGCCTCGTCTTCGCCGTCGACGGCCCGGGCTTCCCCGAGCTCGCCGAGGCGCTCGGCGCGCGCATCGCCACGAAGGCGCCCGCGCGCATGTTGTACCCGGACCTCGCGACGCGCTTCCGCGCGGGGGCGGCGGCGCTCGCGACCACGGAGGGCGTCGCGCTGCTCGCCACCGGGCCCGAAGCCGCGCCGGCTTCTGGTGTCGTTCCGAACGTGGCGCGGTCCGTCGCGTGGCAAGTCGACGCGGCGACGTTCTCCGAAACGCCCGCGCTGCGTGAAGAGTTGTTCGGCCCGTCGACGATCCTCGTGCGCGTCGCCGACGTCGAAGGCCTTCGCCGCGCCGCCGCCGCGCTCGACGGGCAGCTCACGGCGACGGTGCACGCGACGCCCGCCGAGCTCGACAAAGCGCGTCCGTTGCTCGCGGCGCTCGCGCGCCGCGTGGGCCGCCTCGTCTTCGGCGGCGTCCCCACGGGCGTCGAGGTCTCCTCCGCCATGAACCACGGCGGTCCCTACCCCGCGAGCACCGACGCGCGCACGACGTCGGTCGGCACGGCGGCGCTCCTGCGCTTCGCGCGCCCGCTCTGCTTTCAAGACGCCGACGCGTCGGTGCTGCCGCCCGAGCTTCTCGATCGCAACGTGCGCGGCGTGTGGCGTCTCGTCGACGATCGCTTCACGCGCGACGACGTGCCGTCGTGAGCGCCGACGACGATCTCTTCGATGTCCGCACGCGCGCGCCCGGCCCGCCGGGCAGCTTACCCGTCACGGCCGACGATCTGGTGCGGCGCCCGAGCGGCGATCTGTTCGGCTGGACGCAAGACGTCGGCATGGGCCTGCCCGCGCGCGAGCTCGGCCGCCCCGAGGTCCTCATCCTCGCCACGTGCGGCGGCGTGCGCGCGCCCGACGGCACACCGATCGCGCTCGGCTACCACACGGGCCACTGGGAGATCGGCCTGCTGGTCGAAGAGGCGGCGCGCGGGCTGCGCACGGGCGGCTGCATCCCGTTCGCGGGGTTCGTCACGGACCCGTGCGACGGCCGCACGCAGGGCACGACGGGCATGTTCGACAGCCTGCCGTTCCGCAACGACGCCGCGATCGTGTTGCGTCGCCTCATCCGCTCGCTGCCGACGCGCCAAGGGGTCATCGGCGTCGCGACGTGCGACAAAGGTCTGCCCGCGATGATGATGGCGCTCGCGGGCGCGCCCGCGCTGCCGGCGGTGCTGGTCCCCGGCGGCGTCACGCTGCCGGCCAGCGACGGCGAAGACGCGGGCAAGGTGCAAACGATCGGCGCGCGCTTCGCGCACGGCCAAATCACGCTCGAAGAGGCGGCGGACCTCGGGTGCCGCGCGTGCGGGTCGCCGGGGGGCGGCTGCCAGTTCCTGGGCACGGCCGCGACGTCGCAGGTGGTCGCCGAGGCGCTCGGCCTCGCGGTGCCCCACAGCGCGCTCGCGCCCTCGGGCCAACCGATCTGGATCGACGTCGCGCGCCGCTCGGTCGCCGCGCTCGCGGCGCAACGCGCGCGCGGCCTCGGCAACCGCGACCTGCTGACTTCGAGCGCGATCCGCAACGCGATGGTGGTCTTCGCGGCGGTGGGCGGCTCGACGAACATCCTGCTCCACCTCGCCGCCATCGCGCACGCGGCGGGCCTCGCGACGCCGACGGTCGACGAATGGGCGGCGGTCAATCGCCAGGTGCCTCGTCTCGTCGATTGCTTGCCCAACGGCCCGCACCCGACGGTGCGCGTGTTCTTGGCGGGCGGCGTCCCCGAGGTGATGTTGCACCTGCGCGCGCTCGGGCTGCTCGATCTCGCGGCGCTCACGGCCGACGGTACGCCGCTCGGTGAATCGCTCGCTGTTTGGGAGGGGTCGGAGCGGCGGCGGCGCCTGCGCGCGCGGCTCGTGTCGGAAGACGGCGTCAATCCCGACGACGTCATCTTCAGCCCCGCGGGGGCGACGGGCAAAGGCCTCCGCCCGACGATCACGTTCGTGGGTGGCAACCTCGCGCCCGGCGGCGCCGTCGTGAAGAGCACGGCGATCGACGCGGCCGCGCTCGACGACGCGGGCATCTACCGCCTCGTGGGCCGCGCGCGCGTCTTCACCACCGAGCGCGGCGCGATCGCCGCCATCAAGAGCACGGGCGCCGACGCCATCCGCGCGGGCGACGTCGTCGTGTTGTGCTGCCGCGGTCCGCTCGGCGCTGGCATGGAAGAGTCGTATCAAGTGACGGCCGCGCTGAAGTACCTGCCCGAGGCGCGCAACGTGCCGCTCCTGACCGACGCGCGTTTTTCGGGGCTATCGACGGGCCCGTGCATCGGGCACGTGAGCCCGGAGGCGCTCGCGGGCGGGCCGCTCGGGAAGCTGCGCGACGGGGATCGCGTGCGCGTGGAGATTGATACGCGCGGGTTGCGGGGGACGATCGATCTGGTGGCAGATGACGGGGCGGGCGGGTGGCGCGCGGACGACGCGGAGCTTGAGAGGCGGGCGCCGCGGGCGGATCTCGCGGCGGACGCGGACCTGCCGGAGGACACGCGGTTGTGGGCGGCGCTGCAGTCGGTGAGCGGCGGGCCGTGGCGGGGGAGTGTTTACGATGTGCCGCGGATTCTCGAGGTGATTGAGGCGGGGCGGCGGGCGCTGGAGACGACGGGGCGGGACTGAGAGAAGACAATCGCGAAGAACGCGGCGGAGATCCTGGGCGCCTAGAATCCGATCCTCCGCTTCGTTGTTTTTTCGGGGGCCATCAACTCACGGATCGCGTCGAAGACGGCACGAAATTGACCGTCGTACTTCTTCTCCAGCGCGGCCACCTTCCTGGCCAGCTCCGCGTTCGAGTGCAGGAACTCGCGGAGACGAACGAAGGCTCGCACGATCTCGATGTTCACCCGAACGGCGCGCGGACTCCTGAGCACGCTGGCGAGCATGGCGACGCCCTGTTCGGTGAACGCATAGGGTCGGTGCCGCCGCCCGCCCCACGAGCTTGAGGTGCCAAATTGGTACCTCAAGTTCTCGAACTCCTGCGGCGAGACCTGGAACATAAAATCGTCGGGGAATCGTGCTGTATTGCGCGTCACCGCGCGGACGAGGGTCTTGGTCTCCACCTCGTAGAGGGTCGCGAGATCCGCGTCCAAGAGGACTCTGCGGCCCCGCAGAACGAGGATCGCGCGCTCGATGGGCACCGTCGGAATCAACCCCCGATCATTGTCAGCCGGCATGCGCGGTTATCGGAGCAATCAGTCACGAGGCTCCACCGGCACCAACGCGAACATCTGGTCGACCGCCTTCCCGTGTTGCGGCCCTTGAACCCGCCGAAGACTGAACCCGTTGTAGTCGCGAAACTCGACGATGATCGGAAACCTGCTTCGCCGCGTCCGGCTCCGCATGTTCGTGAAGCGGACGTAGCGTTTCTGGTCGCTGCGCGCGACGTCGCCGGGTTGGACGCGGTAGTAGGAGCCGCTTCCTTCGATGGGTGACTTGTAGGTCGCGCCGCCTTCGCGCCAGGTCAGGGGGCAGTCGGGCTTGCCGCGCTCGATGGTGAAGGTGGCGAGGCTCGTGCGGTGGCCTTTCGGTGTGACCGCGTCGAGAGCGCCGTCGAGGACGTCACCTTCCTCAGTGACGATCAGCTCGACGCGCGGTTCGGGTGCCGGGTCGGAGGCTCTTCGCTTCGTGGGCCGAGGCAGTCCGTCGGGCATGCTCCAACTCAGGTCCGGCGTCCTGTCCTCGGGCACGCTCCAACGTCCGACGATCCAGCCGAACAGTTTCGTGGCCTCGGGCGCGACCGCCGCGTCGTCGGCGCGCGCGGATGTCGTCGTCGCCAACGTGACGATGACGACGACGAACAACCCGACGATCCCTCCGACCCGCGACAGACCCACGCGTCACCTCACGCGATGAAGATTTGGTCCCACGCGTCCGTGTCCTCGGGACAGAACCAGCGTTCGATCTGCCGACCATCCCGGTAATGGAAGATGCTGACGACGCGGGTCTCGACCTCGACCCCCGCTCGTCGAGCGCCCATGTAGCTGAGCGCGCAGACGTGTTCATCGTTCGCGAGGACATCGTGCTCGCGTAACCAAAATCCGAGCGACGCGAGACCACCGAGCCACGCAATCTGGGCGTCGCGCCCGCGGATGTCGCCCGCGCCGCGATGCTTCCCCGGAACGTGCCACACGACCGCCTCGTCGATGAGCTGCTCGAGCGCGCGAACGTCGCCCGCCCGGAAGGCGTCGGCCGTCTTGCGGTACGCCGTCGCGTTCGGATGTTCGTCGGTCACGCGCCCGTGGCGATCACTTTCGTCGCTCGCCACGCTCTCGACCAAGCTCGCGGGCGGCCTCATCGACCGTCTCGCGGGTGATAGCGTCGTTCTCGATCTTCGTGTTCCCGTACACGAAGCTCCGACGCTGAGCCTCTCGATCCTGCTCCGTCATCTGGACCTTCCGACCCGCTTCGACGAGATCTTCCAGGGTCATGAGGACTCCTTCGTCACTGAACCTTCGCCGATTGGGGATCGATATAGACCTGTTTCAGCAGCGATTGATCAACTCGGCTGAAGTCGCGATCGTTCGTGAGAAGGAGCGCATTCGCGACGGATGCGGTCGCGGCAATCCAGGTGTCATTGTGGGACAGGTTCCACCCTCCCGCGCGATCCAACGCCCGAAGGGTGGCATAGCGTTCGAGGACGTCCTTGTGATTGATGTCGACGACGACGAACTCTGTCAGCAGCGCTCGCAACCGATCGATCTTCGCGTCGCCCCAGCTTCTCTGGCGCGCGAAACCAAGCGTCTCGCCCACGGTGACCACAGAGATCAGGGGTCTCGCTGCGTTCTTTCGGAGGCCGTAAGCCTCATCGATCCGCAGTCCGACGGCGCTGCCGCGGCAGACGTGGACGACGACACTGGTGTCTAACAGCAGGAGGTCGCGGGCCGTCATGAAAGCTCAGCGAGTAGGGCCTCAACTTCTTCGTCGGTTTCTTCGCCGGGCCACTGTCCGAAGATCGCCGCGACGCCCGACCTTGGCCCCTGGGCCTTGTGAAGCGCCCGGTGGTCGAGAGAAGGAAACAAAGGCCTGGGAATCTTCGACAACACGGAAGGTCCACTATCGGCAGCGGTGATCATTTCGGCCTCGATGAGCAAGGGCGCGGATGATGCTTTGAATTTCACTGTTCCAGACACCTGCGCGCGCTGACCAAAAAGCTGCCCCAAAGACTCGACTGATATGTCGTCCGTTGCCAGGAGGCCCTTCAGATCGTTGCCGTCGTCGGTCCTGATTGTAAACATGCGCTTCGAGTGGTGAAGCTGATCGAGCTTGCCTACGATGATCGTGCGCTGATCGGCGGGAATCTGTTTCTGAAGGCCTTCGAGGCGTGTCGTTCCGGCCGAATCAAGACGAACCGATCGAAGTCCGTCGAACTCGACCGTCTCTATCTGGTGGCGCCAAAGCTTCGCGAATCGGCCAAACGTCTTGAGCAGCCCAGCGTCGAACTTGTCGCTCGATTCATTCCCAGCGAGGGCTTCACCAAGACTTTCTTCCAGGACGTCGACGCTGGTGAAGTCCGGGCTCAATCCGCTGTCGAAATCGACCTGGGCGAATCGATCGGGAACCGCCTCCGCGAGGGTGGGCGCCTCGATTACGAGCTGGGTCGAGCCGACTTCGAGCGGCAGGACCATCAGATCGCTGGCCTTCTCGAGCCACGCCGGCGCGGCCCCAGTAAGATCGCCTCCGTCGACGCGCAGACGAAGGGCGTGCCGGGTGCCCGCAATCAAAGCATCCAGCAAGTCGCTCATTGCGACGGCGGACAGCCGCGCACCGATGGCACGCGGGCCGGTGAGCCGCACCCTATGCTGCTTCATCGTTGCTCCGCTGCGTAGGGTACCACGTTGGCCGGAGTGACCTTCTCTCGGAAAGACTCCGAGACGTGGATGATCGCTTGCGACGCCAGGTGCGCCTCTGCCAAAGGCGAATCACGGTTCGACGCCACCCTGGACGCCGTGCCGGCTCCGCCTTAAGAATCGTCGCCATGTCCAAGGTGCGCATTCAGATCGCGATGTCGCTCGACGGGTTCGTCGCTGGGCCCGACCAGAGCTTGGAAGCTCCGCTCGGCAAGGGCGGCATGCGCCTGCACGAGTGGGCCTTCGCGCTCGCCGCCTTCCGGTCGATGCACGGGATGGAGGGCGGCGTCGTCACCGAGAGCACGCCCATCGTGGAAACGGCTCTGCAGGGCTTCGGCGCCACGATCATGGGGCGCAACATGTTCGGCGGCGGCCGCGGGCCGTGGGACACGAAGAACCCGTGGGACGGCTGGTGGGGGCCCAACCCGCCTTACCACAACCCCGTGTTCGTTCTCACCCACCACGCGCGCGAAGCGGTGCCCATGGAGGGCGGCACGACGTTTCACTTCGTCACCGACGGGCTGCCCGCCGCGTTCGAGCAGGCGCGGCGCGTGGCGGGCGCGCTCGACATCGCGATCGCGGGCGGCGCTTCCACCGTGCGGCAGGCGCTCGCGGCCGACGTCGTCGACCAGCTCACGATTCACCTCGTGCCCATCTTGCTAGGCCGCGGCGAGCGCATCTTCGACGGGGGGCTCGACGATCTGCACGGCCTCACGCTCGCGCGGACGGTCGCCGCGCCCAACGTGACGCACCTGATCCTCGCGCGAAAGTAGCGCGTCGGCGTGGACGGAGCCGACGAAGCTCACGTCTCCGTCCGTGCCGATCGCCCCGATGCGCGTACTCTTCTGACGGGGAGCGACGACAGAGGAGGGCTCATGGCTCAGCACGTTCAGGACCGACAGGTGCCCACGAACCAGTTCAAAGCGCTCTTCGAGGTGAAGGTCCAAACACCTGGCCCCGGCTTCGCGAAGTTGCTCGAGAACGAGGGGTTTTTGGCCGGGATCCCGGCCGTGAAGACTCAGCTCGCGGCGATGACGTTGCCGAACGATGCCCTTTCGCCGGAGCTGGTGTTCACCCTGAAACCGCAGCCCGACGGCGTGACCTCGGTTCGATACTGGTACCGGTTCGCCGCGGCGCCTGGGCAGACGAAGCCTTAGGGATCGATCGAACCACCCCTGCGACTTCGGACCGCACGGTGATCTGGTTCGGCTCGCCACGGCCACCGGAGACGCGCATGCGGTATGGTGATCGAGTGTCGCTACGAAACAAGATCATCGAGCGCCAGGCCGGAATTTGCCTCTATGGCCTGGCGCCACCGAAGCTGGCGACGCCTGCCAGCGAGCTTCCGGCGATCGTAGCCCAGCAACAGGCGCGGCTGGCCGAGTTGCCGGTGGATGGCCTGATTGTCTACGACCTGCAGGACGAGGCCGAGCGGACGGCGGCGCCGCGCCCGTTTCCCTTCCTGCCAACGCTGGATCCGCACGCCTATGCGTATGGTCACCTGGGCGGCCTGTCGCTGCCGAAGATCGTCTATCGCTGCGTCAGTCGCGACAGCGCGACCGACTTCGCGGGGTGGGTGGAGCAGGCGCGGCCCGCGGAGTCCAGCGTTTCGGTGCTGGTCGGCGCGCCCAGCCGCCGCGCCCCAGCGAGCCTTCGCCTCACGGAGGCATACGCGCTGGCGCGGCAGCACGCGCCGGGGTTGCTGCTGGGAGGCATCGCCATCGCCGAGCGGCACGCACAGACCGGCGACGAGCACTCGCGCATCTTGGCCAAGACGGCGGCGGGCTGTCGTTTCTTCGTGAGCCAGGCCGTCTACGACGTGACCTCGACGAAGTCGCTGCTATCGGACTATGCGCTCGAGGCGGGGAGGCGGGGCCTGGCCCCCGTGCCGATCGTGCTGACGCTTTCGCCATGCGGCTCGGAGAAGACGCTCGCGTTCATGAAATGGCTCGGCATCGCGTTTCCACGCTGGCTGGAAAATGAACTACGCCACGCGGCGGATCCCCTGGCGTCGTCCGTCGAACTTTGCGAGCGAATCTTTGCCGACGCCTGGGACTATGCCCGTGACAAGGGCGTTCCGTTGGGCGTGAACGTCGAGAGTGTCTCGATTCGGAAGCGCGAGATCGAAGCGTCGGTGGAGCTGCTTCACCGCCTGCGGCGGCTGATGAGTTGAGCCAGTGCCTGGCCACGCGTCTTCGCCTCGGGTTTTCTAGAACAGCGACGTCTGACCCTGGCCACCCCCGTGCGTCGCGGGTGCGATGCACTCCGGATCGTCGTGCTTCACGCTGTTGACGTGCTTCGAGACCGGCGTCGCGACGAGCGCGTCCGCCGGCGCCGGGCCCAACAAGCCGGCTGCGACGGCCGGCGGATCTCCGAGCCACGCGTCGAGCCGATCGAGCGGCACGATCACCGGCATGCGATCGTGCACGGGACCGACCAGGTCGTTCGGTCGCGTCGTCAAAATCGTGAAGCGAGCGTGCGTGTCGGCGCCCTGCGGTCGTTGGAAGAGGCCGCCGAGCAAGACGAGCCCGTCTTCGACGCGATGGCGCAGCGTCGTCATCTGCTGCCCGGGATCGAGATCGGCAGCGCGATCATCACGAACGCGGCCGTCAGCGAGCGCAACATGTCGCTGCTCGTA
>JBBQJG010000195.1:0-11614 GCA_038325725.1 Polyangia bacterium | reverse complement strand
GAGCGCCTCGTCCCCGAGGTCTCGGCCTGGCTCGCGGCGCGCGCCCCTTCCCGGTGAACGTCGCCGCGCCCGCGGCGCGCTGACTTTTGGGGGACGGGGCGAGGTGTGCGCCGCCGCGAGCGCGCGCTACTGCACGGTGAGCGTCGCCGTGCCCGTGATGGTGGCGCGCTGGGCCTGGATCGTCGTCGTGCCCGGCGCGAACGCCGTCGCCTGACCGCGCGAGCCGTCGGCGTTGCTGACGTCGGCGACGCCCATGTCGCTCGACGTCCATGTCACGAACGTCGTGACGTCGAGCTGCGACAGGTCGTCGAAGGTTCCCGTCGCGACGTAGGCCTGCACGCCCATCGGCGAGAGCGTCGCGGTCGACGGCGTCACGACGATCGCCGACAGCTGCGCCGACGTGACCTTGACGTCGGCCGAGCCCTCGACGCCGGCGTACTGCGCCTTGATGGCCGCGTCGCCCGGAGTGAAGGCCGAGACGAGGCCCTTCGTCGCGAAGGAGTTGCTGACGTCCGCCGTCGCCGGAATGCTCGAGGTCCACGTCGCGAGCGCCGTGAGGTTGCTGTTCGAGCCGTCCGAGTAGATCGCCGTCGCCGTGAAGCGCAGGTCGAAGCCCGCGGGCAAGGTCGGCTGGAATGGCGTCACCTGGATTTGGACGATCGTTGCGTCCGTCACCGCGAGGGTCGTCGAACCCAACATCCCCATGTACGTCGCCGAGATCGTCGTCGTGCCCTTCGCGAGGGTCGTCGCGACGCCGCGCGAGCCGCCCGCGTTGCTGACGAGCGCCACCGATCCATCCGTCGACTGCCACGTGGAGACGCCCGTGACGACCGTGTTCGTGCCATCGGTGAAGATCGCCGTCGCGACGAACGGCACCGGCTGTCCAATGGGGACCGTCTCGGCGAAGGGCGTCACCTGAATCGACGACAACGTCGCGGCCGTGACGGTCACGGGCGCGCTGCCCGACAGGCCCATGTACGTCGCGAGGATCTGCGTCGTGCCGGCGCCGATGGCCGTGACCTGCCCGCGCGCGCCGCCGGCCGTCGCCACCTGCGCGACCGATTGGTCATTGGATTCCCACGTCGATTGCCCCGTCACGGCGAACGACGTTCCGTCGGAACGGATCGCTGTCGCCGTGAACTGGCGCCGCGTGTTGACGGGCAAGATGGCCGCGACGGGGCTCACCGAGATCGAGACGACGGTGGCGTCGTTCACGGCGAGCATCGTTTGGCCCGAAAGGCCCATGTACGTCGCCGTGATCGTCGCCGAGCCTGTCCCGACGGCCGTCACGACGCCGCGCATGCGCGCCGTCGTCACGCCGGCGACGCCGGGATCGTCGGAGACCCACGTCGCCATGTTGGTGACGTTTCGCGTGGTCCCGTCAGAAAGGATCACGGTCGCCGTGAACGGCGCCGAGCCGCCGACGCTCATCGTCGGCGCGATCGGCGAGACCTGGAGCGAGGTCGGCACGGGGTTCGTCACCGTGAGCGTCGACGAAGCCGTGAGGCCCATGTACGCCGCCGAGATCGTCGTCGTGCCCGTCCCGACCGACGTCGCGCGGCCCATGCGATTGATCGTCGCCACCATGCCATTCGACGAGGTCCACGTCGCCTGGCCCGTCACGTTGCGCTGCGTGCCGTTCGAGAAGACGAGCGTCGCCGTGAAGCTCACGCCAGACCCCAACGCCGTGGCGGGTGAGATGGGAGAAATCGACAGCGAGCTCGGCGCGGCGTCCTCGACGGCGACGATCGTCTGGCCCGCGACGCCGTTGAAGGTCGCCGACACCGTCGTCTTCCCGGGGGCGCGCGCCGTGAGCTGCCCCACCGCGCCCGCGACGTTGCTGATCGTCGCGATCGTCGCGTCGACCGTCGTCCACGTCGCTTGCGACGTGACGTCGAGCTTCGAACCGTCGGAGAAGACCCCGATCGCCGTGTAGCTCGACCGCAGGCCCGTCGTCGTCGTCGCGTCGACGGGCGACACGATGATCGACTTGATCGTCGCCGGCACGACCGACACGACGGCGATGCCCGTGATGCCGTTCTCCGACGCCGTGATCTTGACGGCGCCCTCCTTGACGCCCGTGACGATCCCCGGCGTCGCCAGGGGACCGTTCGCCACCGTCGCGATCGACGTGTCGGTGCTCGCCCACGTGACCTCGAACGTGACGTCGCGCTTCGTCCCATCCGAGAACGTGCCGGTCGCCGAGAGGTTCTCCGCGGCTTGGATCGGCAAGATGCTCATGGCGGGCGAGACGTCGATGCGGGTGAGCGTCGCGGGCGAAACGGTGATGACCGCCTTGCCCTGCGCGCTGCCGAGCGTCGCGATCACCGTCGCCGTCCCCGCGGCGAGGCCCGTGGCGAGCCCCTGCGTCCCGGCGGCGTTCGACACGGCGACCACGCCCACGGGAGACACGTCCCACCTCACCTGGCTCGTGACGTCGATGATGCTGCCGTTCGACAGCGTTCCGGTCGCGCGCAAGGGCACGGCGCCCCCGGGACCGATCGTCGACGTCGCCGGCGTGATGTTGATCGAGAGGAGGCTCGCGGGCGTCACGGTGACCGTGCTCGTGACCGTGAACCCGCCGACCGCCGCCGTGACGACCGCGGTGCCGCCCGACTTCGCGACGGCGTGGCTGCCGATGTCGAACACGAGGACGTCGGGCGCAGAGCTGCTCCACATCGCCTGAGAGGTCAGCGCGACGCGCGTGCCATCGGAGAGGATGCCGACCAGCGTGAAGGACAGCGTCCCGCCGATGCCGACCTCGGGATCGATGGGATCGATCTGCAGCGCGACGAGCGTCGCCGGGCTGATGCTCAGCTTCGCGAAGCCCGAGAACCCGCCGAAGGTCGCCGTCACGACGACGCCGCCTCCGCTGACGCCGGTGGCGATGCCGCCCCCGATCGTCGCGACGCCTGGGTTGTCCGTCGACCACGTCGCGACGCTCGTGACATCCGCGTGCGTGCCGTCGGAGAGCAGCGCGTCCGCCGTGAAGCTCACCTTGGTTCCGACGCCCGCGCTCTGGAACGGAGGTTGGATCGTCACCTGAACGACCGACGCCGCCGTCACGACGACGACGGCCTTCGCGGCGACGCCGTTGTAGGTCGCGACCAGCGTCGTCGTGCCGGGCGTCCGCGCGGCGACGAATCCCGCCGAGACGCCAGCGACGCTCGGGCTCGACGAGGACCACGTCGCGGCCGGCGTGACGTCGGCGGTCGTTCCGTCAGAGAATTGCGCCGTCGCTCTGAACAGCGTGCCGCCGTTGATGGGGAGCGTCGCGATCGGCGGATCGATGGCGAGCCCGACGAGCGTCACCATCCCGTTGACGATGACCGTGCTCTGGGTCGTGAAGCCGTTCGTCGTGACGGTGATGATCGTCTTGCCGGGACGCAGGCCCGTGACCCGGCCCGCGCTCACGACGGCGACGAGCGGATCGCTCGAGGCCCACGTCGCCGTCAGCGTGACGTCGGCGTTGTTGCCGTCGATGTAGAAGAGCGTCGCCGAGAGCTGGGCCGTGCCTCCGCTCGCGAGCGTGATCAAAGCGGGCGACAAGCCGAGGCCAAAGGGCCGACGTCCGTCGGGCGAGGTGTCGGGACGATCTTGGGGGCCGCCGTCGGGTGGGGCTTGACCCGCGGTCCCTCCCGCGCCGCCGTCGACGGCGGCGGATCCGCCGTGCCCACCGGTCGCGTTGCCACCGGTGCCGCCATGTCCCGCGTTGCCGCCACTGCCGCCGACCGTCGACGATGAATTCTCGCCGATCGTGCGCAGGCTGCTGCGCCCACACGCCGAGAGCGCGAGCGCGCTCAAGAAGGTGACGAGCACGAAGTTCAACCGGAGACGGGGCGCGGAGCGGCCCGGGGGGCGAGCGGCGACGTCACGCATAGTGAGAGCTCCTAAGTGAGGATGCTGAAAGACACTCTACCATTTCGGTCGAAACCGCGATCGTGTAGCCTCGGGTCGCTCGACGCCGACGCTCCCATGTCGCTTCGCTTGGCCCCCTCCCCCAAATCTTCCCGCAGCCGCTCGGCGCGCGCGACCCGCAACCCTGCGTCGGGCGCCATCGAGACGACTGGCCTGCTCGTGGCCCTGGCCACGGCGGCGGCGACCTTCGGCCTCGGGATGTTGGTGCTGCCGCCGATCGCGCCCGAAGAGGCTCCGATCGTCGATTCCTCGCCACCCCCGGCCCCGACTCCTCCGCCAGCGCCGCCGCCCCCCCCCGCGCCGAGCGAGGCGGACGCGAGCGCTTCAGACGCCGCCACGACTCTAGCCGCGGAGCTTCCCACCGCGACACCGCCCTCCGTTGCCGAGGCCGAGCCGAACCCCACGGCCGCCAAACCATCAGCGTCGGCCCCGAAGACCGAGGCGCCGCCCGCGCCGGTCGAGCCGGCCGAGGCCAAGGCGGCCAACGCGGCCAAGGCGGCCAAGGCAGAGTTCCCCGCCCCTAAGGTCGAGTCCCCCGACCCCGCCGAGTCCCCCCGCGCGAAACCGGCCGACACGAAGCTCGCCGACAAGGACCTCGCGCGCGAGGCGTGGCGCAAGAACCTCCCCGACATCACGACCGAGCCCGGCAAGGCGGCGATGCTGATCCCCATTCGCGGTTCGATCGAAGGCGCCGTCTTCCACGTGACGTCGAAACCGCGCAGCGTGCTCGTCACGCTGCCCAAGGCCGAGTCGATGATCACGATGGAGTTCTACGGCCCCAAGCGTGACGGCTTCCGACAGCTGTGGATTAAGAAAGACGACAGCGGCACGACGTTGCGCATCGTTCTCGGCGAGGCGACGGATCCTCAGGTCGAGATCAAGGACGAGTTCGTGCGCGTCACCGTGCGCCGCCCCGCCGAATCCCCCGCCGACGCGTCGCCGCCCAAGGCCGCGGTCGCGGCGCCTGAGCCCGCGGCCCCAGATGCCCCCGTCAAGGCGCCCGCGCCCGCCCCCGTCAAGACGCCCGCGCCCGCCCACGACTAGACGTCGACGAGACGCCCGCCGGGGTTCGCGCCGCGGGCGCTCAGCCGCGTTTGTGCTGCGCGAGCCAGCCGTCGACGTCGGCCAGCTTCGCGGCGACGGCGGCGCGCGCGTACTCCTCGCGCGCGCTCTCGGCGAGGACGCGCGCGCGGACCCGATCGCGCTTCGCCTCCCACAGCGCGCGCGCGAGCGCGAACGACGTGTCGCCGCGCCGCTCGCGGTCGGTTTCTTTCGCGGCGCGAATCCTGTTCGCGCGCTCGAGGTCCGTCAGAGCGCTGGCCGGCTCCCCCTCGGACAGATAGCTCTCGCCGATGCCCGTGAGCGCGTACGCGAGATTGCGGCTGTCCACGCCCAGCTCGCGCTCCCAGATGATGCGCGCGCGCTCGAACGACAGACGCGCCTCGCGCGGGCGGCCGAGGGCGTTCAGGATCTCGCCGCGATTCGAGAGCTGCACGGCGAGGTCCGGGTGCTCGGCGCCGTTGCCGCGCGTCTGAATCTCGATGGCGCGCTCGACGTGGGCGAGCGCCTCCTGGTTGCGACCCAGGTCCTGCAGCGCGACGGCGATGTTGCCCTCGGTGAGGCCGACGTCCGGGTTGTCGAGGCCCAGCACCTTCGCCTTGAGCGCGGCGGCGCTGAGGAGCGCGCTCAAATCCTCTTCGGCGTGGCCCGGTCCCGAGCCGAGCACGGCTCGGTTGTTGAGCAGCCACGCGCGAACGAGGTCGTGCCCCCCGACGCGCGAGAGCACGGCCTCGGCCATGCGCGCCCAACGCTCGGAGTCCACCGGCTTGCCCTCGAGGTAGCCGACCGCCCAAACGAGCTGCGCCGCGACCTCGACGCGCACGTCGTCGTCGTGTGAGGCGTCGGCCCGCCAGTAAGCCTCCTCGAGCGCGGCGGCGGCCGCCGTGCCTTCTCCCGACTTGATGCGGTTGTTCCCCACCAACGCGAGCGCCTCGGCGATGAGGGGCTCGTACCCCACGCGTCGCGCGTCCTCGATGAGCGAGGCGCTCTCGTCGAGCCCCTGCCGGACCTTGCCGGCGTCGAAGCCGGCCTTGAGGTCCGCGATGCGGCCCCGAAGCGCGTCGACACGCGCCCGGGTCGCGGGATCCTCCGGCGGCCTGACCACGGAGCGCAGGAGCGTGACGTCTGCGCACCGATCGAGCGAACCGAGCGCGTTGGTCGCGCTCACGGCATTTTCGACGACCTCTCCGTTCGCGGTGCTGAGCACGCGCGTGAGCGCGCGCAAGCCGCCGAGCCGCTCCTGCAAGCAAGCCATGCGCAGGTCCAAGACCTCCGCGGATTGCTCGCCGCGAACGTGCGTCGCCTCGCACACGTCGCGATACATCCCCGCCCAATTCTGCGCGTACGTCGTGAGCACGCGCGTGACGCCCGCGAACGCGTCGGCCGCGTAGGCCTTGCCCGTCGCCAGGAACGCGCGGTGGATCGTCGCCTGGCGCGGCGACTCCGGCGCCCCCTTTCCTCCGGGGACCTCCCAAACGTCGACGAGCCGCGCCGCCGCGCCGCCGCAGCCGACGTCCTGCCGGCCCGCGAGGCTCTGCCTGACGCCGAGCCCGACGGCGAGCGGGAGCAACACGGCCGCCAATGCGAGCGCGCGACGACGGCGGGCGATCGCCGGATCCTTGCCGAGCGCCTCGATGAGCGCCCTCATCGCAGGGAAGCGATCGCGCGCGTCGGGCCGCAGACCGCGCAGCAGGATCTTGCGCACCCACTGCGGCACTTTTGCGTTCGCGGGCGCGTCCTTGACGTTGCCCTGCACGACGTTGGCCGTCAGCGCGAACATGCTGTTGCCACCGAACGGCCGCTCGCCGTACAGCGCCTCGTACAGGGCGACCGAGAAGCTGAACTGATCCGTGCGCGCGTCCGTCGCCGTGCCCAGGAACTGCTCGGGGGCCATGTACGCCGGCGTGCCCATCATCGCGCCCGTGCGCGTGAGCTGCGTGTCGAACAAGCCCGCGTGGTTGACGATCTCCTGCGTGTCGGACCTTCCCTCGGGTGTGGGGTTGATGACGAGCGTCGCGAGCCCGGCTCCGTCCGCGGCTCGCCCGACGAGCGCGCGCGCGAGATCGAACGAGGAGCGCTCGCCCTTGTCGCCCGAACCTTTGTCGCCGCCGGCGCCCACTTGGCGCGCGAGCCCGAAGTCCATGACCCGCACGGCGCCGTCGCGTCCGACCATGACGTTGTCGGGTTTGAAGTCGCGGTGCACGAGCTCCTTGTCGTGCGCCGCTTGCAGGCCGCGTCCCGCGGCGGCGAAGACGTCGATGATCTCCTGCGACGAGCGCGTCTTGGCCTGCAGCCAATAGCTGACGGTGTTGCCATCGACGAACTCCATCGCGATGAACACCTGATCTTCGAAAGTCCCGACGTCGTAGACGACGACGACGTTCGGGTGCGACAGGCGCGCGATGGCCTGGGCCTCGCGCAGCGTGCGCTGGCGCCCCTCGGCGAGCGAGAGGCCCGCGCCCGGCTTCACGCGCAGCAATTTCACGGCGACCTTGCGGTCGAGCTCGTGGTCGTAGGCCGCGTAGACCTCGCCCATGCCTCCCCGGCCGACGAGCCCCAGCACGACGTAGCGACCGATGGTCGCGCCGCGGGGGAACGCCGCCGAGGTCTGGTCGGGTGGTGAGCCGGAGGGCATGCGAGGGTTAGGCGACCAAAATCGGCAGAACTGCCGACATTTTTGAGTTCCAACAGGGATCGAAGCCGTCTGGAATCGAATGCAACGCGCCACAGACGGATTTCGCTGCATCCGGGCACCTACACATGCGCCACCGTCGTCCGATCCGCGCTTGTCAAACGAAGGGGACGACGGATAATGAAATTCCGTACCCCCTCGCCCCTCGTGGAGGTTTCGATATGCGGTCGCCGTTCCTGACCTGTATCGCAGTTGTCACTTTGAGCCTCTCGCCGCGCCTCGTCTCCGAGGTGCGCGGCGCCAATCCAAAAGGCAAAGCGGCAGCCAAGGCGACCGACAAGAAGACCCCCGCTGAGCTTCACGCCGACGACAAGTCGATGAACAAGCAGATGCAGTGGGAGGACAAGGTCATGGGCCCCGACCGCACACGGGCCGACCTCGCGCGCGTCGCGCGCGCGCACGCGCTCAACGAAAAGGCGATCAAGGATCGCGACGCGCAGGCCGCGCGGGATGCTGTCGCGCCGCCGCCGCCGGTCGTCGCTAGGTCCGCGAGCAAGCGTGCCGAGGTCGCCCTGCCATCGGTGTCCGACAGCGCGGGCGCAAACAACAATGTCAGGCCGCGCGAAATCTCCGCGAAGCTCTCCAGCGACGAAGCGAAGGCGCCCGTCGCCGCCGCGAAGCCCGCCGACGACAAGTTCATCGAGAAGCTGCTGCGCGACGAGCAGGAGTCGACCGCCAGTCGCAAGAAGAGCGCCTCGTCGAGCGATCGGGATTTGGATCGTCTCCTCGCGGGCGCGAACGAAAAGCATGGGGGACGTCGCGACGACGTCGACAAGCTCCTCAAGAATGCGGACAGCGGTCCGGCGATGCCGGCGCCGCGCGCGGCCTCCGCGCTGCCGGCGTGGACGCAACAGCCGGACATCTCGCCTTCGCCCGCGCCCGCGGTCGTGGTGACGACCGCCCCCGCCGCCGTCGCGAGCAAACCGCAGAAGAAGAACGACGGCGTCATTCGCGTCGTCCAGGGCTCCGCCTCGGGCGTCGCTTCGTCCAATAACGCTTCGTCCAATAACGCTTCGTCTAATAACGCTTCGCTGGCGGCCGCGGAGCCGACGCCGAGCCGCGGGGGCCGTTCGTCGCGCGCTTCGGCGCGCACGGCGGCGGCCAGCGCCAATTGGAACGATCCCTTCGCCGATTCGGGGAGCGCCCCGCGCACGGCGCCTGTGCCGACGACGACGCTACGCAAGGCAGCGGCGTCGCATCCCTCTGCCGCGTCGAGCGGGTGGAGCGATCCTTTCGCCGACAAGCCGGAAGGAAAGACGACCCGACGTTCTGCTTCGGGTTCGGTCGGCGCGCCTCCCGCGACGGCGCCCACGAAGCACGGAGACAAGGCGGCCGACCCCGCGGCGCATCCCGCCGGCTGGAAGGATCCGTTCACGAAGGGTCCGTCCGCCGGGCCGCAGCCTTCAATCGCCATGCGCGATCTCGGCAAGGCCGAGAACGCGCGCTGGGAAATTGCGAGCCACCGCGCCGCCCCGAAGGTCGTCGCTGCCGAGACGACGCACCAGGGCTGGGGCGTCCTCAAAAAACGCGCTCGCTAACGCTGACCTACCAAGCTGTCCCGCTGCGTTAGGCCGGGGCCGCACGTTGGTAACAGGCTGGAATTATATCAGTTTTATAGACTTCGTCTGGCCGCGCCGTCTGTGCGCGACAACGAGTTAAATAATAGAATAAAAGTATTTTAGATTACTAGTAATTCGTCCGAGGTAGTTAGGTGATGCGAACCTCGCAAACACTGGCGCTCCTCGGAATCCTCGCCATCGGCCCCGCGGCGAAGGCGGCGGATGCCAACGTGACCGCGGAGCCCGCGCCCACGACGGCGCCCGCGCCTGAATCCCTCCGCTGGCTCGGCGTCATGGCCGACGCCGGCGTCCCCGATGGCATGCAGGGCTCGATCGTCCTGCGCCCCTGGCGGTGGCTGCGCACGAGCCTCGGCGGCGGCTACAACATGATCAGCAAGGGCGTGCGCGGCGGCGTCTCGGTCCTCCCGTTCGGCCGCGGCCCGTCGGCGACGCTCGAGGCCGGCCGCTTCTTCGATGGCGACGCGAACGCGACCGCGCGGAAGTTCTTCGCCGGCTACAACGATTCGAACCCGTTCGCCCCGACGCTCGAGCGCGTCGGCTACGACTTCGTGAACGCGCACCTCGGCCTGGACTTCGGCTACAAGCGCGTGACCTTCTTCATCCACGGCGGCATGTCGTACGTGCGCGGCACGATTCACAACGTGAATCAGATCGCGAACAAGAACCCCTCGATCAACGGGGTCGACCAGAACGGGCTCGAGGTCTCGTTCAAACAGGATCCGACTTTCAAGGTCATCGCCCCCTCGGCCAAGCTCGGCCTCATCGTCTACCTCTGGTGAACATCATGAAAACCCTCAATCGGAGCTCGGTGTTGTTTGGTGCGATGGTGCTGTCCTCGCTCTCGATGGGTGCCTGCATGGTGGAGGTGCAGGCGACCGTGCCCGAGGTCGAGGTCACGCAGCACGACCTGACGTTCGACGGCATCCCGCAGGCGGCGAACCTCGGCGACCTGTCGATGAGCAAGAGCTTCTCGCAGAAGCACCAGCGGCTCGACCTGCCCTCGGGCCTCGCCACCGAGGTCAAGGCGCTCGGCGTGACGCTCACGGCGAAGGCGGGCATCGAGAACTTCGACTTCCTCAAGGCGCTGCAGGTCACGATGAGCGACGACGTGCACGAGCCCATCACCCTCATCGACTACGCGCGCGTCGACGGCTCGCCCTCGACGAACGTCCTCACGATGGAGAGCGCGAACCCCGTGAACACGCTCGACCAGTGGAAGACCGACTCCGCGACGTTCACGGTCGTCGTCGCGGGCTCGCTGCCGGCGCAGGACTGGAAAGTCGACCTCGCCGTGCGCTTCGCCGGCAAGGTCACTTACAAGTACTAGTCAGCGGTCGCGGCGCGGTGCCCGAACGAGCTCCTTCGTCGAAACCATCCACACGCCGGCGACGCGAAAGAAGGTGACGGTGCCGCGCAGGGCGCCGTTGGCGCAGGCGAACGTCGCGCGCGCGGCCTCGCCCGCGACTTCGGCGTCGACGATCCGCACGGGTGCGACACCCGCGGCGACATCGACCAGGCACGGCGCGAAGTCGTCGAGCGCGGAGACCTTCGCGAGCAAGGCCGCGCCGTTTTCGCCCGCGATCCGCGCGGTCGCGGTCGGCGGCGCGGTAGCGCTCCGAGAGTCGCGACACGACGCCGTCGATGACACGAGGAGCGCCGCGACGGCGGGCGCGATGAGGGGGTGGCGCACGGAGTGCCGACGGTCGGCGTAAACGCGACGCGTGTCAACGCGTCCGGGGCAACTTGCGCATCTCGGGAAAGGGGCCGAGCAACCTGCGCAAGCTCGACGAGAGCGTGAGCGCCGAAGCCGCGCGTTCGCGGCGCCACGATCGTGGCACACGGGGTGCAATCTCGCCTGAAGGAACCGAGGGGGTCGAGGGGAGCCGGTGGCGGGAGGACACAGGGGGCGGGGGAACCGGCAAGCAGGTGAGGTAGGCGTGCGCGCGAGGCGTCCGTGGTAAGCGAGAGCCTCGCGCGTACGCCCCTCGTTTTGCCGTGCGAGCGCGCTTTTGCGAAGCGCGCGCGAGGTTCGGTTCTCGCCGCGGACGCGCCGTCCCTCACGGGGTGTGCGCGGGCTCGACGCCCGTACCGTTGCGCCCGTCGAGCGTGAGGCGTGCACCCGAGGCCGCGTAGCCGCCGACGAACGGATCGCGCGCGAGCAGGAACGCGGTGTCGAGGTCGACCCAATCGACGCCGCCGAGCGCCGCGACCACGTGAGCCATCGTCGCGATGCCGACGCGCGTCTCGACCATGGCGCCGGCCATGAGCGAGAGCCCCCGACGGCGCGCCTGCCGACCGAGCGCGACGGCGGCGACGGGGCCGCCCAGCTTCGCGAGCTTGAGGTTGACGGCCGTCGCGGCGCGCG
>JBBQJG010000194.1:0-11683 GCA_038325725.1 Polyangia bacterium | reverse complement strand
CGGATTCGGCGGCGAACGCGGGAGGGGCCTCGGCCCCTTCCTCGGCCCCCGCGCCTTTGGCGTCCTGGCCCAGCACGGCGCGAAACGCCAGGAAGTGGGCGGGGATGCCGAGCTCCGCCTCGAGGTACGGCAGCAGGCCGCGCAGCCGCCCCGTCCCGCCCGTGACGAGCACGTCACCGACCTCCGCCTTCACGCTCCCGCGAAAGCTGGCGAGCGTCTGCCTCAGCTCGCGCATGAACGGGGCGAGCCCCTCGCGGAGAACGCTGTCGAGCTTCGCCGCGAGCGGCGTCGACGCGGGCGTGTCCGTCGGTAACAGCGCGGCGTCGGATCGCTTGGCCTGCTCGGCCCGCGAGTGGTCGGCTTCGAAGGCCCTGGAGACAGCCTGCGTGAGGTGCAAACCGCCCCGCAGGATCGTGCGGGCGTACACCGTCTCGCCGTTGCGCACGATGCAGACGTTGGTGCGCGCGTGGCCGAGATCGAGCACGAGGCGGCACGGCGGCGGCGCGGCGCCCTCCTCGGGCTCGGCGGGCGCCGTCGCGGGCAACAGCGTCCGGTAGACGACGGGCGCGGCGTAGATCGCGCGCGGGTGCGTGCCCTGCGCCTCCGTGGCGGCGATGAGCGCGGCGATGTCGTCACGCTTCGCCGCGGCGGCGAGCACAGTCGACCCCTCGGCGCCCTGCCCCACGATGAGGTGATCGAACACGACGTCCTCGAGGGAGTGGACGATCTGTCCCTCGAGCTCATAGCCGACGACCTGATCGATCTTGCGCGCGTCGGCGAAGGGGAGCTGCATGACGCGCACCGAGAGCTGGTCGCCCGGCAGCGCGAAGTACGGCGTCGCCTCGCGCGCCTGCGCGAAGCCTTCGCGCACGGCCTCGGCCTGACGCTCGATGAGGGGCGCGTCGCCCGCCGGCACGGCCGTCTCCATGAATCCGCGAAGGGTCGTCGCGCGGAAGCCCACGTCGAGAAACGCGAACTTCACCGAGAACGCGCCTAAATCAATGCCACAGATGAGATGCGCCATGGGGGAGCTATTCCTCGCGCCAGTATTCGAGCACGCCGGCCGCCTGCTCGGAGGTCGGGTTGAGAGTGATGGGGAAGGACAGCACGCGGGTCGAATCGACGATCGCCGTGATCTTCTTTTTGACCTTGCCCGCCTCGCCGACGGCGACGATCCGAAAGACGCGCGGCGGCCCCGTGAAGGCCACCTTCTGCAGATCGGCCGCGCTGAGGGTGATGGGACGCATGCCTTGGAAGATCCTGTAGCGCGGATCGTCGGGCGGGACGGCGAGCGCGGGGTTCTGCATGATCTGGAGGATCGTGTTGATGTTGTCGAACCCGGCGGCCGACGCGCGATCGCACAGCACGCTCGCGAGCGGGTAGAGCCGCGTGTCGTCGAGGATCGCCGGATCCGTCGGTGGCTTCATGGGATCGGGCTGGGCCGCCGCGCGCATGACGCCCATGAGCAACGGCGTGCAGTCGCCGCCATTCTTGTTGGAGATCGCCGAGAGGTTGACCTTGCAGGCTTGATCGGCGCCCGAGGCCGCGGAGCCCGCGTAGACGGTGAGGTAGGACTGAAACGCCTCCATGAACGCGTCGCTCACGCCGCGCACCATCTTGAGCTCCTCGATCGTGTCGAACGAGCCGTTGTGGGCACGGTATCGATCGGTGCGCGCGTCGTAGCGGTAATCCTCGCCCGCACCGGAATTTCCATCGGGAGAGAACCCCGACTCGTCGGCGTCGGCCCAGTCGATGATGGCGCGCGCGACGTCGGCGCGCGTCGAGAACTGGCCGCTGCTGTCCGCCTCGGAGAACAAGCGGTCGAAGCGGCGCGAGGACATGAGCGCCATGAGCAGCGTGTAAAGCTTCTTCTGCTTGGCCGCGTTGGCGATGACGCCGCCGCTGCCGCAGTTGATGTCGATCTTCCCATCCTCGTAGGTGATCTCCGCGTCGAAGGTGCCGGACTTGAGGCCGAGCCCCTTGATCGCGCTCGTGTCGAGGCCGATGAGCCCGCCGAGGCCGGCCACCTCTTCCTTCGAGCCGCTAAAGAAGCCCATGAGCGGGCCCGCGTAGTCGGTCACGCGCAGCGAGAAGCCGAGCCCCGCGGGCGCCGCGTTCGCGCCGCCCGCGCCGCCCGCGCCCTTGTTGGCGCCGCCCATGGCGGCCGTCAGCATCTGCTGGGCCTGGCCCATGACGGGGTCGACGAACTGCTTCTGGATCTTGATGAGGAGGCGCGCGAGGTTCACCGACGAGCGCGCCAGGTAGTGAGCGCGCAGCTCGTCGCGCGCGTTCGCCGCCTGAGCGACGTCGACGTTCGTCCCGTACGTGAACTCGCCCACGAGCGCGACCATGAGCGCGATCCACGTGAGGACGAGGAGCAGCGCCACCCCGCGCTGTTTGTTCCGCTCGCGCGGTTGGGTCCGCGGCCTCTTCATCTTCAGGGCACCAACGGGTTGTAAGAGATGGGCTCGGTCATCTGGATGCGGGCGTCCGTCGAGTACGTCGCCTCTTGTCCGTGCTCGTCGATGACGGTGAGCGTGATGCGCACGTGCGGCGGCAGGTACGTCGACCCGGGCGTCGCCGTGTTCCACTCCTTCGACCATTCCTTCTTCCGCGTCTCGTAGAAGGCAAACTTCAGGCGCGCGACGTCGGGGCACAGGATGTAGGTCTCGCCCGTGAGCGACTTCGGATCATCGGCCTGGAGGCGGCGCGTCTCGCGGCGCATGAGGTTCGTGACCTTCGGGTCGTCGGGATCGCGCTCGGCGAAGTAGCTCACGACGGCCGTGTCACTCTCGGCGAGGCCCGAGCGCAGGCGTTGGTGCGCGAACGTCGAGAACGAGAGCTCGTCGATGCTCGCCTGCGACGACGACGTGAAGAACGTTCGCGTGTACGAGGTCGCCGTACCCTCGTTGAAGATGTAGGCCATCTCGATCTCGCGGGCCATGCGCATGAGCGCGACGCGCACCGTGTGCGTGCGATCCTGCGTCGCCTCGATGGCGCGCTTGTTGGTCGCCGTCTGGCTGAACGAGCCCCACATGATCGTCGTCATGAACGCGATGATCGCGAGCGCCAACATGATCTCGATCAACGTGAAGCCGCTGTCTCGGGGCTCGCTTCCCGTGGCGAGGCCACGCTGCCCTCGACGCGGCGAGAAGCACATCATTTCGCTCCTGCCGGTCTGATCGAAGGCGAGCCGGCGACGGCTGACGTTCCCGAGGCGCCGCCCGCGCCCGTGGCGGCGGCGCCTGCGAGGCCGCCGCCCATGGCCGCGTCGAGGCGCGACGGATCGGTGAGGTATTGAACGACCTCGACCGTCTGGTTGGGGCGCCCCGTCTCGTCCCACATGACGCGAACGGTGACGCGGCGAACAGACTCCTGCAGGCCCAGCCGAATCGGCTCGATGAACGAGCCCATCATGCCGCCAATGAAGCCGGAGAGCATCGACATGGGGTTGCCCGTCTGGTCCTGTTGCTTGTCGTGCGCCTCGTCCTTCTGTTTTTGAAGCGCGTCGGCGGGCAGCTCGATGGCATCGATCGCCGAGTCCCAGCGAAACTCCGGGAAGCCCTTGTCCTTGAACGTGCCGTCTCCGCTCTCGCTGCCCGAGGTGAACCCGTTCTCGAGGATCGAGTCCTCGACGTCGACCATCTTGCCGCGCGCGAGGAACGTCGCCGTCGTCATGAGGCGCGCGTGGTGCGTCGCGCGCATGTTGTTCGTCACCATCTCGAGCAACACGACGAGCGTCATCGAGAGGATCGCGATGGCGATCATGACCTCGAGCAGCGTGAACCCGCCCATGCGCCTCTGCCTCATGGCTCGACCACCCGATTGCCTTCGTCGTCGGTGGGCGCGCCGCCGGGCGGCTTCACTTCTTGGTTGTAGACGCGCACGCGCCCCGTGATGGGGTGCGCGACGAGCGAGAAGACCGTCTCGCCGGTCGGATCGGACAGCGTCACGATCGCGGGCTCGGTCTGCCCGAGCGGAAAGAAATAGATGTAGGCGCGGCCCGTCGTGATCGGCTCCGTCACGCGCGGCGTGTACACGCTGCGCAGCACGGCCTTCTTCAAGGTCACGGGCTTGAGCGCCGTCTCTTTGAAGGCGGCGAAGCGCGCCCGCTGCGGCTTGAACTCGCCGACCTCGAGCTTCGCGACGTCGAAGTTCGTGCCGGACGAGGAGGCCGAAGCCGACGCGATCTTGTTGTCCTCCTCCTGCTTCTTGAGCTTGTCCTCGTCCTCCTTCGCCTCGAGCTCTTCGCGGCGCCGCAGGGCCTCGGGGCTCTCGGCGTCGCGCGGGATGAAGAACTTGTCGTCCGAGACCTCCGCCCAGTAACGCGAGTTCTCGAGATCGAACACGAGGCGGTGCACCTTCCCCGTCGTCGACGCCCGATCGAAAAGAAAGCGCATCGCGCCCGCGAGGTTCGTCGTCGACGTCCGCAGGTCGCTGCGCGCGAGCGAGCGAAACCCACGAATCCCCAAGCTGCCCACGAGCGCGATGATCGCGAGCACGATCATGATCTCGATGAGCGTGAAGCCGGCGTCTACACGGGGACCCTGAGAGGGTTCCCGGGCCCCCCGGCGCTCGCTTCGCGTGGCGAAGCCACGCTGCGCTCGGGATATGGTGACGGCGGCGATCATCGAGATCCGAATGGCGAGGCGCTACAGCTCCCAGGACTTGATGTCGTCGGCCGTGCCGTCCTGCTTGTCGGGGCCTGGCGACGAGATGTCCGCGCCGTCGGTGTCGTTCGTCCCCGGGCACTTGATGACGAGGTTCACGCCCCAGGGATCTTTGGCGTTGTTCTTGTCGAGGAACTTTCCCGACACGAGCTCTTCGATGCTCTTGGGGCAGCTCGGCGTCTCGATCATGTATTGCGTGACCGCGTCGCGGGCCGCCTTGACGCGTAGCTTCGCCGTCGAGACCTTCGCCTTTTGGAACGACTTGAACACCGCGACTCCGACGCCGCCGGCCAGCATGGCGATGATCGCGAGAACGATCATGATCTCGAGGAGCGTGAAGCCCGCCTGCCGATCTACACGGGGCCCCTGGGAGGGTCCCCGCGCGCCCCGGCGTTCGCTCGGCAGGGCGAAGCCCAGCCTCGCTCGGATTCTATTGAGCACGGTCGTCGTTGTGATTTCCATGACGGGTCTCCTCACTGAGTGAAGTTCTGCATGTCCATGATCGGTTGAAGAATCGAAAGCACGATGAAACCGACGCCCATCGCCATGACGACGATCAGCGCGGGCGACAGAACCGTCGTGAGCCGCGCGACCTTGCCGTCGACGTCCCGTTCATAGGCCGTCGCGACATTTTCCAGCATCGTTTCGAGCTGGCCCGAGCGCTCGCCGACGGCCACCATGTGGACCATCATCGACGGAAACTGACCCGAGCGTTTGAGCGGCGCCGCGATCGATTCGCCTTCGCGGATGGCGTCGCGCGCCTCCTCGACGACCTTTTCGAGCACGACGTTGTTGAGGACGCGCTTGACGATCTCGAGCGCCTGCAGGACGGGGACGCCCGCCGCGAGCATCGTCGACAAAGTCCGAGCGAAGCGCGCGACGGCGACGTAGCGCGTGAGCGGCCCGATGAGCGGCAGGCGCAGCTTGAGCTTGTCGACCGTGAGCCGTCCCTTGGGCTTCTTGACCCAGCGGCGGTACGCCCAAGCACCGAGCCCGCCCACGACGAGGATGAGCCACCACCAGCCGCTGATCAGATCGGACGCGAAGATGAGCAGGCTCGTGTTCCACGGCAAGCTCCTCCCGACGTCCTCGAAGATCGTCACGATCTTCGGGACGACGACGACCATGAGCAGCCCCATGATCCCCGAGCCGAGCACCATCATGATGATCGGGTAGGTCATCGCCGCCGACACCTTCGAGCGCAACGCGTGCTGCGCGTCGAGGAAGTCGGCGAGGCGCGCGAGCACGGCGTCGAGGTTGCCGGCCGCCTCGCCCGAACGAACCATGTTCGTGTAGAGCTCGGGAAAGACCGTGGGGTGCACCTGGAGCGTGTCGGCGAGCGTCGTGCCCTCGTTCACCTTCTGCCGCACGCCCGTGAGGATGACCTCGAACCGCTTGTTGTCCGACTGCTCGGACAGCGCGCCCAAGGCCTCGGCGAGCGGGATGCCCGCGCGCAGCAGCGTCGCCAGCTGGCGCGTGAACACCGCGACCTCCTGCGGCTGCACGCGCTGCACGAGCCCGCCCAGATCAATTTCGCGCTTCCAAAACGGCACGGCAGCGCCGCCCGCCCGGGAGGTCGCCGATTTCGCGGAGGCCTTCTGGCCGCTCGTGAGCATCTCGCGGTGCTCGGTCACGAAGATGCCGTCGCGACGCAGGACGAGGCGGAGGCCCTTGGCGCTGTCGGCGTCCTTCGTGCCCGCGACCGCCTTCCCGGTCACGTTGAGCCCCTTCCACGTATAGACGGGCACGGCTCGTCCTTACTCCGAGTCCTGCGTCGTGATCATGAGGACCTCGGCCGTCGTCGTCATGCCCGCCAGGACCTTCTGCGCGCCGTCCTCACGCAGCGTCCGCATGCCGACGCTCGTCGCGTGGTTCTTCACCGTCTGCGCGTCGGAGTTCTTGATCGTGAGCTGGCGGATCTTCTCGTCGATGATGAGCAGCTCGTAGATCGCGGTGCGCCCCTTGTAGCCGGCGCCCAGGCACGCCGGGCAGCCGCCCTCTTTCGCGCGGTAGAGCATCCCTGGCGGGATCACGTCGTCGATGCCCTTGAACTTCACGCGCCGGGCCTTGCCAGATTGAAAGGCGGCCGGATCGATGTTGATGCTCAATAGATCTTCGTCCGTGGGCCGGTACAGCTCGCGGCACGACATGCAGACGCGCCGCACGAGCCGCTGCGCGAGCAGGGCCATGAGTGACGACGCCACCAAGAAGGGTTGCACGCCGAGGTCGACGAGGCGCGTGATGGCGCCCGCGGCGTCGTTCGTGTGGATCGTCGAGAGCACGAGGTGGCCGGTCAGCGACGCCTGGATCGCGATTTCCGAGGTCTCGCGATCGCGGATCTCGCCGACCATGATGACGTCGGGGTCGTGGCGCAGGAACGATCGGAGGCCCGACGCGAACGTCAGCTCGATCTTGCTGTTGACGGCCGTCTGCGAGATGCCGTCGAGCTGATACTCGACGGGGTCCTCGATCGTGAGGATGTTGAGATCGGGCGCGTTGATCTTGGCGAGGCAGGCGTAAAGCGTCGTCGTCTTGCCCGAGCCCGTGGGTCCCGTCACGAGCAAGATGCCGTGGGGCCGGTGGATGAGATCGTCCATCTGACGCAGGTGATCGTCGCCGAAGCCAATGTCGGCGAGATCGTGCATCACCGATTCTCGATCGAGCAGACGGATCGTGATGCGCTCGCCCGCCTTGACCGTGGGAACTGTCGCGACGCGCATGTCGATGTCCTTGCCGGCGATCTTGCGGCGGATGCGGCCGTCCTGCGGCAGCCGCTTCTCGGCGATGTTGAGGCCCGCCATGATCTTCACGCGCGAGATGATCGACGCCATGAACTGCCGCGGCGCCCGGCGCGATTCGTAGAGCTCGCCGTCGATGCGGTACCGAACCATGACCTCTTTTTCGCCCGGCTCGATGTGAATGTCGCTCGCCCGCTCCTTGACGGCGTTGAACATGAGCGAGTTCACCCAACGAATGATGGGCGCCTCGTCGGTCGCGTCGAGGATGTCGACGAGCTCCTCGCTCGAGCCCTCGTCCTCTTCGTCGCCCTTTTCGCCGAGCTCGCCGCCCTTGTCGTGCGAGCGGCCGTAGACCTCGTTGATGACCTCGAGGATGCGCTGCGAGGACAGCAGCACGGGCTGCACCTCGGCGGCGAGCTGCGTGCGCAGATCGTCGAGCGCGCCGATGTCGAGCGGGTCGGCCGTCGCGACGACGACCGTGTCGCCCTCGCGCCTGACGGGCACGAGGCGGTGCTGCTTCGCGAAGCCGATCGGTACCTTCGTCGCGAGCTCGCCGTCGACGTCCGCCGCCTTGAGCTCGCCGAGCACGGCCATGCCGAGCTGCCGGCCGAGCGCCGCGAGGACCTCGTCCTCGGTGACGACGCGCATCTTGACGAGCACCTCGCCGATGCGCCCGCCCTCCAGCCGCTGCGTCTCGAGCGCCTGCTCGAGGATCGCGGGCGTGAGCGCCGGACCGACGTCCGCCGCCGGCGCCCCCGGACGCACGGCCGCCCGCGCGCCCTTCCGGGCTTCGAGCAGGATCTCGCCTAGTCGTAGGGGCGCCATGATTCGCTCCTACGGGATGACGGCGGGCGGCAACGGGGGCGTCGAAGCTCCCGGGGGAGTGCGCGCCGCGCCCGGCGGCGCCACCGCTCCGTTGCCCGTCGGGCTCACCGGCGCCGCGCCGTTGGCCGGCGCCGCGCCGTTGGCCGGTGCCGCGCCGTTGGCCGGCGCCGCGCCGTTGGCCGGCGCGCGCACGGGCACGGGTAGGTCGAGCGGCCCCGACTCGTCCTCGGCCTCTTGGAGTCGGATCGCCTGGATCTGATCTTCTTCCGCCTGCGCCTCGTGCGCCGCGCGGTTGATCTCCTCGAGCATGCCGCGCTTGCGGCGGTAGTCGATCGCGCTCTCGAGCGTGTGGTTTGGATCGCCGCCGAAGCGCTCCACGAACTCGCGGCGCTCCTTCATCTTCTTCTCGAGCACGCGCCGCAGGTCGGACTGGTCGTTGATGACGTATGGGGTGAGCGCGATGATGAGGTTCGTCTTGACGACGTGCTTCTCGGTGTTGCGAAAGAAGAAGCCGAGGATCGGAATGTCGCCGAGGATCGGGATCTTCGTCACCGAGTTGATCGTCTTGTCGGACATGAGGCCGCCGATGAGGATCGTCTGCTGATCCTTGGCGACGACGATCGTCTTCGCCGACCGCTCCGAGGTCGACGGGCCGAGGTTGCTCGCGCCGGGCGCGACCTCGGAGATCTTCTCGTCGACCTCGAGGCGGATGAGGTCGTGCTCGTTGACGTGCGGCGTGAGCTTGAGCTCGAGCGCGACCTTCTCGCGCTGCACCTGCGGGAACAGGCCGCCGACGCCCAACCCGCCCAGCGCACCGAGGCCGGCCGCGCCCGTCGCGCCGGCCCCCGCGCCGAGGCCGAGCGTGCTCACGGGGAACGGGATGCGCGAGCCGACCGAGATCTCGCCCTCTTCGTTGTTCATGATGAGCAGGTGCGGGTTCGAGAGCACGTCGACGTCGCTGTTCGTCTGCAGCGCCTTGATGAGCACGCCGAACTGCGGGATGTCGACGACCGTCGTCGACGACGTGCCGAGCGCGCGGGCTTGATCCGCCGGCAGCACGGGGCCGAGCACGCCCGCGAGCATCGTCTCGGCGATCGAGCTCGCCGGGAACAGCGTCTTGGCCGGGTTGAGGCCGCCGACGATGAGGCTCGCGTTGCCCATGCCGAACAGGTTGTGCGGAACGGCGGCGTGCCACGAGGCGCCGAGCGTGCGGTCCTTGTCGATCGTGACCTCGAGGATCATCGCCTCGACGAAGACCTGCTTGCGCGGTGAATCCAACCGCTCGATGACGCGCCTGAGCGACTGGTAGTCCTTGAGCGACGACACGACGATGAGCGCGTTCGTCGGTCGATCGAAGTTGATGCGAACCTCCCCCTCGAACAGCAGGTTCTCTTTTCCGCCCTGGCCGCCCGGCGTCGGCGTCGGCGTCGGCGTCGGCGTCGCGGCGGCGCCCCGCCGCGCCCGTCCCCCCGCCGCGCCCGAGACGGCGACGCCCGTGACGGCGCCCAACGTCGCCGCGAGCTCGTCGCAGTTCGCGTTCTCGCAGTAGTAGACGTGAATGCGTCCGTCGCCGCCCTCGATCGGCACGTCGAGCTTCTTGACGAGCGAGAGCACGCGCGCGTACGCGCGCTCCGTCGCTATGACAATGAGCTGGTTCGAGCGCTCGTCGGGGATGATCTTCGAGATCGTGAGCTCGGTGTTGAGATCGGTCCCCTTGTTCTTGTTCGCCTGGCCCGGCGCCGGCGCGGGCGCGCCCGTCTTCTTGCTGCCGACCTGCTGGACCTGGAAAATGTCCGCCAGCTTCGTCGCCATCTCGCTCGCCGCCGTGTTGTGCAGGGTGACGATCCAGACCTTCTCGCCCGACGCGCCCGGCTGATCGATCTCGTCGAGGATGCGCAGCATGCGCGCGATGTTCGTGCCGCGGTCGGTAATGATGAGCGCGTTCTGCGGCGGGTACAGGATGATGTCGCCCTGCTCGCCCTTGAGGCGCGTCAGGACGTTGTTGACCTCGTTGATGTCGCCGTTCTCGACGTGGATGAGCCGCGTGATGTAGTTCTCGCCGGCCGGCATGTTCGCGTCCTGGCCGTAATACGGGATCGAAGTCGACTTCGCGCGAAGCGTCTCGATGATGCGCAGGAACTTCCCCGACGGCTCGACGGTGAGCCCGACCGAATCGAGCGCCGCGAGGAACAAGCGATACGCCTCTTCCGGCGTGATCAGCTGCGGCGCGATGATCGTGACCTTCTTCGAATTGGCCGGGATCGTCCCCGGCAACAGGAACTGACGGCACGTGATCGACGAGATCCACGCGATCAGATCGCCGAGCTCCGTGTCCGGCTTCATGTTGAGCTTGACGATCCGCTTGCCCGCCGGGAACTTCTTGCAGGTGTTGAACTCCTTCTCGCCCGGCAGCTCCGCCGTGCCCGTGACGACGGGCGTGTTCGCCGACGGCGTCGGCGCCACTACGGGCGCGGGCGTCGGCTCGAGCCCGGGGCGGTGACTCAACTTGCGCGCGGCCTGAAGCATCGGCGCGATGGGGCTCGGGTTGATCTTCGTCGCCTTGCCGTCGGCGCCGACGATGACGGCGGACAGAGTCGCGCCGTTTTTGCGAGCCGCGCCGCTGACGTCTCGCGCCGATAGCACGATGACGACCAGCGCGACGCCGCCCAGCGCGACGGCGAACGCGCGCCCGAAGGCGCGAGGAACGTTGCGGCCCATCGGTTCTCTTGTCATCGGATGTTGTATTCCTTGGTGATTTTCTGGCCGTTGCGTTCCAGGCCAACGGACAAGTGGCTGGCCGATTTGAGCTTCGTATAGACCTCGAGCGCCTTGTCAGGGCTCGTCATGTCGAGGCCGTTGATCGCAGAGATGACGTCACCGTTCTGTAGACCGATCTTCGCGAACGGACCGTCGGGCCGCACGCTGAACAAGCGAAAGCCGGCGGCGCGGCCGTCCTTGATCTCGGGGACGATGCGCGCCGAGCGCGACAGCACGCTCATGTTGCCGAGCAACGAATCGACCGTCCCGCGCTGGACCTCGAAGGTGTGCTCGCCGGTCTTCTTGATGCCCTTGTCGAGCTCGGCCATGAACGGGTCACCCGACGGCGCGGCCGCGGCGGCGACCGGCGCGGCCGCCGGGCCCGGGCCCTTGTCGAAGAGCTCCAGGTACTCCTTGCGGCCGGCGATCTCGAAGTCGACCCGAACTTCGCTGATGTCGGTGATCGTGGCTTCGCGAACCTTGCTGCCGATCGAAAACGCGCCCGACGTCTTCTCTTCGGTGTCGCGGATGATGGCCATCGACCAGCGCGGGTCCGCGGGCGCCGGCGCGAACATGATCGCGAGCAGCTTGAGCGGCAACGTCGTCCGCTGCGGCTGAGGATCGACGTGCACCTCCGGCCCGCCCGTCTCGGGCGGCTTGATGATCGGTGGGCACGTCGAGCAGAAGATGTTC
>JBBQJG010000193.1:0-11712 GCA_038325725.1 Polyangia bacterium | reverse complement strand
AAGATCATGCCTTCCTTCTCAAGGGCGACGTCTTCACCTCCGAGGTCATCTCGACCTGGATCGACTACAAGCGTGAGAACGAGGTCGACGCCATTCGCCTCCGCCCGCACCCCCACGAGTTCGCGCTCTACTTCGACAACTGATCGGATCTTCTGACGGGGTCTCGCTCGCGGCCGCTAGCAGACCCCGGCCCCCCTCGCGCAGCCCGGCAAAGCCGGACTGCGTTCGCGTAAGACAAACGGCCGCTGGCGGGCTGGCCTCCTTGGAGGCGGCCTCTTTTTTCTCACAGTCCTATTCGAGGCGCCTTTGACGGCGACGGGTGGGTGCCCTAAGATGCGAAAGCCGCGGAAGTCCGCAGAACCTCATGGGTGGGCTCTCTTTTAGCGACCGGGCCGCGCGATCGGTCTGGCGTATGTTCCCCAAGCGGGCCCTCTCCGGCGCCATTGGCTGGGGAGGTACGCGCTCGTTGCCTGGCGCGCTGCGTGCGGCGATGCTCTCGCGCTTCGCGCGCATCTACGGCATCGACCCGAGCGAAGCAGAGAAACCACTCGCCGAGTACAGCGGCTTCGATGACTTCTTCACGCGAAAGCTGAAGGCCGGCGCCCGGCCGATCGACAGCGCTCCCGGCCGCGTGGTCTCCACCTCCGACGGCACCGTCGTCGAGGCGGGCCTCGTCGAGACCGGCAAGCTGATTCAAGCCAAGGGCGTGCTCTTCGCGCTCGACGAGCTCGTCGGCGACGCTGACGCCGCGAAGCGGCTCGAAGGTGGCGCGTATCTGATCACGTATCTGTCGCCGAAGGACTATCACCGGGTTCACGCGCCCGTCGGTGGACACGTCGTCGGCTGGCGCCACATTCCCGGTGTGCTCTTTCCTGTCAACGCGCGCAGCGCCAACCGCGAGCCGCGTTTGTTCGTTGGCACCGAGCGCTTCGAGACGTTCATCGAGAGCGAGGCCGGCCTCGCGGCCGTCGTCATGGTCGCCGCCGTCGGTGTCGGGCACGTCACGGCGTCGTACGACGAAGATGTCGCCACCCATCGTTCGGCGTTCCTGCGCGCGGGCGTCGGTGAGCGCCGCTACGACGTTCCGCGCCCCATCGCTCGCGGGGGTGAGCTCGGTATCTTCCACCTCGGCTCGACGACGATCGTCGTCTTCGAGCCCAGCCGCGTGACGCTCGATTCGCTCGAGCGCGGCGCCGCGATCAAGATGGGCGTCAGTATCGGGCGCGTGACGCCGAACGGCTCGCACGACGGAAAAGGCTGATCGCAATGGCGAAGCGCACCGGAAAGACACACGAGAATCTCGAGAACGAGCTCACGCCGCCCCCGACGGCGCGCCCGACGGCGTCACCGGGCCCGGACCCGGCGGCGCGCACGCGAACGAGCAACGACGGCGGGCGCGGGCGCGTCACGACGCGCGACCACAGCGGGCCCATCTCGGTGTCCGGAGGAGACTTCGCGACGCCGACGTCGCGCAGGCGCACGACGACCCAGCCGCGTGGGTTGCCGGTCATCAAGGTCCCCGTCGAGCCACCGGCTGAGACCGACGTGGAGAGGAACGCCACGCCGCAGCCACAGCTCTCCGGCGCCTTGCCCGAGGCCCCGTTCGCGGCGCCCACGTCCGGCGAGCTCGGCGACTCCGCGAACCGGCTGGCTGCCGAGGCGGCCGCCGTACGGGCCTTCGATTCCGGACCGCTCACGCCTCCGCCCGAGGTCCTCATGGGGACCAACGCCGCGGACCCGACGCCGCCTCCTTTGGTGACGTCGGGGGCCAAGCCGCCAATCGCCCCCCTCGTCGAGCCGCCGCTCGAAGATCCGTCCGCGCGACCGCAGCCGCTCGCGTCCCCCGAGCCGCCGCTCTCGAGTGATGCGCCTGGATCCAGCTTCACCGAAGGCTTCAGCATTCAAGAGCCCGTGAGCGCCGTCGTCGAAAACGATTTCACGGCGACCGAGACTCCCTGGCCCGAGCTTGGTGATGGTCGCGTGCCTCGCGTGGCCACGCCGACGCCGGGCGCGATTCCGACCGACGCCATGGGAGGCGACAGCGGTCGAGGCACCAGCGCCGCTTCGGACCAACTCGCGAAAGAGACGCCGGCTTTCTCTGCGGAGGCTTCGCCGCCGACGCGCATCAGCGAAGAGCACGAGGTCGCCGCTGTCGACGACCTTCTCGTCGACGACGCCGCCGAAGTGGGGGATGCCCTCGAGACACTCCCGCCCGAGGCGCTCGCAGATCCCGAGATCAGTGGCCCCGTCGCGTCGACTCCCGCGGTACCGCCCCCCGCGCCGCGCGTGGTCACGGTGCCGCCGCCTCCGCCTGCGGGTTCTCCTCCGCGGCGGAAGACGGGTGAAATCCGCGCGCCCGAGGTGGCGACCGCTCAGGTGGTCGCGAGTCTCGTTCCCGAGCTTCCGGCGGGGGGGCCTCCGCTGCCCGAAGCGCTCGCGCAGCGTCCGCGTCGGCCGAAGCGTTCGAAGCCGTGGTTCGAGGAGGTCTTCGACGAAGACTATCTGCGAACGCTCCCCTTCATGAGCGGTGAGCAGACGCTCCGCGAGGTGGAGTTCATCGAGGCGTCTCTCGGCGCGCGTCCGGGCGCGCGCATTCTCGACATTGGCTGCGGGTACGGCCGCCACGCGATTGAGCTGGTGCAGCGCGGTCTCGACGTCACCGGGCTCGACTTGTCTCTCCCCCTTCTGATTCGCGCGGCCGACGAAGCGCAGAAGCGCGCGCTCTCAGTCAACTTCGTGCACGCCGACATGCGTGAGATGGCATTCAACGAAGAGTTCGATGGCGTCACGTGCATGCTGACGTCGTTTGGCTACTTCGACGAGGACGCGAACATGCGCGTCGCCGAAAACATTGCGCGCGCCCTCAAGCCCGGCGGACGGTTCCTGCTCGATCTGGTCAACCGCGACTACATCGTCGGAGATTTGCCCTCGCGCGTGTGGTGGGAAGGCAATGGCTGTGTCGTCCTCGAGGAGGTTGACTTCAACTTCCACACGAGCCGGATCCTGACTCATCGCTCGATCGTTTTCGAAGACGGTCGACAGCTCGAACAGGAACTCTCGATCAGAGCCTACAGCCTTCACGAGATTGGGCGGTTGCTCAGGCAGGCCGGGTTTCGTGTGATCGACATCTCGGGCGGGCTCGCGACGCGCGGCCAGTTCTTTGGCAGCACCTCGCGCAATCTCATGATCCTGTCCGAGAAGCGCACCGACGAAAGCTGAGCGCGCAGCTAACCGTTGGTCGAGGCTGTCCCGCTCCAAACGTCAGAGCTGAGACCGCTTCTGGGCTGACCACCCGGGTCGTACTCGATCGGCAGCCGGTCGCCACCGTGCGGTGCGTGTCAGGTCCGTGACGGATACTCCGCGCCGAAAGGTGGTGTTGGAGATCGCTCGAATTGATCGAGCGTTCTAGGAAGAGGGGTCGGATCTACCGCTCTCTCCGACTTGCAACCAATTCGGCCCACCTCGCATCTAATAAAACGCGGGAAACCAAGAAGGTGCGCGAATAACGCCGGAATATTTGGCTGACGACAAACGTATTGCTGAGGAAAGGCTCTCGCCCCAACAGAGCCTTCCGGAGAGAAAAATGGAGACGACAGGAGCACGAGCAAGGTCTACGCGGAAACCCCGGTTGAACGATGCAGAGCGACGCGCCAAGGCGGCGCGTCCCGCCGGTCGCGGTCGCCTGCCGCGTGTCGTCAAGGTCAAGGGCGCCAAGTTGCCCCGGCCGGCGAACGATACTGTTCCCCCAGATCTGGAGCTCGCCGATCCCGCGATTCTCGGCGAGGCCGTTCTTGGCAACGAGACCGGCGACGGGGGCAGCGGCAAGGAGATCATCGTCGCCGAATCTGAGGCCGGGCTCGAGCCCGAAACGGCCGAGGTCGATGGCGTCGAAGCCGAGACAGAGGAAGCGTCGGAGGACGAGGAGATCGCTGAGGAGGCGGCTGCGCCGGCGAAGCGTTCGCGAAGCGATGATGAGCCCGCGAGCTTCCTCGCCATGTATTTCCGCGACATGGCGGAGCTCGACGTCCTGCGTCCCGAGCAGGAATTTGAAACGGCTCGCCAGATCGAGGAGTTCGAACACGACCTGTGGAAGACGGTCCTCGGCTTCGCGCCGGGCGCCGCTTGGATCATGGATCGCGTCGAGGCGGCGATCGGCAAGCCGCTGGTCGAGTCGAAGGGATATCGATCGGCCGCGGACGGCGCGCGCCGCTCGATCCCCGCTCGCAGCCGCTTCGAGAAGGCGGTCGCGCGCCTCGCGGCGAAGCTGCGGCCGATGGACATCGATCGGTTGTTCCTCGATGCGGCCCTCACTGAGATTCAGCGCGTCGGTCGAGCAACGAAGGGCCTGCCGTTCGAGGGCGCCGTGCCCTTTTCGACCACGACGCGGGCGTTCGCCGACTACGTCAAAGTTGTTGGTCAGAAGGCCTTTCGACTCAAGGCCGCAAAGAACGACTTCGTAAAGGCGAACCTTCGTCTCGTGGTTTCTATCGCGCGGCGGTTCAACCACGGACGCTTGCCTCTCGCCGACCTCATCCAAGAAGGCAACATCGGTCTCATGAAGGCCGTCGAGCGATACGACTACCGTCGTGGTTTCCGCTTTTCGACCTACGCGAGCTGGTGGATTCGTCACGCGATCAGCCGCGCCCTCGCGGACAAGGGCCGCGCCGTGCGTCTGCCGGTACACATGATCGATGCCTATCACCGCATCTCGAAGGCTCAGCGTGAGCTTCAGTCGAAGCTCGAACGGCCCCCGACGACGCAGGAGATCGCAGCGGCCACGGGGATCGACCCAGAGAAGCGCGAGAAGATGAAGACGTTCCTGTCTGAGAACCCGGTCTCTCTCGATCGGCCCATCTCGGACGACGATGGTCGGAAGTTGGTCGACGTGCTGGTCGACCCGAACGACGGTCCGGCGGTGCCCGACCAGATGGAGTTCTCGGAGACGCAGGACGAGATGCTCAAGCTGCTCGCGGGACTCAAACCCATCGAGGCGGACATTCTTCGCAAGCGTTTCGGGCTCGCGACCGACCGTGAAAAGACGCTCAAGGAGATTGGCGACGAGTATCGGCTCTCACGCGAGCGCGTGCGTCAACTTCAGGAGCAGGCGCTGGGCAAGATGCGCCGGGCGATGTCGAAGCGCGACACGTAAGTACGGGTGACGTCGTAGTTGACCGGGCGAGGGCCCGAGGGCTATGGTCGGCTCCTTCCCCGGAGGAGCCCCACGATGAAGCGCGTCCTTGGCCTCGCCGTCTCCGTAGGTCTGTTCGCTCTCCTTTCCGCCTGTCAGCAGTCAGGTGGCCCGCTCAAAGTCGACAGTGTGGATCCCCCGCAAGGAACGACTGCGGGCGGTGAAGAGATTACGATTGTTGGCGGAGGCTTCCAGCCCGGGAAGACTCAGGCGGAGGTCAGATTCGGCCGCAAGAAGGTCGAGACGGTCATCATAGCGGCGGCCGACAAGATAAGGGTCGTCAGCCCCGCGAACGAAAAGGGGCCGGTAGACGTTTACGTTACGTTCGACGACGGGACGCCGTTCAAGATCCCAAATGCTTTCCGCTATGTAGAGCCGGCCGAGAGCGATAACGCCCGCCGCGCGTTCTTCGGCGGACAAAAGGCGGCTGGCGCGAAGATCGAAGTCGACAAGAAGGCTCAGTAGCCCGCACGTCGGGGATCGCCGGGCGGGCTAGGTGAGGCCTGTCACTTCGAATCGCGAAGCCGCGCACAGTTGCGGCTTCGTTCGTTCCTGAGCGCCCAACAGTCCGAGTGAACGGCTGCGACGCTGAGCGAGCCGCCCGCCAGCCAGTAGCCTGCCTCGGGCCGATGGACGAGCGCCTGTGTTCCGACGAGCTAGCGAAACTCGACCCGGAAGAGCTGCTGACCCATGAGGATGAACGATCCGTTCGGCACGTTTCGCTCGTGGCGCAGCCGTAGGAACGTTCCGTTCGACGAGCCCAGATCCTGCAAGGTCACCATGCCCTCATTGAGCGAAATGCGTGCGTGCGTGCCCGAGACGTAGCCATCCTCGGGGAACAGAATGTCGCCTCGTTCGCGACCCAGCACGATCGCGTCGCCGAACAAGGGGAACGCGGAGCCGTCGACGTCGCGTCCGACGATGACGGAGAGCCGGCCCCAGAAGCCCGGGTTTGGCGTCCCCATAATATCGGTGCCGTCCTCGAGAGGCTGTGGCGCCGAGATCACCTCGAACCGAAGAAGCTCTTGTCCGAGGCGGAAGATGTCTCCCGACTCGAGCGCCTCTTCGCCCGCGAGTTTCAGAAACACGCCGTTGAGGCTGCGCAGGTCGCGTACGACGAGGCCGTTAGGGCCGGCCGTGAATTCGGCGTGGCGCGGGGACAAATAGGCGTCGGCCTCGAAGAGGGTGCCTTGGCCGCGCCCGATGAGCGTGTCACCGTCGTGAAGGGGATGCGTCCCGCCTTCTGTGCCGTCGGGACGAATCAACACGAGACGGCCGCGCGGCGCCGCGACGGGGGCGGGCGTGGGGGCCATGCCGGAGCCAAACATCGTGCGTTGAACGCCGAGCGCCGCGGCCTGTCCCGAGGGGGCCTTCGCGAGACGCGTTCCACACGCTCCGCAGAACGCGAAGCCTGGCTGGATGGGCTTGCCGCACGTCGGGCACGCCGTCGTCCCGTTGGCGACAGCGGGCGCTGCGGCGCTGTGCACGATCGGCTCGAGCGCTGGAGTTCCGGTCGGCGACGTGGGTATGCGCGGGCCAGTCGAGCCCGGCGCGGCGAGGGGATTCGGCGCCAGGTTGAAAGAGGGGGAGATCCCCGGGGGCATCTTCGGGGCGTCATTCCAGGGGATGCCGCCCTTGGCCTTCGGGGACACGGCACCGGCTAGCTCGCCGGCCGCCATAACGGGGGCCGGGGGCAGTACGGTGCGCGCCGTCTCGAGAGCCGACGGGGCCGCGCCTGCGGTCGCCGGCGCGAAAGGACCACCGAGAGAAGGCACCGGCGCCGGCGTACTCGAACCCGCCGCGCGGGTGAGCTCTCTGCCGCAGCCCAAGCAGAACTTGTAGTGGTCCTGGTTCTCTTTGCCGCAGTGGCTGCAGGTCATGAAGGGCGACCCCCCGGGAACAGCATTGTGCACCTAACCATAGGGGCGCCGCACGGTCAACGAAAGGGCGGTCACTCCGGCTCAGCTCATTTCCACGCGGAGAAGCTGCTGGCCGAGGAAGACGTAGTCACCGTGGCCGAGCGGCGCCTCGTCGTTGATTCGCACGAAGGTTCCGTTCTTCGAACCGAGGTCCGTGAGCGTCACCTGACCGTCGGCGTTCATCGTGATTTGCGCGTGACGTCCCGAGATGAACGGGTCGTCGAGGAAGTTCACGTCGTTGCCTTCACGGCCGATCGAGATCGTCTCGGCGCGCGAACGATAGATCATGCCGATCTCGCCGCCTCGCAGTCGTTGAATGAGCTTCATCTTGGAAGGCCGCTTGGGGCTCGCGTAGAAGAAGGTGCCTTCGGCGTCGGGCTGAGGACCGAGGTCGGGCGGAGACGGCTCGACCTCGAGGAGTTGCTCGCCGATGAGGAACAGGGCGCCTGACATGAGCGCGGTCGGTGTCTTGATGCGCATGAACACACCGTTGACCGAGCCTTCGTCGACGACGTGCAGCTTGGTATTCTTGTAGGTGAAGTTCGCGTGTCGCGGCGACAAAAGCGGGTCGTCGGGGAAGAGGATCGCGCCCTCGGAGCGGCCGGCGATGTGGTCGGTGCCGTTGAGCTGATACGTGACACCGTCGACGCCTTCGCCCTTGATGACGGTGAGCTTGGCGCGTCCGGGCATCTGGTTGGCACCAAAGAACATCGTCTTCGCGACGGCAGGTGGCGCCGTCACGGCGGCGCCTTCGAGCTTGCCGCCGCAGTTGCCGCAAAACTTGTTGTCGGTAGGCACCTCGGTGCCGCAGTTCGGACAATTCTTGTTTTGCATCTGACCTCTCGGGCCTCCCGGCGAAACGGCGCCGCAGAATCGTCCACGGATTGTCGTCGGTGGGGCCGGCAAGTCAAGCCTTGGCGGTACTGCCGTCAGACGGTCATAGAGACGGCGCGGGGACTGACGAGGCGTGCCTTCAAAGGATGCGGGAGGGGCCGCGTTTCGTGACGGGTGAAAAGGGCGTCGGGCGGGTGCACGTCTTCATGGGCTGCGCGGGTCGCGCGCGCGCGCCGTGAGGGCGGCGCGCGCGGCGTCGCGGACGAACGGGTTCCCATCTGAAAGTGCGCGCGTGAGGGCCGAGGTGCCGGGCTCGCCGAGCGCGGCGAGGCTCTCGACGAGCCCGAGGCGCGCCGGCCATTCCCGCGCGGGCGTGCGGGTCGCGGCTTCGGACAGCGCGAGCGCGAGCGCGGAGGCCGCCGCGGGCGCGCGTGCGGCCCTACGCGCGCAGAACAGGGCCGCGTCACGCAACGGGGGTATTCCCTGTGCGGCAGCCGCGACGCGGCTTGGAGTGACGCGTTCGTCGCCGAGCTTGGCGAGGAGACGCAGGGCGTGCGCCCGCGTGGAGGGGTCGGCGTCATCGAGCAGCCCGACGAGCCGGTCGCGAATGCGAGCCGCGATCGCTTGTAGCGTGGTCGCGATCTCGGGCGTCGCCGCCGCTGCGCCCTGTGGCCACAGCGCGCCCAAGCTGAGCCCGTCATCGCGTGCGTCGAGCGCCGCCAACGCTCGCTCGCGGTGTGCATGGCCTGGAGCGAGCGCGTCGTCGACGATGAACCCGAGCTCGCGCCGCCACGCGGGCAACGAAACCTGGATCAACGCGTGCGACGGCGACGGGGCGAGGGCCTCTGCGCGCGACGGCGACGGGGCGGGGGCTTCTGCGCGCGACGGCGACGGGGCGAGGGCTTCCGCGCGCGACGTTGGGGCGCTCAGGAAGGCGACGGCCGCGTCTCCGTCGAGACGATCGTTCTCAATCGCCGTGGCCTCGTCGAGTGCCGCGCGGGGCGTGGACCAGTCCTCGAGGGCCGCGAGCGCCGCACCGGTCGTCGCGGCCTTGGGATCGCCAAGCGCCGCGCGCGCGAAGAGGAGCGGCAGCGCGCGGACGTCTCGGGTCGCGCCGAGCGCGGCGAGCGCGCCGCTCTCAACGGCGGCATCGCCCGATTCGGCGAGGGTGATGAGGTCCAGCGTCGCGACTCGATCGCGCGCGAGGCTGAGGCCCGCCAGGGCCGCGCGGCGAACGGAGAGGGGGCTCTCGGCGTCTTGAGCGAGGCTCACGAGGAGGGCGACGGCGCGACTTGTGCGGAGGCGACCGAGGCCGAGGCTCGCGAGCGCGGCAACATCCGGACGCGCATCGCGCAACGCGCGCGCGAGGGTGGGCGCGTCGCGCGCGTCGCCCAACCGTCCCAGGGCCCAAATCGCGGCGGCGCGCAGCCGAGCCTCCGGCGCGCTCACGAGGTCGGAGAGGGCGTCGTGCCCGCGCGCATCGCCGAGCCGGCCGAGCGCGATCACTGCGGCGACCTGAGTGTCTTTCGGGATCGAGGGGCCTTCGGGCGCATCCTCGCGCGCGGGGGCGGCAGGCGGTGCCGCGAGCCGCGCGAGGACAGGCGTGGCGTCGGCGTTGCCCAACATTCCGAGGAGCTCGACGTCACTCCGGTCGGGCGCGGCACCAGCCTCGGTGACAAGTCCGAGGAGTGTGCCCGTAGCGTGTCGGCCGAGGCGCGCGAGCTCGTCGCGGGCCGCGGTGTCCGTGGCGGCCACGCGGTACAGCGGCGGCACGAGTCGGCGAAGCACGTCTCCGCGAACGCGGCGGAGCGTCGGCGCGCGCGGGCTCGCGTACGAGGCGCCCGCGACGACGCGTTCGAGCTCTGACAAGCGGCCCAGGTATTCGTCGACGCTGATCGCGGCGTGGCCCGCTTCGATGAGGACGTCCTCATCCGTCGACGTCTGTAGCAGTCGATGAAGCACCTCAGCGGCCGCCTCGGCATCGCCACCACGCGCGAGCAGGCGCGCGAGCGCGAGGCCCGCGGATCCGTCAGCGTCGAGGGTGAACGCACGTCGGTAGGTCTCGGAGGCGGAAGACTCCCGGCCCGCGCGCTCTTCGATGGCGGCGACGCGCGTGAGCGCTTCGCCGTCGCGAGGCGCGAGCCGCGCCGCCTCCTCGGCATGGGCGAGGGCCGCCGCGTCGTCGTGGCGCGCGAGCTCGAGGTCAGCCAGGAGGACGTGAGCCTCCCGCGCGCGCGCGGGAAATCGTCGCACGATCTCGTCGAGGCGCTGCGTGGCCTCGGCGAGCGCGCCGCGCGCGCGCAGCAACCGCGCGAGCGCAAAGGTGACGTCGGCGGTTGAATTCTCGACGAGCGCGGCGCCGACGGGTGGGTACGTGGCGTCGGTGTCGAGGATCGCTCGCAGCGTGGTCATCGCGCCCGCGTCGTTGCCCGCGCGCTGCTGGGCTTCCGCGAGGAAGAGCGCCTGCTCGCGGTTCGCGGGATCCTTGTGGACGTCGTGGGCGAGCGTGCGAAGCCAGGCGTCGAAGCGGGCGCGGTTGCCGTGAACGAGCAACGCGAGGATGCGCGCGCGCGCCTCGCGGCGCTCTCCCGCGCGCGCCGTTCCGTCCGAGAGGGCCACCACGGCCTCCCATGCCCGCACCGCCTCGTCTGATAGCCCCTGTCGTTCGAGGATCTGCGCGAGCAATCGTCGTGCGCGCGTCGAGCGTGCGAGGCCCCCCTCGAGAGAAGGCACCTGAGCGCGCGCCTCGTCGACGAAGTCGTGCTCGAGGAGGACTTCGGCGAGGCGAAGCTGACCGTCGACGCGCGAGGGTTCGTGATCGCGAAGACGTTGCCACGTGCGGAGGGCGAGGGTTCGTTGCCCCGACGCGAGCTGAGCCTCGGCGAGGCCACGCATGGCGCGCTCGTCGCGCGGTCGCAAGCGGCAGACGCGTTCCCACAACGTCAGCGCGCGCGCGTCCTCGCCCCAGCGCGCCACGAGCTCGGCGAAGCGCCCGAGCGCCGCCGCGTCGCGACCGAACCTCGCGGCCGCGGCGTCGAGATGCTCGACGGCGCCTCGCCGCCGGCCCCGGCGCAGCTCGTGCTCGACGAGCGCGAGGGGCCAGGCGGGTTCGCTCGGCTCGGCGCGCGCGAACGCTTCGTAGGTCGACACGACCTCGGCGTCGCGGCCCAGTCGCTCGAGGAGGCCGACGATGCGCTGGCCGAGGTCGGGCCCCGGTCTGCCACGCGCCGCGCGCCGCGCGGCCGCGAGAGCGCCCTCGAGATCCCCGAGCTCGTCGCGTACCTGCGCGAGCACGTCCCACTCGAGCGGGCCCGGCGCGCGAGCGAGCTCGGCCGCGAGCGCCGGCAACGCCTCGCGATGCCGCGCGACCTCGACGGCGCGCTCCCACGCGAGCCGGCGTCGCTCCGTGGCGTCGCTCGGCGTCCGAGCCAGCAGGGACGCGAGCGCCGTCGCCGCCTGTTCCCCGTCACCGGCAGCGTCACGCAACTGGGCGGCACGCAGCGCGAAGGAAAATCGTTCGTCGTCGCGGGCGCGCACGCCAAAGGCCTCGAGCGCGTCGGCCGCATCTCGTCGTCGATCCAACTTCTCGAGCAGGTCGACCCGCCGCTCGACGAGCGAGCCGTTGCGCGGGTCGAGTGCGGCGAGTCGCTCGACGAGGACGAGCTGTCGCGGGGGCGCGTCGCCCGGGTGGGCGCGCCCCCGCCCCCCCGCCCGCAGTAGACCCACGGCGGGAGGCCGGCGCGCGCCCGCCCACCCATGCTCGTAGCGGGG
>JBBQJG010000192.1:0-11754 GCA_038325725.1 Polyangia bacterium | reverse complement strand
TGAAGCGCGACGTCGCGCCCGAGCTGCCGCCGCGCACGGAGGCGATCCTGCGCATCGAGCTCGACGAGCGCGAGCGCGCCGTGTACGACGCCGTCCGCGCGGCCGGGCGCGCAGAGGTCGTCAAGCTGCTGGCGTCCGAGGGGGGCGGCGGCGTCATGCGCGTGCTCGAGATGCTCCTGCGGCTGCGCCAGGCGGCGTCGCACGCGGCGCTCGTCCCGGGACAAACGGCGACGACGTCGTCGAAGGTCGAGGCGCTCGTCGAGGCGCTCGCGTCGGCCGCCGCCGACGGGCACAAGTCGCTCGTCTTTTCGCAGTGGACCTCGTTCCTCGATCTCGTCGAGCCGCACTTGCCACGCGCGGGCCTCGCCTTCACGCGCCTCGACGGCACGACGCGCGATCGCGCGGGCGTCGTCGCGTCGTTTCAGGCGACCGACGGGCCGCCCGTCCTGCTCGTGTCGTTGAAGGCGGGCGGAAGCGGCCTCAACCTCACCGCGGCCGATCACGTCTTCCTGTGCGACCTGTGGTGGAACCCCGCCGTCGAGGACCAAGTGGCCGATCGCGCGCACCGCATCGGCCAGGACAAGCCGGTGACGATCTACCGGCTCGTCGCGCTCGACACCGTCGAGGAGCGCATCTTGGCGCTGCAAGAGCAGAAGCGCGCCCTCGTCGACACCGCGCTCGGCGACGCCGCGGCGGCCGCCGCGCTCACGCGCGACGATCTGCTCGCGCTGCTCGCCTAGTCACGGCGCGCCGAGGCGGTTGCAAAAATTCGAGCCGAGGTGTATCGCGCGACTCACTCATGACGACGCCGCCGACGCCGAAAACCCTCCTGACCCGAGTCGCCCTCTTCATCCCGCTGCTCGCCGCCTCCCTCGCGCCGCTCGGCTGCGCGACGACGCTCGAGCCCACGCGCGCGGCCAAGCCCGCCGAGCTCGAGGCCATGAAGGCGATCGGCGAAAAAGCTCCCGGGACAATCATCTGGACGAGCGCGCGCGCCGGCCTGCCGCACCTCTTCTCGATGCACACGGACGGGTCCGACCTCAAGCCGCTCACGAAGGGTGACTTCACCGATTGGCGTCCGCGCGTCTCGCCGGACGGCACGAAGGTCCTCTTCGCGCGCTCGCAAAACGAGGGCCTCGTGCCCGAGAGCGACGCCAACAAGCCCGGCACGTGGGACCTCTACACGATCGGCGCCGACGGCAAAGGCCTCGCCAAAGAGGTCGAGGACGCGAGCTGGGGCAGCTGGATCTCCAACGACGAGGCGCTCTTTCAGCGGGGCGGCAAGCTCTACCGGACGAAGCTCGGCGGCGAAGAGGAGACCCTCGTGCTCGATCTGTCGGTGATTCCGACGGCGGCCGGCAACGTCGCCCAGCAGGCGACGCTCTCGCCGAGCGGCCACCTCATCGCGCTGTCGTTCGTGGGCGCGCGGCCACAGGTCGGGATCTGGCACCTCAAGAAGCAGTCCTGGTCGCTCGTCGGCGCCGGCTCGCAGATCGAGTGGGCGGCGGACGGCAAGTCGGTCTACTGGGTCAGCAACCGGGGCGTCGGCTTCGGCGAGCTCGCGCGCGTCGGCCTCGAGCACGGCGAGCCCGTCGTCGAAAAAAGCGCGGCCAAGAGCGACCCCGCGACGAAGGCCGAGGCGAGCGAAGAAGGCGACGACGCCGAGGATGCCGACAAGTCGGCCGACGCCAAGCCGGCCACGGCCGATCCGACGGGACTTCTCGATCTGCCGGGCAAGCGCTCGCACGAGCTCTTCCCGCGCCTGTCGAGCGACGGCAAGTGGATGGTCTTCGGCGCCGCGAAGGCGGGCGGCCTCCACGATGTCGAGGACTTCGAGATCTACCTGTGGGAGGTGGGCACGACGCCGAAGGCCGCCGTGCGCCTCACGTTCGATGCCGCCAACGATCGCTGGCCCGACCTCTTTGTTGCAGGCCCCCCCGCGGAGGCCAAGCCGCCCGCGGCCGAAGAAGCCGTAAAAAAAGAGGAAGCGCCGCAGACGGAGGCCGAGAAGCCCGCAGAAGACGCGGGTGCCGCCAAGACCGAATCGGAGACGACGTCGACCGAGACCGCGGACGCCGCGCCCGCCACCGAGGAGGCCGAGCCGGTCGCCAAGCCGAAAGGCAAAGCGAAGGCGAAGGACAAGGCGAAGAAGAAGCGCTGACTCAGGCCGACGGCGCGCCCGCGAGCCGTCTCCGAACGGCCGCGACGTGGTCGCGCAACACGTAGAGCTGATCTCCGAACGAGGGCGGCGTGCGCAGCTCGGTGACGGCGCGCTCGATCTCGTCGAGGCGCTTGGCGATCTCGGCGCCGCGCTCGTGCGTGCGATCGGCGCGCATCTCGCGCTCGATCGCCATGAGCGCGCCGTACCACCGGTAGATGCGTGAGCGCACGCGCCAACGGTACAGAGCGGGCGCGGCGCGCGTCGCGGGCACGACGATCACGAGCAGCGGCAACACGACGACGAGCACACGGTCGACGAGGCTCGCGAGCCAGAACGGCAGCGTCTTGTAAAGGAACTGCCCGCCTGACTTGTAGTACCGCTCGGCGTCTTCGCTGATGGGGAACTCGTGCGCGAGCGGCGCGGGGTACTCGCCCGCGGCGCGGTACATGCCCGCGCCGCCGTGCACTTCGCGCGCGGCACTGATGAGCAGGTCCGACAGCGCCGGGTGCAGGTCGGCGCGCGCGACGAGCTCGACAGCCGGCCCCACGAGCTCGACGGTCTCGGACGGATAGTCCTTCCCGAGATCCATCGCGCCCTCGGGCAGCGTGAGCCGCCGCAAGAACTTCATGCGGCGCACGTAGCCGTCGGCCTGGCGAAAGCTCATGAGGCGCACGCCGGGCGCCTCGCGCAAGCCGCGCAGGACCTTCGGCGTCACCGAGTCGCCCATGAAGAAGCCGGCGTCGAGCTCGCCCGCGGCGAGCGCGCGCACCGCTTCCTCGCCGGCTGCGGGCGTCGTCTTGAGCGCGGCTTCGTCGAGCTCGTTCGCCTTGAGCATCTTGAGCGCGAGCGCGCGCGTGCCGCTGCCCTCGGGACCGATCGCGACGCGCTTGCCGCGGAGCTGCGACAGCCGATCGAGCGTCTCGGCCCCGCGGTAGTAGATCGTCATCGGCTGCGTGAACACCGTGCCGAGCGATTCGAGCCCCTTGATGTCGGCGTCCTCGGCGAGCCCGCCCTGCACGAAGCCGACGTCGACGGCCACGTGTCGATCGCCCAGCTGGTGGAGGTTGTCGAGCGCGCCCAGCGACGGCACGAGGACGACCTTCACGCCGTGCTTCTCGATGATCTTTTGGTAGCGCTCCGCCATCGTGCGGTAGCTGCTGCCGTCGGGGCCGCTCAACATGCGGATGAAGGTGGGCGGCGCCTGGTGGACGAGCCGCACGGCGAGCCAGATCGCCGCGATGACGACGAGCCCCACGGGGACGGCGACCGTGAAGAAATCGCGCCACGACACCGAGCGAGCGAGGACCCGAGTCTGACGAGCCATGCGCGGGCGATTGTAGCCGAGACGCGAAGCGTGAGATCCTGGCCCGATGAGCCCCACCCTATTCGCCCGCACCTTCTCTCTCTTCGCGCTCGTCGCGGTCGTCGCGTCAGCGAGCTGCGGCAGCGTGAGCACCTCGTCCGACGGCGCCGCGGGCAGCGAAGGCAGCGCCGGCTCGTCAGGCGCCGCGGGCAGCGAAGGCAGCGCCGGCTCGTCAGGCGCCGCCGGCAGCGCAGGCAGCGCCGGCTCGTCAGGCGCCGCCGGCAGCGCCGGCTCGTCAGGCGCCGCCGGCAGCGGCGGCTCGTCAGGCGCCGCCGGCAGCGCTGGCTCGTCAGGCACCGCCGGCAGCGGCGGCTCGTCAGGCACCGCGGGCCACACGGCGACGGGCGGCACGACGGGGACTGCGGGCCAGACCGGCTCGGCGGGCGCGGGCGCGCCCTGCCTCGACACGGCGTGCAACGGCACGTGCAAGGGCACGACCTGCAATGCCGCGTGGACCTGCGACACGACGGCCGTGGCCTGCACCGCCGACGTCGCCGAGTATTGCGGGTGCGACGGCAAGACCTTCACGGCGAGCGGCAGCTGTCCCACCCGCGCCTTCGCGCACCGAGGCGCGTGCGCCGGCAGCGTCTCTTGCGACACACGCTCGGTGCTCTGCAAGATCGCGACGCCGAGCTGCCCGACGAACCAGGTCCCGTCGGTCGTAGGCACCTGCTACGGCGAGTGCGTCGACATCACGGCCTGCGCCTGCGCGGCCGCCGCGGAATGTCCCGACGCCGATCACTATACTTGCCACATGAACATCAGCCGCTGCGGCCCGTACGTCCAGTAGCCGGCCCCGGCGCGCTCTCGGGAGGTGACCCATGTGCCGCAGCATCAAGACCCTGTTCCACTTCGCGCCGCCCGCGACCGACGAAGAGATCCGCGCGGCGTCGCTGCAGTTCGTCCGCAAGCTCTCGGGCTTCACCGCGCCCTCGAAGATGAACGAGGTCATCTTCAACGAGAGCGTCGAAGAGGTCGCCGCCGTCGCGCGACGGCTCATCGACGGCCTCGTGACGTCCGCGCCGTTTCGCGATCGCGCCGTCGAGGCCCAAAAGGCGAAGGAGCGCTCCGCCGAGCGCTTCGGGCCCCCGCGCCCGTGAAGGCGGCCGCGGCCGCGCTCCTGCTCGCGCTCGTCGTGACGCCCACGCGCGCCGACGCCCGCGGGCGCTCGTCGTTCCACGGCCGCCACGCGTCGATCGTCCTCGACGGAGTTGCGGTGCCCGTCGTGTGGAGCGACGGCGACACGTTTCGCGCCCAAGGCGCGAAGCACCCCGCGCGCGTGAGCGGCTACAACACGCTCGAGACGTACGGCGCCGTCCATCGCTGGGGCGCGTGGGATCCCGCGGCGCTCGAGGTCCTCGCGAACCGCGCGACGGTCGTCGTCTCGTCGCAGACGCGCACCTGTCGCTCGCTCGGCAAGCCCGACTCCTACGGGCGCACCCTCGTCGACTGCCCGGACGCGGCCGCCGACTTGATCGGGCAAGGCCTCGCCATGGTCTTCGCCGTCGCGCCCGAGACGCCCGACGCGAAGCTGCTCGGGATCCAAGTCGCCGCGCAGAAAGCTCGTCGCGGCATCTGGGCCGAGGGCGTGCCCGACCTCATCCTCACGAGTGTCCACTCGGCCGACGAGCCCGGGGGCGCCGCGGGCCCGCGCGGCCATGCTCACAACCGCGTCGTCGATCCGAGAACGGGAAAGACCGCGCTGCGCGAGCACGACGAGGTCTACGCGGCCTGCCAAAACATCTGCGAGGTCGAGGGGAAGACCAAGACCTGCCTGGTGTACGTCCCGTTCGAGCACCGCTATCGGAACAAGCCCCGTTGTCTACGGGCCGATTCGCCAGACGACCCCTGACACCCCGTAGCGATCCCGCTGCGCCGCGCCAACAGCGCGCGGCCTCTACAGTTTTCCCCACGGCGCCCGATGAAAGTCCATTGGGCAAGGGCCCCAGGAGGACGACCATGAGCTGGCGATCGAAATCGGACGGGGGGCGGGCGGCGTCGCGGGAGCCGATCGAGAACGTCCTCGGACAGTCGCTCGTCGTGCGCGGCGATCTCACGGCCGACGGCGGCTTTCGCATCGACGGCACTGTCGAAGGCAACGTCGAGGCGCGCGCCGCGATCGTCGTCGGCGAGAGCGGCCTCGTGCGCGGCGATCTCCGCGGCACGGACATCGTCGTCGCGGGGCGGATCCTGGGCAACGTCGTGTGCACGGGCCACCTCGAGATCCTCGCCAAGGGCCGCATCGAAGGCGACATCGACGCGAAGAGCGTGCGCATCGAGACGGGCGGCGTCTTTCGCGGCACGAGCCGCATGGGCGAAGACTCCGGGCGCGGCGGCGGCGTGAGCAGCGAGCTGTCGTCGCCGGCCTCGGGCCGCCACCTCAGCCCGGTCGCGTAAGAGCGACCGACGATGGCGGACGCGCGGCGCTCGGTCCCGGAGCTCGACCGCATCCGCAAGGAGGCGGCGGCGCCGCGGCGCGAGCGCCTGCGCATCGTCATCGCGGGCGACGCGAGCCGACCGCTGCGGACGATCACGCTGCCGCGCGGGTTGCCGCGCGCGGTGTCGATCGTCGCGGCCTTGCTCGTCGTGACGTCGGCGGGCCTGCTCGCCGGGTCGTGGCGCCTCAACGGCTCGGTGAACCGGCTCGAGGGGCGCGTGCACGAGATGGTGCTCGCGGCCGACACGGCGGCGATGCACCCGGTGCCGGGCGCTGGCGAAGCCGACAGCGCGACGGCGCCCTCGCGGCGGCCCACGGGGCAAAAGGGCAAGTTCGTGCTCGAGTCCGTCAACACGGGCGAGCGCGTCGAGGTCGTGCTCGATCTCGCGAGCGGCGAGGTCGAGGCGTCGTCGTACCGTTCGCTGCGCCACCTCATGCGCTGTTTGCGCACGGGAGCCGAGACGCCGCTCGACCCGCGCCTCGTCGAGCTGCTGTACCGGATCGCGCAGCGCACGCACCAGAAGATCGAGCTGGTCTCGGGCTTCCGCGCGCCGATGTTCTCGCTCGCGCAGCTGAGCTATCACACGCGCGGCATGGCCGCCGACATCCGCATCCCCGGCATGACGCCGCTCATGGTGCGCGATCTCGCGCGCGCGATGGGCATCAAGGGCATCGGCTACTACCCGGTCTCGCAGTTCGTGCACGTCGACGTGCGCGACGAGCCGCAAGAGTGGACCGACTACGGTGTCAACCGCCAGGACGCCGACGGCACCGAGCACGATCCGACGCGCGGCAAGACCGAGTGACTACGGCGCGGGCAGGTTCACGCACTCCTTGTTTTCCGCTCTGAGGGCCGAGAAAGCCGACGCGTCGGCGTGGCGCTTGAGCGAGCGGAGCGCGGCGACGTACTCGCCGGCGGCGCGGCAAGCGTCGCCGTGGCCACCCAGTGCATATGAGAGCTTCTCCGCGGCGAGCGACGCGTCTCCGTCGAGGCGCGCGCGGACGCCGTCGACGTAGGCTTCGGCGGTCGTCGTGGCGCCGCTCGGCGGCTGCGCGGTCTCGGGCGCCGCCTTGCGTTCGGCGGCGGGCACGGTGAGGCGACGCAGCAGGCGCAGGTCGGCGTCGCGCTCGACGACGTCGGCGCCGAAGCCGGCGAGCGTCGCCGCGAGCGCGCCCGCGCCGCCGGCCGCGAACGACGCGCGCGCCGCGAGCACGCGGGCCGTGCCGTCGGCGGGGCGGAGCCCGGGAGGTGCCGTCGCGGCGCGGCCGTGGCCGAGCGTCACGGCGAGCCGCGCCCACGCGAGCGAGGGCGCCTCGGGGCGCTCGAGCTCGGCGGCGCGCGCCGCGAGCTTCTCGGCGCTGTCGATAGAACCCGTCGCCGCGAGGAGCTGCGCGGCGCGGGCGAGCAAGCGCGGCACGTCGGGGAGCGCCCGCGACGCCGCGCGCGCCTGCGCCGAGGCCGCGAACCTGTCACCCGCGAGCCGCGCGCGCGACGACAACGCGAGCGCGCAGCCCGCGACGACGTAGGGCGCGATCACGCCGTTCTCGCCACACGGGGCCTCGAGCGCGGTGCGCGCGGGCGGAGGCGCCTTGCCGTCGCGCGGTCCCGCGGCGAGCGCCTGCGAGGCCTCTTCGAGCAGCAGCCGCGCGCGAATGTCTTCGGGCGCGCGCGCGACGATCGGCGCGAGCACGGCCTGCGCGCCCGCGGCGTCGCCGAGATCGATGTGCACCTCGGCCCACACGAAGTGCGCCGGCAGGAACTTCGGCGCCTCGACCATGGCCGCCTCGAGCGCGCGGCTCGCGCCCACGAGATCACCCATTGCCGCCCGCACGCGGCCGAGCGCGACGCGCGGGTAAGGCAAGCCTGGCGCCGCCGCGGCGGCGGTCGCGCGCGCGAGCGCGTCGGAAAACCGACCCTTGCGCAGCGACACGAGCGCGCGCGCCGCGCCCGCAATCGCGGCGACGTTGCCGGCCTTGGCGGGGTCGCCGTGCGCCGCCTCGGCGCGCGCGGCCGCGGACTCGGCTTCGTTGATCGTCCCCTGGCCCAGCTCCGTCGCGAGCAGCGCGCTCGTGAAGGCGAGGAGCGCCGCCGATTCGGCGTCGTCCGGCTCGGCGATGATGACGCGGCGGCCGATCGCCTGCGCGCGGCCCAAGCCCACGAGCGAGCCGCGCGCGATCTCATTCGCGAGCGGACCTCGCAGATCGCTCGCGTCGCCGCGCATCTTCCAGCTCACGAGCGCCGACGTCGCGACGGCGAGGATCGCGATGACGCCCAGGCCGCCCGCCGTCCCTCGTGTCGTCCCGCGCAACATTCGGACGGTAGCTTCGCACGGTCCACGCACCGTCGCGAATTGTCCGAGATGTGGTCTAGTGAGGGCCCTTGCCGCGCTTGCTCGTCTGCTACCACTTCTTTCACCCCGACGATGTCGTGAGCGCGCGACAGTTCGACGAGCTCGCGCTCGAGCAGACGCGTCGCGGGTGGCAGGTCACGGCGCTCACGAGCAACCGGTCTTGGAACCAAGCGCGCACCTTCGAGCCGAGCGAGACGTGGAACGGCGTCGAGATCCGGCGCGTGTTCCGCCCCGACTGGGCCCAGAGCAAGCCGCTGCCGCGGCTCGCGAACAGCACGTGGATGCTCTTCGCGTGGTTTCTCGCGATCGCGCGCATGCCTCGCTTCGATGCCGTCGTCATCGGATCCGACCCCGCCTTCGCGGCGTTGCTCGCGCTGCCGCTGCGCCTTTTTTTTCCGCGCCTGCGGCTCGTGCACTGGTGCTTCGATCTGTACCCCGAGGCGATCGAGGCCGAGCAGGTCGGGCGGGCGGGGCTCGGCGGACGCGTCCTGCGCGCGGCCGCCGTCGTGGCGCGCGCCCTCATGCGGCGCGCGTACGCGCGCTTCGACGCGCTCGTCGACATCGGGCCGCGCATGCAGGAGCGCCTCGCGGCCTACGGATCGCGCGCGATGCGCCGCACGCTCGTGCCTTGGGCGCTCGCCGCGCCCGGCCGCCTCGCGCCACCCGACGCCGCCGTTCGCGCGAAGCTGTTTCCGCGCGCGCGGCTCGCGCTCCTGTATTCGGGGACGCTGGGCCGCGCCCACGACTTCGAGCAGATGCTCGCCCTCGCGCGCGCCTGCCGGGCCCGCTCGGGCGACGCGATCTCGTTCTGCTTCGCGGGGCGCGGCTTCCGCCAAAATGATCTCGTCGCCGCGCTGCGGGCCGACGACACGAACGTCAGCCTCGCGCCGTTCGCCGACGAGTCCGAGCTCGCGGCGCGCCTCGAGGCGGCGGACCTCCACCTGCTGAGCCTGCGCGCCGAATGGGCCGGCATCGTCGTGCCGTCGAAGTTTTTCGGCTCGCTCGCCGTGGGGCGCCCCGTCGTCTTCGCGGGCCCCGACGACTCGGAGATCGCGCGCTGGATCGCCGAGCACGACCTCGGCTTCGTCCTCGATGACGCGCGCCGCGCCGCCGTCGTCGACGGGCTGCACGCCCTCGCCGACGATCCGGCGGCGCTCGGCCGTTTGCAGGCGCGCGCGCTCGCGACGCACGAGCGGGCCTTCTCGCGCGCCGTCGTCAACGACGGCTGGGACGCGCTGCTCCGCGAGCTCCTCGCGCGCGGCTGAGATCTATCGATCGGCCAGACGGCGAGCGACTTCGGCGCGGATGTCGAACGGCTTGTCGACGCAGTCGTTGGGCACCGACGCGAGGAACTCGGCGACCTTCGGATCGAACACGCCGCCCGTCATGAAGACGAACGCGCGCGCGTGCTCGGGGCGCTGGCGGCGCAGCTCCTCGAACACCTCCATGCCCGAGACGTCGGCCATCATGAGGTCGCACAGGACGAGATCGTAAGGCGGGCTCTCGAGCAGGTGCGCCAGCGCCGCACGGCCGTTCGTGATGGCCTCCACGTCGTGCAGCTTCGCGAGCGCCGTTCGGAACACCCGCGCCAGCTGCGGCTCGTCGTCGATGATGAGCACGCGCGCGCGCCCGGGCGCGGCGGCGCGCGCGGGCGGCGCGGGTGCGGGCGCCACGGCGGGCGGATCGATCATGGGCAGGCGGATCGTGAACTCGGCGCCGCCCTCCGCGGCGTCGCCGATCGCGATCGTCCCGCCGAGCGCCTCGACGAGGTTGCGCGTCACGAAGAGGCCGAGGCCGGTCCCCTCGCCCACGGGCTTCGTCGTGAAGAAGGGCTCGAACACGCGCGCGCGCAGCTCGGCCGGGATCCCCGGGCCGTTGTCAGAGATCGCGATGACGACCGTGCGACCGGCTTCGACACGGCTGCGCACCGTGATGCAGTTGCGTTCGACGCCGTCCGGGGAGAGCGCGTCGGCGGCGTTGAGGACGAGGTTCACGAAAATCTGAATGAGGCGGTTCTCGTCGGCGAGCACGGTCGCCGACGGCGCCGGCTCGACCTCGACGCGGGCGCGCGCGCCCACGCGTGTCGCGACCATCTTCATCGCCGCCGCGAGGACGTAGGCGATCTGGTGAGGCCGCCGCACGTCTTCGTCGTCGCGTGAGAACAGCTTGAGATCGCGCGTGATGTGGCGGACGCGCTCCATGCCGTCCCGCGCCTCGCGCAGCAGCTCCTCGAGGCCCCCCTCTCCCACGCCGCCTCCCGGACGCTCGCGCGCGATGATCTCCCCCGCGAGGCGCAGCGCCTCCATCGCGTACGCGAGCGGGTTGTTGATCTCGTGCGCGACGCTCGCGGCGAGCCGGCCGATCGCCGCGAGCCGCTCGGCCTGGTGCACCTGTTGCTGCATGCGCGCGCGCTCGGTGACGTCGGTCGACACGCCGATGATGCCGCCGACCTCTCCGTCGACGCCGCGCATGGGCGACATCCACGTCTCGAGAACGATCTCCCCGAGGTCGGCCGTCGTCGTGAACGTCTCGCCCGCCATCGCGCGGCGGTAGTTGTCCATGATGAGCGGGTTGTCCTCGTACAGGTCGTGAATCGAGCGCCCCACGAGCTCGCCGGACTCGAAGCCCATGCGCTTGAGCGCGGCGCCCTCGGAGACGGTGATCGTCCCGTCGACGTCGTGCGCGAACAGGATCACGGGCGCGTGTTGGAGCGCCGTCTTGAGCTTGTGCTGTGCGACGACGGTGCCGGCCTGCGCCTTGACCTCGGCCGTGATGTCGACGAACGCGACGACGACCTGCTCGATCTCGCCTGCTTTGCCCAAAAGCGGCTTGCCGAACGCGCGCACGAACACCTGCGTGCCGTCGCCCCGCGCGATGACGATGTCGTCGACGACGACAGTCTCCCGGCGCCGCAGCGCCTGCACGAAGGGGAGCCGTTCCTCGGGGTACGGCCGCCCGTCGCGATCCTGCAGGCTGTAGGCGGGCGCATATTCCCCGGCACGGACGTCGTCGCGCGCGGCGGTTCCCATGATGGCGGTGAAGGCGTTGTTCGCGTAGACGAGCTCGCCGCTCGGGGCCTTGGCGACCCAAACCCCGACGGGCAGGTCTTCGAGGATCGAGGCCGTCGCGGACGAGTCCGCGTCAGCCCCAGGCGACGACGACGACACGGAGGCCATAGTGCCACGCCCCAGCCAGGATCGGGCGTCGCGGGCGTCCCTCCCCCAGCGCCCCACGGCCATTGATGCAGCGGGTCCGTCGATTTCGCATCGGCCCCGGGACGCACGCGGGCAGAATGCGCCGATGAGCCTCACGAGACGCCTCCCCCACGTCGCCCTGATCCTGTCCCTCGCCGCCTGTTCGTCGAGCGAGCGCCCCGGCGGCGGCAACGCCGGCTCGACCGGCAGCGCCGGCGCGACCGGCGCCGCGGGCGCGACGGGCGCCG
>JBBQJG010000191.1:0-11775 GCA_038325725.1 Polyangia bacterium | reverse complement strand
TGGCGTTCTGGACCGAGGCGGCGCGCCTCTCGGAGCGCGGCATCGATGCTGTTGTCTACGGCCCCGGTCGCATCGAGGAGGCGCACGCCGCCGACGAATACGTCGAGGGGGCCGAGCTCGAGGCGGCGCAGGCGCTCTTCGCGCGCGCGTTGGAGGTGACGGCCTCGTGATGGAGCCGGAGATCATTCAGCGCTTCCTCGAGAGCGTCGGTCAGAAGGCCGACGTCGACCTCTACCTCAAGCTCTTCCGCTCGCAGCGCAAAGAGAGCTTCGCGATCCTCGCGGCGAGCGCGCCCATCGTGAAGTCGGCGCTGGACCAGGTACACTTCGACCTGCGCATCCTCACGGGCCTCGGCCTCGTGCCCGTCGTGCTGCTCGGCCTCATGGAGCCGAAGGACGCCGACGCGCAAGCGACGCGCGTGCGCGATTGGCTCGTCGAGGATGACGTCGCCGCGCGCATCGTCACCTGCGGCGCGACCGTCGACCCCGCGGTGCTCGACGCGATCCGCGCCGCGATCGCCGCGGGCGAGGTCCCGCTCGTGACGCTCGAGGCGGCCAAGGACGTCAACACCGAAGCGCGCTTCCGCCTGCTCGCGCAGCTCGCCGAGGCGCTCGAGACGCGCAAGATCGTGTTCCTCAGCCGGCGGCGCGGGCTCGAGCACAACAACCTGCCGCTGTCGGTGGTCAACCTCACGAACGACTACGATCGGCTCGTCGCGCCGGGCGCGCTGTCGCGCGGTCAAGCCCAGCTCCTGCGGCAGGTGAAGCTCTTGCTCGAGCGCGTGCCTCACCGCATGAGCGCGACGGTCGTCAACCCGCTGCAGTTCCTGCGCGAGCTCTTCACGGTCACGGGCGCCGGCACCCTCGTGCGCCGCGGCTCGCGCATCGACGCACGCACGACGTGGGAGGGGCTCGATCAGGTCCGCGCGCGCACGCTGTTCGAGTCGGCGTTCGGGCGTCCCCTGCGCGCGGGCTTCTTCGCGGCGCCCGCGCTGCGCGTCTACATCGAAGAGAACTACCAGGGCATCGCCGTCGTGCGCGAGACGGCCGTCGCGCCGTACCTCACGAAGTTCGCCGTCGATCGGCAGGCGCAGGGCGAAGGCATCGGCACCGAGCTGTGGTCGCTGATCGCGCGCGACTTTCCCACCTTCTATTGGCGATCGCGACCCACGAACCCGATCACGCCGTGGTACGCGAAGCAGTGCGATGGCCTCGCGCGCTTCGCCGAATGGCACGTCTTTTGGCGCGGCTTGCCTCCCGCGGCGATCGAATCGGCGATCGGGCAGGCGCTCGCGGCGCCCGTCGATTTGGAATAGCCGTTGCCCGAGCTCCCCGAAGTCGAGGTCGCGGCGCGCAACCTGCGCCGCTGGACGAAAGGCCGTCGCGTGCGCGGCGTCGACGCGGCGCCGACGTCGATCGTGAGCGCCGCGGGTCCGCTCGGGCTCGCGCCGCTCGTGGGCATGCGCGTGCGCGGCGTCGAGCGCGTCGGCAAGCACCTGCTCGTGACGCTCACGCGCGGACGCGCCACGCTCGGCCTGTGGTCGCACCTCGGCATGACGGGCAAGTGGGTGCGGCGCGGGCGCGCGAGCGCCGAGGCGCCTCGGTTTTCGCACGTGCGGCTCGGGCTCGATGACGGCGCGACGCTGCACTACTGCGACATGCGGCGCCTCGGCCGCCTGCGGCTCGTGCCGGACGCGCGCTTCGACGAGCGACCGTCGCTCGCAGCTCTCGGCCCCGATCCGCTGCGGGACGGCATCGACGCCGACCGCCTGCACGCGCGCCTGGCGCGCGTGAGCCTGCCTATCAAAGTCGCGCTCCTCGATCAGAAGATCCTCGCGGGCGTCGGCAACATCCAGGCGAGCGAGTCGCTCTTCCGCGCCAAGCTCGATCCGCGTCGGGCCGCGCGCGCCCTCACGCGCGCCGAGGTCGGCCGCCTCGCGCGCGCGATCCTCGCGTCGATCGCCTTCACCCTCGCGCGCTTCGACGAGGCCGGCGCCGACAGGGGCGACGGCGAGATCGTTTACGTCGAAGAGAACCGCAAGCTGAACCCCTTCCTCGTCTACGGCCGCGCCACCCTGCCCTGCCCGCGCGGCAAGGGCGGCGTCATCAAGCGCCTCGTGCAGGCCGGCCGCTCGACGTTCCTGTGCCTCCGTTGCTTGGAGGAGCGCGCGTAGGGCGGCTTCTCCGCCTGGAGCGAGGGGGACCGGCGTTCGCGAGCGGTCGCCAGTGGGCCCCCGTCAGATCGGCTCGTCGCACTCGGCGCGCAGGACGTCGTCGAGCGACTCGCGGCGCGAGACCAGCGACACCTTGCCGTCGTCCCACCAGACTTGCGGCGCGCGGCCTAGCGATACGTAGTTCGAGCTCATCATCGCGCCGTAGGCGCCCGCGTCGTGCAGCACGAGCAGATCGCCGACGTCGGGACGCGGCAGCGGGCGCGGATCGAGCAGCTCGTGATCGTCGCGCGTGAAGACGTCGCCGCTCTCGCACAGCGGACCCGCGACCACGAACGGCTCGGGCGGGCGCCCCGCGCCCTTCCCCACGATCGAGATGTGGTGGTACGAGCCGTACATCGCCGGGCGGATCAGATCGTTGAAGCCGGCGTCGACCATGATGAACTCGTGCCCCGGCCCCTTGGCGTTGGCGTTCGTCTTCTTGAGGTCCTTGACGCGCGCGACGAGCACGCCCGCCGCGGCGACGGGATAACGCCCCGGCTCGATCTCGATCCGGATCGGCTTGCCCGCGATCTTGGCGAGCCGCTCGGCCGCCTCGACGAGCACGGGCCGGTACCAAGCCAGATCGTACTCGGTCCCGCCGGGACGATACGGGTGCGGGATCCCGCCGCCCAGGTTCACCGACTCGACGTCCGGGAACTCGGGCAAGAGCGCCGCGTAGACGTCGACGAGCTTGCGCATGTTTTCGTCGAACTCGCGCACCTGTGGCCCGGTGCCGATGTGCGCGTGCAGCGATGTGATGGGGAGCTTCGCCGCGGCGGCGCGCGCGCGCAGCGCCGCCAACGATTCGTGCCACACGCCGTGCTTCGACGACGGGCCGCCCGTGTCGCACGACTGCACGTGCCCGGGGCCGAAGCCCGGGTTCACGCGCACCGCGATGGGGCCCCGATAACCCGCGCCCCGCAGCTCATCTATCATTCCAGGAGAGCCGACGTTCGGCAGCACGCCGTGCTCGAGCACGGCCGTGAGCGCGTTGTCGCGCAGAACATCGACCGTCAACATGACGACGGGCGGGACGGCGCCCATCGCGAACCCGGCGCGCCGCGCGCGCAGCACCTCGTTGCCGCTCACGGCGTCGATCCACAGGCCCGCCGCGCGGACCGTCTCGAGCACCTTCCAGCCGGAGCTCGCCTTCATCGCATAGCGCGCTTGCAGCGACGGCCCGTCGGTGAGCGCCGCGAGGCGCGCCAGGCGGCGGCGCAGCTCGCCCGCGTCGGTCAGGTAGAACGGCGTGCCCACCTGATTGGCGAGCTTTTCGAGCGGATAGTGGTCGAGGTCCAACGAAGGCATGGGCCGCGAACTATAACCGCAACCCCGGCGTCCGGGTCACGCGCTCAGCGCGCCGCGCGGGGTCGACGCGCGCGCCCCGATTCGTCGTCCTCGACGAGCACCGGATCGATGAGCAGGGCGCGGCCGACGCGCTGCACACGGAAGTGTGCGACGAAGCTCTCGGGCGCGTGGCGATCCATGGGGCGCGCGCAGGTGTCGCACGGCGGCGCGCGCTCGAGGCACGGCGCGCACAGGTATTCGCCGCGTTTGATCTCCAGCTCGTAACGAAGGCGGTCCAGTCCCTTGAGGCGCGGGATGACGTCGGAGCAGAAACCTGGGTACTCCGTCGCGCAGCAGCTGCAGCGACGCAAGACGAGGTGCCCCTCGAGGCGTTCGAGTTGGCTGCGGAAGCCCGTCGCGACGACGCCCGTCCCCGTGCACACGGGACAGGGTTCCTCCAGGCTGCGAATGATCGCCTTGCGAATGAAGTCCGAGGCGTTCGGCATCGCGTTGAGCGCCTCGACCATCGCCGGGTCGGCCCGGAACGCGAACACGCGCCCCGTCGGCCGCCGCCCTTTTCCCTCCCTCGATTGTCGCCCGTCCAGATCCGTTCGCCGGGGACGCGACATGAGAGTACTTTACAGATGAGTCGAGCAGGTCGGGGCCGATATCGCCAAAGGAGGCCACCATGCGTGGAACTTTCGTGAATTGGGGGGTCGTTGCGACGTTCGTGGTCGCGTTGTCGAGCGCCGGGTTGGTCGCGCGGGACGCGCAAGCGAAGAGCAAGAAGCCGGCTGCCGCCGCGCCCGCGGCGCCCCACAAGGACGTAAACGCGTGTGGCTGCTACAAGGACACGGCCGGCGCCTGTATGTGCGCGAAGAAGGGCAAATGTGACTGTCCCGGCGAATGCGAGCCGAAGGGCTGCGAGGAAAAGCGCGCCAAAGAGATGGAAAAAGAGATCGCCGCCGAGACCAAGAAGGCGGCCGAGGCCGACAAGAAGCAGCGCGCGTCGGACGGCGACAAGTCCGAAAAGCCCGGCAAGAAGAAGACCGACGGCACCGGACAGTAGTCCAGTAGTCAGACGAGCGGCTTGCTCCGCGCCAACACGCTGCGCTTGGCGCCGTAGCTGAAATAGATCACGAGGCCGACGGCGAGCCAAATTGCGAAGCGCCACCAGTTCGTCGACGGCAGCCCCGCCATGAGCGCGAGGCAAGACGCCACGGCGAGCGCGGGCGTCACGGGGTAGCCCGGGCAGCGAAAGGGGCGCGCGCGGTCGGGCTCGCGCACGCGCAGCGCGATCACGCCGAGCGCGACGAGCAGGAACGCGAACAGCGTCCCGATGTTCGTGAGCTCGAGGGCCTGGTCTTGGGTCAAGAAGGTCGGCATGACGGCGACGAACGCGCCCGTGAGCACCGTGCCGACGACGGGCGTGCGAAAGCGCCCGTGCACGCGCGCGAACGCGGGCGGCAACAGCCCGTCACGCGCCATCGCGAAGAGGATGCGGGGCTGGCCCAGCTGAAACACGAGCAGCACGGCGGTCACGGCGATGACGGCGCCGAAGGACATCGCCGTGGCGGCGCGCCCGAGGCCGGCGGCGCGCAGCGCGTGCGCGAGCGGATCGCCCGTCGCGAGCTCCGCCGACGGCACGAGGCCCGTCATGACGGCGGCGACGGCGACGTAGAGCACGGTGCAGATCGCGAGCGACCACAGCATGCCGCGCGGGAGATCGCGCTGCGGCGTCCGAGTCTCTTCGCCCAGCGTCGAGACGGCGTCGAAGCCGATGTACGAGAAGAACGCGAGCGAGGCGCCCGCCCACACGCCGCGAAAGCCGTGCGGCGCGAAGGGGTGCCAGTGCGCCGGCTCGACGTAGGCGGCGCCCAGACCCACGAACGCGACGACGAGCACGAGCTTGAACATCACCATGACGGCGTTGGCGCGCGCGCTCTCGCGCACGCCGCGCACGAGCAACAGCGTGAGCGCCCCGACGACGAACGCCGCTGGCAAGTTGAACCCGACGACGAGCGGGCCGAACGGCGTGTGCAGCACGGGCGCCATCGCGCGCAGCGCGGGCTCGTGCGCGACGGTCTGGAGATCGGTGGCCATCCACGCGGGAAAATCGACGCCGAACGCGCCGCTCAGGAACGAGCGGAAGTAGTCCGCCCAGCTCTGCGCGACGTAGATGTTCCCCACGGCGTACTCGATGATGAGGTCCCAGCCGATGATCCACGCGAAGATCTCGCCGAGCGCGACGTACGAGTACGTGTAGGCGCTGCCGGCCACGGGGACCATCGACGCGATCTCGGCGTAGCAGAGCGCGCACAGGCCGCACGCGAACGCCGTCAGCAAGTACGAAAGGATGAGCGCGGGGCCGGCCCCCGGGTGCGTCGCGCTGCCGGCGGCCATTTCGCCGACGCTGGAGAAGATCCCCGCGCCCACGATCGCGCCCACGCCGAGCATCGTGAGATCGAACGCGCCCAACGAGCGGCGAAGCCCGACGCCCTCCTCGCCCGGCGCCTCGGTCGGCTTGCGGCGCAGGAGCGAAGCGACGTCCACGCCCCGACGCTGCCGGTGGACGCGCGACCCGTCAAGACACTACAGTCGCTCCGACGATGGAGTCTTCGGGGCGGACGGTCCTTTTCGCGCTTTTGGCGGTGCTGGGCGTCGTCTTCGTCGTCATTTGGGTGCGAGCGGCCCGAAAGGCGCGGGCCCCGGGCGCGCCCGTCTGGCCGACGCCGCTGCACCTCCTCATCGGCTTCATCACGGACTTCCTCGACACGCTCGGCATCGGGTCCTTCGCGTCGACGACGGCGATGTACAAGCTCGGACGCGTCGTCGACGACGAGAACATCCCCGGCACGCTCAACGTCGGCCACTCCGTGCCGACCTTCGCCGAGGCGATCATCTTCATCCTCGTCGTCGATGTCGAGATGTCGACGCTGCTGCCCATGATCGCCGCGGCCGTCGCGGGCGCCTGGCTCGGCGCGGGCGTCGTTTCGAGTTGGTCGAGGCGGCGTGTCCAGCTCGGCATGGGCTCGCTCCTGCTCGTCGCGGCCGTCATCATCGTGATGCGCCTGACGCACTTCATGCCGGGCGGCGGCGACGCGCTCGGCCTCGTCGGGGGCAAGCTCGCGCTCGGCCTCGTCGGCAACTTCGTGCTCGGCGCGCTCATGACGCTGGGGATCGGCCTTTATGCGCCCTGCATGATCCTCGTGTCGCTCCTCGGCATGAACGACACGACGGCCTTCCCCATCATGATGGGCTCGTGCGCCTTCCTCATGCCGGCGGCGAGCATTCGCTTCGTGCGCTCGGGCCGCTACGATCTGCGCGCCGCGCTCGGCCTCACGCTCGCGGGCACGCCCGCCGCGATCGTCGCGGGCCTCGTCGTCAAGTCGCTCCCGCTCACGGTCGTCAAGTGGCTCGTCGCGGGCGTCGTCGTCTACACTGCCGTCGCCATGCTCAGATCGGCGCACGCCGCGCGCACGTTGAAAGGAACTCCCGATGTCGCGTAATCCTCTGTTCGCGACGAAGTCCGTCGACAAGCTGCGCGCCGACGCCGACGTCGATCACGGCCTCAAGCGCACGCTCGGGCCCTCGGATCTCGTCATGCTCGGCATCGGCGCCATCATCGGCGCGGGCCTCTTCGTGCGCACGGCCGCCGCCGCCGCCAACAACGCCGGCCCGTCGGTGACGATCGGCTTCATCGTCGCGTCGGTGGGCAGCGCCTTCGCGGGCCTCTGCTACGCCGAGATGGCGTCGATGATCCCCATCTCCGGCAGCGCCTACACGTACACCTACGCGACGATGGGCGAGCTCATCGCCTGGATCATCGGGTGGGATCTCGTGCTCGAGTACGCGATCGGCGCCGCCACCGTCGGCATCGCCTGGAGCGAGTACCTCAACAAGCTGCTCGAGTATTTCGGCGTCAGCATCCCCTACGCCTGGTGCCACTCGCCGTTCGAGCGGCTCGTCGACGCGAGCGGCGTCGTCACGGCCCACGGCATCATGAACGCGCCCGCGCTTTTTATCGTCGGCGCGCTCACGCTGCTGCTCATCCGCGGCATCCAGGAGTCGGCCTTCGTCAACGGCCTCATCGTCGTCACGAAGGTCGCGATCGTCATCCTGTTCATCGCGCTGGGCTGGGGCTTCATCAACCCCGCGAACCACGTCCCGTACATCCCGGCCCCGAGCACCTTCGTCGACGGTCACGGCATCGCCCACAACTACGGCGGCCTGCTGGGCATCCTCGGCGCGGGCGGCGTCGTCTTCTTCGCCTTCATCGGCTTCGACGCCGTGTCGACGGCCGCGCAAGAATCAAAGAATCCCAAGCGAGACATGCCCATCGGCATCCTCGGATCGCTCGTGATCTGCACGGTGCTCTACATCTTGTTCGCGCACGTGCTCACGGGCGTCGCCTCGGTGCAGGACTTCCGCACGCAGGGCAAAGAGGCCTCCGTCGTCTACGCCATCACGACGTACATGCACGGCTACGGCTGGCTCGGAAAGTTCGTGACCGTGGCGATCCTCGCCGGCTTCTCGTCGGTCATCCTCGTCATGCTGCTCGGCCAGTCGCGCGTGTTCTTCACGCTCTCGAAGGACGGCCTCATGCCGCCCGTGTTCTCGAAGATCCACCCGCGCTACGGCACGCCGTACAAGACGAACCTCATCTTCCTGGCTTTCGTCGGCGCCTTCGCCGCTTTCGTGCCAGGTGAGATCGTGGGCGACATGACGAGCATCGGGACGCTGTTCGCGTTCATCCTCGTGTGCGTCGGCGTGTGGATCCTGCGCGTGAAGCGCCCCGATCTGCCGCGGTCCTTCCGCGTGCCGCTCGTACCGCTGTTCCCGATCCTCGGCATCATCACGTGCGCGTCGATGATCTTCGGCCTGGGCGTCACGAACTGGCTCCGCCTCGGCGTGTGGCTCGTGATCGGGCTCGTTATCTACGCCGCCTACGGCCGGAAGCACTCGAAACTGCGTGCGGCTGCCGCCCAGGAGACGGGGCCGCGTCCGACTGGGCAATGACCGTGGGGATGTTGAAGCTCACGCGCAGCACGTGGGCCGGCAGCACGGCCGACATCTTCCAGCCGCGAATCGTCTGAACGACGCAGTCCGCGGCGGGCTCGTCGAGCGTCGTGCTCGCAGCGAGGCCGACCGAGCCGGGGAACCCGTTCGGCTCGATGTACATGATGGCGGCGACGGACTGCTTGGCGACCTGTCCGCAGGCCGCGAGCTGCGGCAAGAACGCCGCGAGATCGCGCTCGACCTTCAAGCCGTCGATGTCGAGCACGGCCATCTCGTTCGTCGAGCGGAACTCGATCGGGTACTCGAACGTCGTCGACCGGTTGCCGCTCGGCGCGCCGAACACGACGTGGCGCCCGATGTCGACGACACAGCGCTCGACCGAGTAGTTGCCGAGGCTCGACTCGACGACCCACACGTCATCGACGTGCCCGTCGCCCGCGACGAGAAAACGCAGCAACACGCGGCCGCCCGCGTAGTCCTGCGCCTTGCCCGCGCGCCGGTAACACGCGCGCACGTCGTCGAGGCGCCCCTGCAGCGTCTCCTCGACGTCGGCCGTCTCGAGCACGCCGAGCTCGGTCTCGAGGTGCATCCCCGACGGATCGTCGGCGCGCCGACCGGGCACGTTCGTCCGAGGCTCCGTTTGCTCTTCTGCGCTGCGAATGCCGCCGGGCTCGTGCGCGCTTGAACGCCGCGCTCCTTCGTCGCTCGCGCAACCGGCGACGCCGCCCGCGGCGAGCGCCAACGCAAGGGACAGAGACGCGATCTTACTGCTCGTGCTCATTCGTGCGGTGCCGTGCGTTCGGGTGGTTAGTGCCTGCTTGGAGTCGGCGTCGTCAAACTCCCCATCCCACCATCGACCGATCCCACGGACGCCCTAAACAGACACCGCGCCCCTCGCGAAGTTCCCGAACGCACGAAAAAAGCCCACGCCGAATCTCTCGCACGGCGCGCGCGCCCGCCTTTTCGATGTTGCGCAACGCCACGATCCTTCGTGGCGCGCAACATCCAGCGCAGAGCGCTCATCTGGCGGCGCGAAACCAGAAGCGCGAGCTTCGCGCGGCTTTGCCGCGCGGAGCGAGGGGGGCCCGGGGGTTCCCGAGCGGCAGCGAGCGGAACCCCCGTCTAACTAATAAGCCGGCTGGAACGTGTAGGTGTACTGCATCGTGCCTTCGTGCGCGATCTGCGGGTACTCGAACCCGACGAGCTTCTCGACGAGGCACCCGTTCACCTCTTCGTTGTTGAGCGTGCCGCCGATGATCTTGGCCGTCGCCTTCGCGCCGTCGCCCGAGGGACGCAACGACAGCAGCACGATGACGGTGCCCTTGAAAGCGCGATCGTGCTTGTCGTTGAGCACGTCCTCGTAGCACTTGAGCGTCGACGGATCGCGCTGCTGCAACATGAGCTGAATGTCCGCCTGCTTGTCGGGCGAAATGCCGCCGACCTCCGGGGGCGCCTCGTTGTTCTTGATGACGCGCACGCGCGGCTCGCCCGAGGCGGTCTCCTCCGCGCAGCCCACATTCGACAGGGACAGGGCGAGCAGCGCTCCGGCCAACAGATTCGCGCCCAACGTCGTGCGGGTCATCGGCATCCTCCTCGGGGGTGGAAAGGCCCGCCGAAAATAGCCCCCCCGTCACTCCTTGAGCAAGGACGAAGCGATCACGAGGCGCTGGATCTCGCTCGTGCCCTCGTAAATCTCGGTGATCTTCGCGTCGCGAAAGTGCCGCTCCGCCGGGTAATCGGCCAGGTAGCCGTAGCCGCCGAAGATCTGTAGCCCCTCTTTCGCGGCGCGGTTCGCGACCTCGGACGCGAACAGCTTGGCCATCGCGGCCTCGGACGTGTAGCGCCCGCCCGCGTCTTTTTTGGCGGCCGCGCGCCACAACAGCATGCGCGCGGCGTCGATCTCCGTGCACATGTCGGCGAGCTTGAACTGGATCGCCTGGTGGTCGGCGATGGGCTGCCCGAAGGTCTTGCGCTCGAGCGCATAGCGCGTGGCGTCCTCGAAGGCGGCGCGCGCGATGCCGACGGCCTGCGCGGCGATGCCGATGCGCCCGCCGTCGAGCGCGGCCATCGCGATCTTGAAGCCCTCGCCCTCGGCGCCGAGCAGCGCGTCCTGCCCGAGGGCGCAGTCGGCGAAGAACACCTGGGACGAGACGGCGCCGCGGATCCCGAGCTTGTCGTCGGGCTTGCCAATCGTGACGCCGGGCGCGTCGGTCGGCACCAAGAAAACCGAGATGCCGCGCGCGCCCAGCTTGGGATCCGTGCTCGCGGCGACGAGCAGCACGGACGCCACCGGCGCGTTCGTGATGAAGTTCTTCGTGCCGTTGATGACCCAGCCTGCGCCCCTGCGCACGGCCGTCGTGCGCTGCGCCGCCGCGTCCGAACCGGCCTCCGGCTCCGACAGCGCGAAGCCACCAATCTTCTTGCCCGTCGCGAGGTCGGGCAGCCAGTGCTTGCGCTGCGCGTCCGTGCCCGAGTGCGTGAGCGGCCCGCACACGAGCGAGTTCTGCACCGACATGATGACGCCGCACGAAGCGCAGGCGCGAGAGATCTCCTCAAGCGCGAGCGCGTAGCTCACGGTGTCCATACCGGCGCCACCCCAGGCTTCGGGCACGGCGACCCCCAGCAGGCCAAGCTCGCCGAGGCGGCTCACGATCGCGTGCGGGAACGTGTGCCCGCGGTCGATCTCAGCGGCGCGCGGCAGGATCTCCTTGGTGGCGATGTCTCGCGCGGTGTCGCGCAAGAGCTTCTGCTCGGGGGTCAGCTCGAGGTCCATGAACCTTCCATTGTAGACGCCCGGAGCGCCGCGCGCGCGGTCCAAGGCGCCGGCGTCATTTCGCCGTCCACTTCGCGGGCCGCTTTTCTACGAAGGCCCGCATGCCTTCTTTTTGATCGTCGGTCGTGAACAACCCCGAAAAGAGGTCCCGCTCGACGACGAGCGCCGCGCCCAGGGGGAGGTCGGCGCCGACGCGTGTCGCGCGCTTGGCCGCCGCGACGGCCAGCGGCGCGCGCGCCGCGATCGCGTTTGCAACAGCGTGCACGCGGGGCAGGAGCTCGTCCGGCTCGAGCACGGCGTTGACGAGCCCGATGCGCAGCGCCTCGTAGGCGTCGATGACGGCGCCCGTGTAGAGCAGCTCGCGGGCGCGCGCGAGCCCCACCCGCCGCGGCAACCGCTGCGTGCCGCCCAGTCCCGGGATGACGCCGAGCCCGACCTCGGGCTGGCCCAGCTTGGCGGCGCGCGACGCATAGATGAAGTCGCA
>JBBQJG010000190.1:0-11840 GCA_038325725.1 Polyangia bacterium | reverse complement strand
CCCGGCAGGCGCCTCCACCTTCACCAGCTCCATCTTCAAGCTGGTGCCGCTGCCGCGCGGCCGCGGCGACATCCGCAGGCGCGCGTGCCCGAACAACGCCTCGTCCTCCAGCTGCCGCTCGAAGCGCGCCTCGGTCTCGGCGGTCTTCGCGAGCGTCTCGCGGTGCACGACCTGCGGGCGTCCGACGTTGGCCTCGACGCCGTACTCGCGCTTCAACCGGTCGACGATGATGTCGAGGTGCAGCTCGCCCATGCCGCGGATGATCATCTGCCCCGTCTCGGCGTCCTCTCCGAACTTGAAGGTCGGATCCTCGTCGGCGAGCTTGGCGAGGCCCAAGTCGAGCTTCTCCTTTTCGGCCTGCGTCTTCGGCTCGATCGCGCGCGAGATCACCGGCTCGGTGGCGTCGATCCGCTCCAAGATGATGGGCGCCTTCGGGCTGCAGATCGTGTCGCCCGTGCCCGCGTCGCGCAGGCCCATGGCGACGACGATCGTGCCGGCGCCCGAGCGCTCGCTGCGCTCGCGCTTGTTGGCGTGCACCGTGAACAAGCGCGCGATCTTCTCGTTCTTCCTCGTGCGCGGGTTCTGCACGTCGTCGCCCGGCTTGAGCACGCCCGAGTAGATGCGCACGAAGGCGGCCTTGCGACCGTCGTCCATGGCGACCTTGAACACGAGGCCGCAGAACGGCGCGTCGTCCGACGGAGGCCGCGTCGCCTCTTCGCCGACCTGACCGGGCTCGGCGCCGGGCACATGGCCCTTGATGGGCGGCACGTCGAGCGGCGACGGCAGGTACGCGCACACGGCGTCGAGCAGCGGCTGCACGCCCTTGTTGCGGAGCGCGGCGCCCGCGAGCACGGGCACGAACGCGCACGCGATCGTCCCCTTGCGCAGCGCCGCCTCGAGCGCCTCGACGTCGATCGGCTGTCCTTCGAGAAACGCGTTCGCGATGGTGTCGTCTTGATCGGCGGCGGCCTCGATGAGCTTCTCGCGCGCGGCGGCCACCTCGGCGGCCATCGCCTCGGGGACGTCCTCTTCGCGGGGCGGCTCGTCTTCGTCGCCCGAAAAATAAAGCGCCTTCTCACGCACGAGGTCCACGACTCCCTCGAAGCGATCTTCCGCGCCGATGGGCAGCTGGATGGGAATGGGGCGCGCGCCGAGGCGCTCCCGGATCTCCGTGATGGCCGCCGGGAAGTCGGCGCCCGCGCGGTCCATCTTGTTGATGAAGCAGAGGCGCGGCACGCGGAACTTGTCGGCCTGGCGCCACACGGTCTCGGACTGCGGCTCGACGCCCGAGACGCCGTCGAACACGACGACGGCGCCGTCGAGCACGCGCAGGCTGCGCTCGACCTCGATCGTGAAGTCGACGTGGCCGGGCGTGTCGATGAGGTGCAGCTCGTAGGTGCGCCAGGGGATCGTCGTCGCGGCGGCCGTGATCGTGATGCCGCGCTCGCGCTCCTGCGGCATCCAGTCCATCTGCGCCTCGCCGTCGTGCACTTCCCCGAGCTTGTGGATACGGCCCGAGTGAAACAGGAACCGCTCGCTCACGGTCGTCTTGCCGGCGTCGATGTGCGCGACAATGCCGATGTTACGGACGCGGGTGATCTTGGGGGCGTTCTTGGTTCCGGTGGCCATGAGAGCGCGCGGATTATACGCACGGCGCGCCGCGCGCCAGCCCAGATCGACCTGCAACCGCCGGCTTTGAAAACGACCGGCGACAGCCTCTGTTAGTCTCCGGCGCGCATGGACGCGCGCCTCACCGAGCTCGAAATTCGTTACACGCACCTCGAGCAGCAGTACGCCGAGCTGTCGCAGGTCGTCTTCGAGCAACAGAGGCGGATCGAGGCGCTGCAGAAGGAGCTCGCGGGCGTCCGCGGCCGCATGCAAGAGCTCGGCGACCCGATCGTCAACGAGCGGCCGCCGCACTACTGAAGGCCCAGAATGAGCTCCCCGAACAACCGGGCGAAGATGGCAGACACAGGGATCAAGCTGCGCGAGCGACTCGCCCGCGAGGCGCGTGATGAGTTGTCCGACCTTTTCGGTTCTGATCCGGCAGCAAAGGCGCCGCCGAGAAGGCGTCCGCCGGTCACCGGACAGCTCGGGCTCTCGCGCGGAGCCTGAGCGTTTGACACCTCCGGGCCCGCGTCGGACCATCGGGCCACGTGCTGCCCGGGCCGCTTCATCGGTTGACGCCGCTGCGTGACGATCCGGCGGAGGGGTGGCTCTCGCCGGCCGGGCGGCTCCGCGCGACGCTGTCGACGTGGTGGGCGTTCGCCGCGTACGGGGCCTTCGTCGTCATCGTGTGGTTCAGCACCGAGTACGTCATCGAGACCGTGCTGTCGACGACGGGACGAAGCCTCCCGAAGATCGCGGCCTTCGCAGCGGGCGGCGCCTTCTTCGTTCCCGTCAAGCGCGGGATCATCGCGCTGCGGGCGCGCGCCATCGCGAACCGCGCGAAGGCGACCGCGGCGGCGCTCGCGACGAGCGTCGACGATCTGAAGACGTTCGCCGCCGAGGCCGACGGGCGCGTCATCTCGCTCGTGGGCTGGGTGAGCGCCGACGGTTTCCTGCCGAATCAAGTGCAGGGCAAGGACGTCGTCGGCCTCTCGCTGCGCGTGCAGGACGCCCTGCCCTACGTCTTCGAGACGATGCTGAACTTCGACCTCGTCGACGAGGCCGGCGACGCCGTGCTCGTCGCGACGGGCGGCGGCCGAATGATGGGACGCGCGGCGACGCGGCTGTCGCGCGCGAGCGAGGCCGATCGCGCCGTCGTGACGTCGCTCGACATTCCCGCGGCCGCGACGCCGACGGACTGGAATGCCTTCACGCTGCGCGAGGGCGATCCCGTCATGGTCATCGGCACGAAGACGACCCTCCACGACATGACCGAGACCCAGCACAACCGTCCGACGGCGCGTCCCGCGCTCGCGTCGACGCCCGCGCGGCCCGTGCTCATCATCCGCCTCGACGCCGAACGGCTCGAGGCGTAAGGCCTTGCTCCTCGCGCGCGTGGCCCTATGCTGCGCGCCGTGCCGTTCCTTTCGACCTTCGCGCTGCTGCTGACTCTCGCGTCCGCGCACGGCGCGCCCACGCCCGAAGAAGAACGCCTGTTCAACGACGGCCTGCACGCGTTCGACGCGGGGGACGCGCGGGGCGCCGAGCGCGCCTGGAAGCAAGGCTACGCCGTCACGCACGATCCCGCGTTCCTCGTGCGCATCGGCGAGGCCGAGGAGAAGGCGGGCGCGCCCGCCGAGGCGGCCGACAGCTACCGCCACTACCTGCGCGAGGCGCCCGACGCCTCTGACCGAACCGACATCGAGCAGCGCCTCGCGCGCTTGGCGCCGCCGCCGGCCGGGGCCGCGACGTCCGAGCCGGCGCGCGAATTCGGCGACGCGCCGACCCTGCCCGGCCTCGCGGGTGAGCCCGGGCCCTTCGGGCCGGCGCTCGACGCCGAGGGCGCGCGGCCGACCCTCCCCGACGACGACTCGGGGTGGACGCGCGCCAACATCACGGCGTGGTCCGCGGCCGGCGCGACGGTGCTCTTGCTCGGCACGGCCGGCTTCTTCGGCGCGCAAGCGTCTTCGAAGGAAGGCGACGTCAACCGGCTGACCTCGTTCCGCGACGAGCGCGGCGCGCCCTACCCTTATTCGCCCGACATCGCCCAGAAGTACGAGAGCGCGATGGCCGACGGGCGTCGGTATTCGCGCGACGCGAAGATCTTCCTCCTCGCGGGCGCCGGCACGGCCGCCGTCTCGTGCGTGTTCTTCGTGATCGACAGCGTGTGGCCCTCCGAGAGCCACCCGAGCGCCGCCCCCGCGACGACGCCGCGCCTCACGCTCGCCCCCACGGACAGCGGCGCCCTCGCCGGCTGGAGCTGGACCTTCTGATGCGCGCGCGCCTGTTCATCGGAGGCCTCGCGCTCGCGCTCGCCGTCGCCGCGGCGGCGTGCTTCTCCCCGCAGCAGCCGGCCTGCGCGTTCTCGTGCGGCCCCGCCGGCGCCTGCCCCGCCGACTTCACCTGCGCCGCCGACAACCTGTGTCACCGCAACGACGGCCACGGCCTCTGCCTCCTGCCACCGCAAGACGGCGGCGAAACCAGCGACGCGCACGACGCCGCCTCACCCGATTGATACCCGCTTTTCGCGTGGAGGCTGGGGCACGGGGCGTATAGACTCCCGCGCGGTTCACCCATGAGCTTCCTCGACCTTTTTTCGAAGCAGGCGCGCGCCGAACGCTCGCGCGCCAGTAACATCAAGGGCGCGCTCCACAAGTTCGCGCAGTCGCCGGATCGCTTCAAGTGCCTGCAGGCGTTGCGGAACGACGGCTCGGAGGAGGCGCTTTATGGCCTCATGCGCCGCTTCGGCATGCTGTACGACAAGTCGATCGAGGACGAGCAGGAGAAGGACTGGGTCTTCGAGGTTCTCGCCGAGAAGGGCCTCGCGATCATGCCGCCGCTGAAGAAGTACCTCGCGAGCGCCGAATCGATCTCCTGGCCGCTGAAGCTGCTCGACAAGGTCGCCGATCGCGCGCTCGAGCTCCAGGTCCTTCAGGAGATCCTCGCCCGGCACGAGCCGGGCTACGAGCGCGATCCCACGAAGAAGATCCAGCTGCTCAATCACCTCGCCGACCTCAAGGACGGCAGCGTCCCGGCGCTCGTCGCGCCCTACCTCGTCGACATGGACGAGGGCGTCCGTTACGCCGCGGCCGAGGCCCTCGTGCGCCTCTCCGACGAGGCCGTCGCCGTCGCGCCGCTGCTCGCGCGCTTCACCGACGCGCAGGAAGACAGCTTGCGCGTGCGCCTCCTCATTGCCCAGGGCTTCGCCGATCTCGGGTGGAAGGTCCCCGCGGACGCGCGCGCCGGCGTCGAGAAGTACTTGCCCGATTCGTTCAAGCTGACGAAAGACGGGCTGCAAATCGTCAAGAAAACCCCAGCGAAGGACTAGCCCGGGTGCCGAAGCGGACAGATATCAAGACCGTCATGCTGATCGGCTCGGGGCCGATCGTGATCGGACAGGCCTGCGAGTTCGACTACTCGGGCACTCAGGGCGTCAAGGCGCTCAAAGAAGAGGGCTACCGCGTCGTCCTCGTGAACTCGAACCCGGCGACGATCATGACGGACCCGGAGATCGCCGATCGCACGTACGTCGAGCCGCTCACGGTCGAGGTGCTCACGACGGTCATCGAGCGGGAGCGCCCGGATGCGCTGCTGCCGACGCTCGGCGGACAGACGGCGCTCAACCTCGCGCTCGAGCTGCACAAGGCCGGCGTGCTCGACGCGTACGGCGTGAAGCTCATCGGAGCTCAAGTCGCCGCGATCGAGAAGGCGGAAGACCGCCTCCTGTTCAAGGAGGCCATGCAGAAGATCGGTCTCGCCGTGCCGTGGTCGGGCTACGCGCACAACATGGAAGAGGCGCGGGCGATTCACGGACAGATGGTCGCGCAGACGGGCACGGCGTTCCCCGTGCTGCTGCGGCCGTCGTTCACGCTCGGCGGCTCGGGCGCCGCGATCGTCTGGAACGCCGACGAGTTCGAATCGAAGATGGCGTGGGGCCTCCAGCAGAGCCCGCGCGGCGAGGTCCTCGTCGAGCAGTCGGTGCTCGGCTGGAAGGAGTACGAGCTCGAGGTTGTCCGCGACAAGAAGGACAACGCGGTCATCATCTGCTCGATCGAGAACTTCGATCCGATGGGCGTCCACACGGGCGATTCGATCACCGTCGCGCCCGCGATGACGTTGACCGACAAGGAGTACCAGATCATGCGGGACGCGGCGCTGGCCGTCATCCGCGAGATCGGCGTCGAGACGGGCGGCTCGAACATCCAGTTCGCCGTGAACCCGGCGAACGGCCAGATGATCGTCATCGAGATGAACCCGCGCGTGTCGCGCTCGAGCGCGCTGGCTTCGAAGGCGACGGGCTTCCCCATCGCCAAGATCGCGACGAAGCTGGCTGTCGGCTACACGCTCGACGAGATCCCCAACGACATCACACGGGAAACACCCGCCTGCTTCGAGCCGTCGATCGACTACGTCGTCACCAAAGTCCCGCGGTTCGCGTTCGAAAAGTTCCCCGGCGCCGACAGCGAACTCGGCCCGCAGATGAAGTCCGTCGGCGAGGTCATGGCGATCGGCCGCACGTTCAAGGAGAGCCTCGGCAAGGCCCTGCGCTCGATGGAGATCGGCCGCTGGGGCTTCGACCTCGATCCGGTGCCGCCGCTCGTCGACCTCAAGCGCCAGATTGTCCGCCCCGGTCCCGACCGCCTGTGGCAGCTCGCCGAGGCCATGCGCGCCGGCCTTTCGAACGAAGAAGCGTTCGAGCTCACGAAGATCGATCCGTGGTTCCTCACGCAGCTGCGCCAGCTCGTCGACGAGGACGAGGGCACGCGCGTCGAGGGCCTGAAGCTCGGCGCCGCGCTGCTCGACGACGGCCCCGGCCTCGCGCGGCGCAAGCGGCTCGGCATGTCCGATCGCCGCATCATGAAGCTCACGAACACGTCCGAAGAGCAGGTGCGCCAGGCCCGCATCAAGCACGGCGTGCGCCCCGTCTTCAAGCGCGTCGACACGTGCGCCGCCGAGTTCGAGGCGCAGACGCCGTACATGTACTCGACGTACGAGACGCCCCAAGAAGAAACCGTCGACGGCAAGGCGATCGTCGCCGTCGAGAACGAGTCGCGGCCCACGGGAAAGCAAAAGATCGTCATCCTCGGCGGCGGGCCCAACCGCATCGGCCAGGGCATCGAGTTCGACTACTGCTGCGTCCACGCCGTGCAAGCGCTGCGCGAGGACGGCTACGAGACGATCATGATCAACTGCAACCCCGAGACGGTGTCGACCGACTACGACACGTCCGACCGGTTGTACTTCGAGCCGCTCACGCGCGAGGACGTCCTCGAGATCCTCGACGTCGAAAAGCCCATGGGCGTCATCGTTCAGTTCGGCGGCCAGACGCCGCTGCGCCTCGCCGTGCCGTTGCAGAACGCCGGCATCAAGCTGCTCGGCACGAGCGCCGACGCCATCGACAGAGCCGAAGATCGCCAGCGCTTCGGCGAGCTGCTCAAGAAGCTCGACCTGCGCGCGCCCGCCTGGGGCACGGCCAAGGGGCTCGCCGAGGCGCGCGTCATCGCCGACCGCATCGGCTACCCGGTCATGGTGCGCCCGTCGTACGTGCTCGGCGGCCGCGCCATGCAGATCGTCCACGATCCGTCGGGCCTGGCCGAGTTCGTCCACACGGCGATGGAGGCCTCGCGCCGCGAGTCTCTGTCGTCGCGCGCGGGGGAAGAAGACGCGCCCATCCTCATCGACCAGTTTCTCCCCGACGCGATCGAGGTCGACGTCGACGTCGTCGCCGACGGGACCGACGTCGTCATCGGGGGCGTCATGGAGCACATCGAAGAGGCCGGCATCCACTCGGGCGATTCGGCCTGCTGCCTGCCGCCCTACTCGCTGCCGGCCGCGACCGTCGAGGCCATCAAGACGCAGGCGCGCGCCCTCGCGCGCGAGCTCGACGTGCGGGGCCTCATGAACATCCAGTTCGCCGTGCCGCGCGACGGCCGCGGCATCTTCATCCTCGAGGTCAACCCGCGCGCCTCCCGCACGGTGCCCTTCGTCTCGAAGGTGACGGGCGTGCCGCTCGCCAAGATCGCCGCGAGCATCGCCGCCGGCAAGACGCTCAAGGAGATGGGCATCGTCGAGGTGACGCCGAAGCATGTCGCCGTCAAAGAGGCCGTGTTCCCGTTCGCGAAGTTCGCGGGCGTCGACACGATCCTCGGCCCGGAGATGCGCTCGACGGGCGAGGTCATGGGCATCGACCAGACCTTCGCGGCCGCCTTCGGCAAGAGCCAGATCGGCGCCGGCACGCGCCTGCCCTCGAACGGCCGCGTCTTCCTCTCGGTGCAAGAGAGCGACAAGCCCGGTGCCGTCGCCGTCGCGCAAGGCCTCAAGGATCTCGGCTTCGAGATCTTGGCGACGGCCGGCACGCACGCGCACCTCAAGGCGCAAGGCATCGACGTCGAGCTCGTCAAGAAGGTGCGCGAGGGGCGGCCCCACGCCGTCGATCGCCTCCTGTCGGGCGACATCCAGCTCGTCATCAACACGACGTCGGGCGTCGAGGCGATCAAGGACTCGTTCCCCATCCGCCGCAACGCTCTGATGAAGGGCGTGCCCTATTACACGACGCTTTCGGCGGCCAAGGCCGCCGTGGGCGCCATCGCCCAGCTGCGCGCCGGCAAGATGAGCGTGCGCTCGCTGCAGGAGTACCAGCAGGATTCCAAGCAGGAGCCCAAGACCAATGCCTAAGTTCCCGATGACGCCGTCGGGCCAACAGGTCCTCAAGGACGAGCTCAAGCGCCTGCGCGAGATCGAGCGCCCCAAGAACGTGCAGGACATCGAGGAAGCGCGCGCCCACGGCGATCTCAAAGAGAACGCCGAGTACCACGCCGCCAAGGAGAAGCAGAGCTTCATCGAGGGCCGCTCGCGAGAGATCGAGGCTGTCCTCGCCCAGGCCGAGGTGATCGAGCCGACGAAGCTGTCCGGCACGAAGGTCGTGTTCGGCGCGACGGTGAAGCTCACCGACACGGACAGCGGCGACGTCGTGACATATTCGATCGTCGGCGACTACGAGGGCGACGTGAAGCAAGGTCGCATCTCGATCTCGGCGCCGCTCGCGCGCGCCATGATCGGCCGCGAGCAGGGCGAGTCCGTCACGCTCAAGACGGGCAAGGGCACGCGCGAGTACGAAGTGACCGAAGTTCGCTTCGTCCCCGTCGTCTGGACCCCGCCGACCTCACCCCGATAGCCAGGGTCGGGGCGACGTCAGCCGCCGACCGACGCGTCGGTCGCGGCGTCGGAACCTGAGTCGGAACCTGAGTCGGACGACCCGTCGGAACCCGAGGCGTCGCCGCCGGTCTCGGCGGTCGAGCCGTCGGCCGCCGTGGCGGCCCCGTCAGCAGCGCTCGCGTCGCCGGCGTCCGCCTTGGCGTCGCTCGCGTCACCCACGGAGCCCGCGTCGGACGCGTCGGGCGCGTCGGCGCCCGCATCGGACGCGTCGCTCATCGTGCCGGCGTCCGTCGTCGTGCCGGCGTCCGTCATCGTGCCGGCGTCCGTCGTCGTGCTCGCGTCCGGGGTCGTGCTCGCGTCCGGGGTCGTCGTCGTACCGCCCGGATTGTTGTCCGGCGTGCAGACGTTGCCCTTCGCGCTCGTCATCCCGATGGCGCCCGGGTTGCCACCGCAGTAGCCGCTCGCGCAGTCGCTGCCCTGCTCGCAGCGGTCGCCGTTGTCCTGCTTGCAGCCTGCGGCGGCGAGACCCAGAAGGACGACGGACAAAATTGCGAGGCGGTGGAAGCGCATCATCATGGAAGGGCGTTGGGTTACCACGCGCTGCCTCGTTGGTAAAGGCCGCCCGGCGCCGCCGAGTTGGGGTACGTTCCGAATCATGCGAGCTTCGATTCCGCTCACGGGCGCCGCGGTTGCCTCGACGGCTCTCTTCTTGGTGCTTTCTTCGTTTCCTTCGTCGTCGGCGGGCGCCGGCAAGGCGGCCAAAACAACGAAGAAGACCGCCGTCGAGCGCGAGGCCGAGACCTTCCTCGAGGCGATCGACGGCCTCGTGCGCCCGGTAGCGACGCGCACGGCGCTCGCCGACTGGCTCGCGGCGACGGACGTCACGCCCGAGCACACGGGGCAGCGCACGGGCGCCGACAAGGATCTCGCGGCGCTCGTCGGCTCGAAGTACGTCATCGAGAAGACCAAGGGCTTCCTCGCCAAAGAAAAACAGCTCGACGACCTGACGGCGCGCCAGCTCCACAAGCTGCTGCTCTCGGCGGCCGAGAGCCCCGGCACGATCCCCGACGTCGTCGACAAGCGCGTCGAGACCGAGTCGAAGCAGTCGGGGATCCTCGACAGCTACACGTTCTGCCTCCAGCCCAAACCAGGCGGCGGCTGCCTCAAGCCGACGACGGCGAACGGCATCGACGAGCTGCTCCTGCGGTCGCGCGATCTCGGCGAGCGGCAGCGCGTGTGGAACGCCTCGAAGGACATTGGCAAGCCGCTCAAGCCCGGCCTCGTCCAGCTCGTCGCGCTGCGCAACCAGGTCGCGCGCGAGCTCGGCTACAAGTCGTACTTCGCGCTCAAGGTCGCCGACTACGGCATGACGGTCGACGAGATGATGAAGCTGCTCGACGACACGCTCGCGACGACGAAGCCGCTCTTCGACGGCCTGCACTGCTGGGCGAAGAACACCCTCGCCGCCCGCTACAAGCGGCCCGTGCCCAAGCTCATCCCCGCGCACTGGATCGGGAACCGCTGGGCGCAGTATTGGCCGGGCCTCGTCGAGGAGACGAACCTCGACCCGTACTTCAAGAGCTCGACGCCCGAGAGCATCGTGCGCAGCGCCGAGATGTTCTACGTGTCGCTCGGCTTCCCCAAGCTGCCGCCCTCGTTCTGGGAGAAGTCGGACCTGTACCCTGTGACGCCGGGCCTTGCGCGCAAGAAGAACGCGCATGCGTCCGCCTGGCACATCGACTACGACCAGGACGTCCGCTCTCTCATGAGCGTCGAGCCGAACGATCAGTGGTTCGGCACGGCCCATCACGAGCTCGGCCACATCTACTACTACCTGTCGTACTCCACGCCCGAGGTCCCTTTCCTGCTACGCGAGGGCGCGAACCGGGCCTTTCATGAGGCCATCGGCGAGCTCGCGAAGCTCGCGAGCCAGCAGACGCCCTACCTCGTGAAGGTCGGCGTTCTGCCGGCGAACAAGGTGCCCGATCGCACGAGCTGGCTGCTCCAGTCGGCCGTCATGGAGTCGATCGTCTTCACGCGCTTTTCCGCTGGGACCATGAGCCACTTCGAGCGCGACCTTTACGAGAACGAGCTGCCGCCCGCCGAGTGGCAGAAGCGCTGGTGGGACTACGTCGCCGACTTCCAGGGCGTCATCGCGCCGGGCGCGCGCGCCGACGACGCGTGCGACGCCTGCACGAAGACCCACCTCACCGACGATCCGGCCAGCTACTACGACTACGCCCTCGCGACGCTCATCAAGTTCCAGCTGCACGACCACATCTGCTCGAAGATCCTCAAGCAGGACGTGCGCGCCTGCGACTACTCGGGCAACAAGGACGTCGGCGCGTTCCTCAAGGGCATCCTGTCGAAGGGCGCGACGCGCGACTGGCGCGCCGTCATCAAGGACGCGACGGGCGAGGAGATCTCGCCGCGCGCGATGCTGGCGTTCTACGCGCCGCTCGTGACCGAGCTCGAAAAGCGCAACGCCGGCAAGGACTGTAGCCGCTGAGAGTCGCCCGGCAGTTGGGCGCGCTCGCCGTCTGCGTCGCGGGGGGCCTCGTGGGAGTGCGGGCTGACGCCCTCGGCCCGCGCGTGCCCAAAGCCGCGGCGCCCGCGCCCGCCGACACGAAGCTCGCGCCCGCGCTGCTTCACGCGGCGCCCGCGCCCGCCGACGCGCGCCAACGCGGCGTCGCGCTCGGGATGTTCGCCGAGGACGTCAGCTTCTCGTATCAAAAGCTCCTCGCCGAGATCGTCGCCGTGGGCGCGACGCACGTCGCGCTCGTCGTCCCCGTGTATCAAACCGACGGGTCCAGCCACGATCTGCACCTGCACACGCGCCTGTCGCCCACGCTCGCGCTCATTGCCGAGACGGTTCGCGCCGCACGCCGCGACGGCCTCGAGGTGACGCTGTTCCCCATCGTGCGCCTGTCGGCGCCGCGCCCCGGCGAATGGCGCGGCACGCTCGCGCCGCGCGATCCCGAGGCCTGGTTCCGGCGCTACGGCGACGTTCTCGGCGATCTCGCCGCGCTCGCGACGGCGACGGGCGCCTCGCGGCTCGTCATCGGCAGCGAGCTGTC
>JBBQJG010000189.1:0-11895 GCA_038325725.1 Polyangia bacterium | reverse complement strand
AGCGCCGCCGCCGCCCGGCGACGCGCGCCACGCTCGCCGTGAGCGTGGCCTGGATCGGCCTCACGCTCGTGACGCTCGCGCAGGCGCTGCGTGGACAACCGTTGCTCGCGCCGGACGGCCTCACGGTCGCGAGCGCGCTCGCCGTGCTCGTCGGCGCCGCCTTGGTGGCACTGGCGCCCATCGGGCGCTCGGCGCCGCGGGCGTCGTCACCGCTCCCGCAGTGAACGACGCCGCGGCCCGCGCCCCGGAGATCTAGAACGCGTCAGGGCCGTGCTCCTCGAAGTGGGCGCGGCGGTTCTCGCCTTCCTTCTGGAGCTCGGCCTGGAGCTCGGCGGCGATCTGCTTGCGCTGCTCGGGCGTGAGCACGCGCGCCGTCTCGACCATGCCGCGCGAGATGATCGTCGACGCCTTGTCCATGAGCTGCACCGACTGCTGGCGCAGCTTCTCGACGGCGGCCGGATCGATCGTCGACGCCGTCATGACCTGCGTGACCTGCAGACGCAGCTTGGCGTGCTCCTCGTGCGTCGCCTTGAGCTGCGGCCGCAGCCCTTCCCAGATGCCTTTGATCTGGGTGCGCTGCGCCTCGGTCGCGCCGACGCGGTCGAGCATCTTGTGGATACGAAACGCCATGAACCCGCCACCACCGCCGAACATCGCCATGCCGGCGCCGCCGGGGCCGTGCGCCTGCGCCACCGAGAACGACAGCGCGCCGCCCACGAGCACGGCGGCGAGCCCGCCGACGATTCGGCGCGAGAAGCGCCGCCGCACGGGATGCGCGAGGCCGTTGTCGTTGCGCGCGTCTGTATTCGAGACGAGGTCCTGATTGTCCATGATCGAGCTCCTTGTCGTTCGGGCGTCCATCGCCCGCGTCCCAAAGATAGGACGCCACGGCTTTCGGGCCGTTTCTTCAGCGTGAAGTAGTGTGAAGCGCCGCCGCCGCGACGTGACCCGGCTCGCACGGCAAACGGCTCGCGGGCGGGGCATCCGGCTCGCACGGCGCACGCGCGCTCGTCAGTTGTTCGCTTCGAGCAACCGGATGAATCCGGCGAAGGCATCGTTCGAGTCGTCGAGCGAGAGCACGAACTGCCCCGCGTCGTCCACGCGCACGACCTGACCCTTGGCGTGGCAGCTGAGACGATCCGGCATGACGAAACCGAACGCGACGTGGTCGGCGACGCGCACGTCGCCCACCGGCGCCACGAAGCGCGCGCCGGACTGCGAGATGTCGAGGAGCTCGACGAGGAGCGCGTGCTCACGCTCTTCGAACATCACGCGCACGGGGAGCCCCAAAGAAAACCGTTCATGACGCCGACGTTCACGAGACGACTCGGTCATCGATCACCTCTCCATGTTTGGTGCCCTGAGCGTGGCTCGTGGGTCAAACAATCGGCTCTCTGAGTTCATTTGGTGACACCGCGTGTGATCGCTCGGCGTCATCCGCGTCGATTTGAGTAACGCCCCCGCCGGGTCGAGTTCCCCGAGCTCGTCAGAACGACGCGCCGGTCGCGACCCGGAGGATTAGGCGCCCGAAGAACATGTAGATCAGCGCGCCGAGAGCGAGGAAAGGACCAAACGGCACCTGAACGTCACGCAAGGATTCACGGGGAGCGTCAGGCGTCGGCCGACGTCGCGACAGGAGCACGAGCGGCAAGCTGATGAGCGCGCCGAGGATCGAGCCCGAGAAAACGACGATCGGCAGCGCCTGCACCCCGAGCGCCGCGCCGATGAGGGCCAGGAGCTTGCCGTCGCCGAGGCCCATGCCCTCGCGCTTGAGCACGTAGTGATAGAAATCGGAGATGAGGCGTACGAAGCCGTAGCCGACGACGGCGCCGAGGGCGCGCGCGAGCCAACCGGCCTCGTGGACGCCGAAGCCGGCAAGAAAGAACACGGCGATCGCGGGCAGCGTGATGACGTCGGGCAAGAGCCACGTCTCGAGATCGATGAACGCGAGCACGACGAGCGTGCCGACGAAGGCGAAGTAGAAGACGAAGCGCGCTAGGCGAACGGCGAGGACGCCCGTCGGATCGGCGGCGACGACCTGCCACCAGAGCACGGCGGCGAACAGCGCGCCCAACGCCTCGACGAGGGGATAGCGAAGAGAGAACGGCGCCGCGCACGCGCGACAGCGCCCGCGGAGCCAGAAATACGAGAGGATCGGCACGTTGTCGAAGGCGCGCACGGGCGCGCCGCACGCGCCGCAGCGCGAGCCCGGGCGGACGATGGACAGCCCGGCCGGGACGCGCGCGATGCAGACGTTGAAGAAGCTGCCCCACGTGGCACCGAAGATCGCCGCGATCGCGACGACGACGGGGGTGGCCAGCCAGGCGGCGCTCTCGAGCATGCCCGGCCAATGCTAAGGTCTCGGACCGCGTGAAGCGAATGTTCGACCTCCCGAGGGGCGCTGCCGCCTTGCTCGCCGCCGGAACGGCGCTCGCCGTCGGCGCGTCCGGCTGTGGGCGCGGGCGCGGCGCCGAGACGCGCCACGAAACGGCGTCGCTCGCCGAGGCCCTGTCGCCCGCGTACTTCGCGCGCGCTCTCCACCACGTCGGCGGCGCGCATTTCCACGGCACGGCAAGCTTCGCGGCAGGTACGGACGCGGCCGACGACGGCGTCACGACGACGACGGACGTGTGGCTCGACCGGGCCGGCAACTGGCGCCTCGCCGAGACGAACGACCGCGACGGCGGGCGCGACGTTGCGCGCGTCGGCCGCGAGCTCTTCGTTGCGCTACGCTACGGGAAGATGATCCGCCGCATCGCCGAAGAGCCCGAGCCCACGAGGCTGCTCGAGGAAGCGCTGGGCGCGCCGTGGGCCGCGTGGGAGATCGTCCGCCCGCAGGTCGCGATCGAGCGCGTCGGCACGAAGCTCGTCGGGGGGCCGAAGGCGACGGAGTACCGCCTCGGGCGCGCGGCCGCGCGCACCGACGACCAGACGGCGGCCGCGCCCGTGGGGCTGCGCGCGTGGCGCGCGCACGTCACCGTCGACGAGGTGAGCGGACATGCTCTCGTCGACGACGCGACGGGAGCGCTCGTGCAGGTCGATCTCGTGGCGAAGTTCACGACGAAGCGCGACGGGCACGATCTCCACGGCGCGCTCGACGTTCACGGCGCTCTTTCCGACGTCACGACGACGGCGGCTGTGACGGCGCCGCCATCCGAGGAGCTCGCGCTGCGCCAGCGGCTCGTGCCCGAGCAACGCGAGCTGCTCGCGGGCCTGCCGAGCACGCGCGGCACGGCGCCGGCGGCGCCCCCGCGCATGAAGGTTCCCGCGCCGCACGCGGCGGCGGCGGCGGCGACGAAGGGGGCCGCGACGCCCGCCCCCGCGAAGGGGCCCGCGGCGGCTCCGAAAGGAACGAAGGCACCATGAGCGAGCGCGACGACGCCGATTCGCCCGACAGCCGCGAGCCCGAGCTCATCGTGCTTCCCGGGGGCGGCGGACGCCTCGTGCCGGGCGAGCTCGACCACCTCGCGGCGAACCGACGCTTCATCGTGCGGCGCGCGCTGCTCGCGACGGCCGTCGGCGGCGTCGTCCCGCTGCCCGTCATGGACGAGTACCTCTCGGGCCGCGTCAAGGCGGGCATGCTCATGCGCCTCGCCGAACGACGCCAGGTCGACCTCGCGTCGTCGTCGGCCGAGCTGCTCGGCGATCCGCGCGGCACGACGGCCATGCGCAACGCGACGCTCACGGCGGCGACGCTGCTCGCGCTCAAGCTCGCGTGGCGAAAGTTCTTCGCCGTGCTCGCCGTGGGGCGGCGCGCCGAAGAGATGGCGTCGACGTTCCAGCTCGGCACGCTGTTCGATCACTACTGCACGAAGGTGCACGTCGGCGCCGGCATCGATCGCGAGCGCGCGGCCCGCCTGCGCGACGTCATCCACATCTCGCAGACCGAGGTCGAGCGCGCGGCGATCGTGAGCGCCTTCCGCGACGGCAGCCGCGTCCTGGGACAAACGCTGCTCGAGGCGCCCGCCTGGGCGAATGAGCGTCTCGAGCGCGCGGCGCGCCGCTGGGCAGCGAGCGGCGGCCGCTCCGTGGATCCCGATCCGGGTGCAAATCTGGGCGATCTGGGCGAGGACGAAGCCGAAGCGCGCTGGCTCGATCGCGCCGCGGGCGAGGTCGAGGGCCGGCTCGGAGGCCTCGGTCAGGACTACCTCACGAAGCTCGTGCGCACGTTCGAGCGGCGCTTCCGCGAATCGGAACAGCAGGCCGAGGCGACCGCTGGCGTCACGCCGCCGTCACCGAAAGCGCCCTAGCCAGCGCAGCGGGCGTTTGCTACGATTTTTTGCCTGTGAAGAAAACTACGCGTTCGACGGGGGCCTCGGGGAAGGGCCCGAGAGGAAAAGACAACACGACGGCGCCGAAGAGCGCGTCCAAGCCCGGTCGGATCCCGGTGCGCGGCGGGAAGTCCGCGACGCTCGCCAAGGCGGCGGGCAAGGCGGCGGGCAAGACGACCGGTCGGGGGACCAGCGGTGGCAAAGGCGTTCGCGATCGTGGCGCGCCCGCTGTGCCGACGCGGGCGGCGCGCGCCGACCTCGCCGAGGTGCGCGCGCTCGCGCTCGCCGCGATCGACGCGGCCCTCGAGAAGAAGGCGCTCGCGCCCGTGCTCATCGACGTGTCGGGGATGGCGAGCTACACGGACTTCATCGGCATCGTGAGCGGTCGCAGCGATCGCCAAGTCGACGCCATCGCCGACTCGATTCGCCAGGCGATGAAGGCGCGCGGTCGCGTGACGCTCGGACACGAGGGTCGCGGCAACGGCCGCTGGACGCTGCTCGATTTCGGCAGCGTCGTCGTGCACGTCTTCCATCACCCCGTGCGTGAGTTCTACGATCTCGAGAGCCTGTGGATCGAGGCGCCGCGCGTGCCGATCGACGTGCCCGCCGAGTCCGCGATCTCCGAATCCGACGCCTACTACAGCGCCCTGTGATGCGTCCCCCGCGCCCCGCGCGGGGAGAGGGCAGGCGGCGCTCGTGAAGATCGTCGTCCTCGCCGTCGGCAAGATGCGCGATCGCAACATGTCGGCGATCTGTGACGACTACGTGCAGCGCGCGCGCCGCCACGTGCCCGTCGAGATCGTCGAGGTCGAGGACGACGCCGCGCTCGCGCGGCGGTTGCCGACGCGTGGCGAGCTCATCGCTCTCGAACCTGGCGGCGACGCGTGGACGACGGAGGCGCTCGCGAAGCACGTCGAAAAGCAGATGCTCCACGGCACGCAGACGATCGCGTTCTTGATCGGCGGCGCGCTGGGACTGCCGCCCGCCGTCGTCAAGAAGGCGTCGCGACGCCTGTCGCTGTCGAACCTGACGCTCCCGCATCGCCTCGCGCGCGTCGTCCTGTGCGAGCAGCTCTACCGCGCCATGACGATCATCCGCGGCGAGCCGTACCATCATTGAGCGCGGGCCGGCGAGCCCGTACCATCCACGAATGGCTTATTTTGGCCTCGTGCTCGCGGTCGTGTTCGTCGCGAGCTGCACGAGCGGCGCAGGTCACGCAGACGGCGGCGGTAGCGGCAGCACAGGCACCGGCGGCGCGGGCGGTGGCGGCGGCTCGGACAGCGCTGGTGGTGCGGGAGGGAAAGCCGGCGCCGGGGGCTCGGCGGCCTGTGCCAACAACACCGATCCCGTTCAATCGTCCTGCGCCAACGGCGTCCTCACCAGCATCGACCATTGCGCGGTCACCCACACGGTTTGCGCGTACGGTTGTCATGACACGCAGACCATGTTCACCGCGGCGTGCAACGATCCACCTGACGCCGGGCTCGACGGGGTGACCGGCGGGACCGGCGGTCAGGACCGCGGAAAAGGTGGTGACGGAGGCAGTGCGGGAGGGGGCGGAGGAACAGCGGGCACCGCCGCGCCGGACGGCGGCGCCGACGCGCCGCTCGGCACGTTCGTCATGTGTGACGACCACGCGGACTTCAACGGGCGCGGGCGGTGCGCGGCGACGGGGAAGGTCGGCGCGGTGTTCGCGCAGCAAGATCGCGGCGCGGCCTCGACGGTGACGACGTTGACGGCCGCGTTCGGAGCGACGAATCCACCGTCGGAGGTGGGTTGCACGCGCGAAGCCGTCGGGGGCGCTTGCACCGCGCTGACCTGCCCACGCGCCAGCGCGGCGCGCGTAACCGGTCCCGCCGCCGGCGTCATCACGGCGAAATCGAATGGCGGCATGATCCTGACGGCGCCCGACGCGACGACGGGCGCCTATGACGTCGGCCAGCTCGGACGCGCGTTGTGGTCGATGCCCAAGGCGGCGCTCGCCTTCTCGGCCGCGGGCGGCGCGATCTCGACCTTCGGCGAGACGTTCTGCGGCCCCGTCGCCGCGACGATCACGAAGCCCGCCTCCGCACCGAGCGCCGCGCTCACGATCGATCGCGCCGTTGATCTCCCCGTCCAGTGGACCGGCAGCGTCGTCGGCGATCTCGAGTTCGTCTTTCGCGACGATACGACCTCCGCGTCCACGGCCGTCGAGGTCCAGTGCTTCTTCACGACGGCGTCGGGCCAAGGCGCCGTGCCCAAGGCGGCGCTCGCGAAGATCGGGACCGGCGCGCACACGGTCGCCTCGTACCTGTGGGTCCGCAAGATCGGCCTCGGAAGCGGCACCTGCGTCGAGCTGACCGGCATTCAAACCAACGACAGCTCGGTCGCCGGCGTGCCGTTCAACGGGACGGCGACCTTTCAGTAGGCCTGCGCTGCACGGGCCCGTGTTAGATCTCGGCCGATGAGCCAGAAGAAACGCGTCGTCCTCGTCGTGCTCGACGGGTTCGGCGAGCGACCGGAGAAAGACGCCAACGCCGTGCGCCTCGCGCGCACGCCCAACTTCGACGCCCTGTACAAGAAGTACCCGTGGACGCTCATCGGCGCGTCCGCGTTGGATGTGGGTCTGCCCGAAGGACAGATGGGCAACAGCGAGGTCGGCCACCTGAACCTCGGCGCGGGGCGCGTCGTCTACATGGACATCGTCCGCATCGACAAGGCGATCAAAGACGGCTCGTTCTTCGAAAATGCGACGCTCGTGCAGACGGTCGACGCCGTGAAGAAGTCCGGCGGCACGCTGCACCTGTTCGGCCTCACGTCCCCCGGCAATGTCCACGCGGCGCTCGAGCACGCCTACGCCATGTGCGAGCTCGCCAAGCGGCGCGGCTTCACGAAGGTCATGTGGCACGCGTTCCTGGACGGGCGCGACACGCCGCCGCGTTCGGCCGCCGGGTACCTGCGCACCGTCGCGGCCAAGCTGAAAGAGATCGGCGTCGGCCAGCTCGCGACGGCCGTGGGCCGCTACTACGCGATGGATCGCGACAAGCGCTGGGACCGCCTGGAGATCGCCTGGAAGATGCTCACGCGCGGCGAGGGTCGCCTCGTCGACGATCTCGCCGCGGCCGTGGAGGCCAGCTACCGCGGCGAAGGCACGCCCGACGGAAAAGAAGTCACGGACGAGTTCGTGGCGCCGTTGCTCGCCAAGGGTTCCGACGGAAAGCCGCTCGCCATCATCAAGGACGGCGACGCCTGTTTCTTTTTCAACTTCCGCGCCGACCGCGCGCGACAGCTCACGCTCGCGCTCTCGGCCGCCGACGCCGACTTCCCTCACTTCGACCGCGCGCCGCGCCCCAAGCTCGTGGCGTTCGCGACGATGAACCAGTACGACGCGAAGGTGCCCGTGCCGGTGGCGTTCCTCCCGCAGAGCCTCGACATGATCCTGAGCGAGGTCCTCTCGAAGGCGGGCGTCACGCAGCTGCGCACGGCCGAGACCGAGAAGTTCCCGCACGTGACGTACTTCTTCAACGGCGGCGTCGAGAAAGAGTACCCCGGCGAAGAGCGCAACCTCGTCCCGTCGAACCGCAGCGTCGCGACGTACGATCTCGCGCCTGAGATGTCGGCCGTGCCCGTCACGGACGTCGTCGTCAAAGCGCTCGAGGCCGGACACCCCGACTTCATCCTCGTGAACTACGCCAACCCCGACATGGTCGGCCACACGGGCAAGCTCGCGCCCGCCGTGAGCGCCATCGATACGATCGACAAGTGCATGGGCCGCATCCTCGACGCCGCCGCGAAGGCGAACGCGAGCGTGTTCATCACGGCCGACCACGGCAACTGCGAGCAGATGGTCGACCCGACGACGGGCCAGCCACACACGGCGCACACGATGAACCCCGTGCCGCTCATCGCGGCGGCGCCCGATCTCGTGGGCCGCAAGCTGCGCGCGGGCGGGCGCCTCGCCGACGTCGCGCCGACGCTCCTGGCCTACCTGGGCCTCGACAAGCCGTCCGAAATGGACGGCGTGTCGCTGCTGGAGTGATCTCCGGTTACACTCCGAGGCTCGGATGAGCATCGGCAAACGCCTCATCGATCTCGCGCGGTCGGAGCTGAACTCCTTGCTCGACCGCGCGGCCGAGCTGGAGGACGACGTGCGCGACGACAGCTGGGGCGGCGGCCTCGAGGGCTTGTCGGACACTGACCTCCAAGCCGAGCTCGAGCGACGGCGCCGTGCCCGCGAGGAGGCCGAGGAGGCCGCGAGCGGCCCGCGCGCGCGGCCGAGCCCCGATGGCGGCGCGCGACGCCCCGAGCCGCCCCGCCGCACGTCGGCGGGCGACGCCGCGATCCGCCGCGCCTACGCCGCGCTGGAGGTGCCGCCGGGCTCCGACTTCGAGACCGTCCGCAAGGCGTACCGGCGCCTCATGCGCAAGTACCACCCCGACCTGCACGGCGGCTCGCCCGAGGCGCTGCGCGCCGCGAACGAGCTCACGCAGCGCCTGACCGAGTCCTACAAGCTGCTCGAAAAGCAGACGCGTCGCTGACGGACCGCCCGCGCGGTTCGCGCGCCCGCGGTTCGTTGGGAGCGCGCCTATTGCCGGCGGCGGCGGCCCATGAGCAGCGCGCCGCCCGCGCTGAGCGCGAGCACGAACCACGCGAACCCGCTGCCGATCTCGGTCGGCGACGGCGCGACGGAGCAGCCGCTACCACCCCCGCCCGGAGGCGTTGAAGCCGGCGTCGAAGGATCACCGACGGGGCTCGGGCCCGTCGAGATCGACCGCGTCGTCGCCGCCGTCGTCCAGCCGTCGCTCGAGCGCGACAGCTCGGCCGTCGTCGTGTTGCCGAAGGCGCCCATGTTGACGCGCGCGCCGTTCGGCGCCGGCTCGAGCGCGAACGCGTCGGCCGGATCACCCATGTCGGTCGTCGCCTGAAGTCCCGAGAGGTGGAAGTCCGCCGACGAGCGGAACGTCACGTCGACCGCGAGGTCGCCCGTGCCCGCCGCGAGGCCGTCGTAGCCCGACGTCTTGTTCCCGGCGACGTTGTTGTAGCGGCTCGTGACCTCGCCCTTGCCCAGACGCTCCAGGCCCTTGTCGTTGGCCGTCACGATGCTGCTGCGGATCGCGAGCTTGCCGGAGACCGAGGCGCCCGTCGGGTTGCGCGCGATCGTGAGGTTGGCGGCGTCCGCCGACGCGCCCTCCTCGACCTGCACGCCGACCTTCTTGTTGTCGCGCAGCACGAGGTTGCGCAGCACGGCGTTCTGCACGTCGACGATCTGTACGCCGACGTCGGCGCCCGTGACGGTGACGCTCTTGAGCGACGCGGCGCCCGAGCGCCCGCCGGACTTCAGCTGCACGCCCGCGACCTGCCCCGTGGCGTCGAGGATCGTGTCGTGCGCGCCCGCGCCTACGACCGAGACGCCGGCCGGCACGACGAGCGACGAATGCAGGTGCACGACGCCGCGCCCCACGTTGACGACGCCCCCCGAGGCGGGCAACGACGCGAGTGCGTCGGCGAGCGTGTCGAACGACTGGCCGCCGACGTCGATCTTCGCGGGGAGCGCGAGCGTGAACGTCCGTTCCGTCGACCAATCCGACCACGCGCCGAAGGCGTCGCGCGCGCGCACGGCATAGCGATACGCGAGGCCCGCCTTGAGCTCTTCGCGCGCCAGGACGATCGACGTCGCGCCCGGCTCGGCGTCGACCTGCTTGAGCCAGGTCTCGCGCAGATCGCCGTCGGTGGCCGAAAGAACGCGCACCTGGTACGTGACCGCCTGGCCCTCGGCGTCGTTGGCCGCGGCCCACGAGAACGTCTGCGTGGGACCGTCGAGGAGCTCGCCCTCGGCGGGAGAGAAGCCGTCGGTCGCGATCACGGGCGCGTGGTTGACGTTCGACGCGAAGGCATGAACGACGCCCGCCTCGGTGGCGACGACGAGCAGGCCGTTCGCGAACACGGGCGACGACCGCGTCGGCGCGCTCAGGCTCGTGCTCCACTGCTCGGCGCCGCCGAGGTCGAGCACGCGCACCTTCGGATCGAGGCTCGACACCACGGCGACGAGCGGGTTGCCCTCCGTCGCGAACACGACGGGCGTCGGCGCGAGGTTCAGCTCGGGGACCTCGTTCAACGTCGCGGCCTCGCGGCTGCCGATCTGCTGCTGCCACGCGACGGCGATCTTCGCGGGGTCGACGGCGACGACGAGCTCGTGCAGCGGGTGCTTGCCCGGCGCGCCGTTCGACTGCGCGACGAGGTCGTACTCGAAGCGCGCGACGAAGACCACGAGGCCGCCCATCGCAACAGGCGAAGAGACGGCGACGCGCGCGCCTCTGACCGTCGCGGCCGCGGGCGCCGCCGGGTCGAGGACTTGAACGGGCCAGCCAGCGAGCAGCTCGCCCGTCGCGGCGTTCGCGGCGGAGAGCGTCGCGGCCTTGCCGCCGGGGAGGAAGAACGCGGTCGTGCCCGAGACGAGTGGCGCCGAGAGCCCGACGGCGCCCGCGGCCGTCGCGCTCCAGGCCGGCGCGCCCGTGAGCGCGTCGAGCGTCTGGTACTTGCCGCCGTTGACGCCAAACACGAGGCGACCGCCCGTGAGCGCCATCGAGGAGCTCGCGAGATCGGCGACGACGCCGCGCGGGGTCTCCCACTGCGACGCGCCCGTCGACAGGCCGAGGCGGACGATCTTCTGCTCGGGGAACCCGGCCGCGAGGACGAGGCCCTTGCCGAGGCTGTCGGCGACGACGATCGGGGACGAGTAGTTCTGGCCGCCGAACGCCTGCGACCACGCTTCGGTGCCCGTCGAGAGGTGCAGCGCCTGCAGGCGCCCGTTGAGCGTCGGCAAGAAGATGCGACCCGCGTCGATCGCGGGCGACGCGCCGAGGTCGCCGGTGGCCTTGCTCGCCCACGCCTGCGTGCCGTCGACGGCGTGGAGCGCGACGACGTCGCCCTTCGCGCCCGCGATGACGACGAGGCCGTCAGCGACGAGCGGGCTCGCGATGATCGCGCTGCCCGCGGGGTTCGCGTTCCATGCGGACGAGAACGCCGCGCCCGATTTCTCGTCGGTGGCGCGGGCACGACCCGGGTCGAGGCCCAGCGACGTCCAGTCGTTCGCGCGCGCGGCCGGGCCGCCCACCAAGGAAGCAAACCCGAAGGCGACTCCCGCCCCGATCAACGACTTGGTCAGCGATTTGGTCTTCTGCACGGGCATCTGGCCGATCCTCCGGAATAAGGCACGGGCGCGATTCACCTATCTAACTAGGGGATCCTCGACAGTTAAGGAGGCTCTCTTGAATGCGGCCTTACAAGAAAACTCTCACGGGGTCCCTGCCGGCACCAGGGCAACCCCGGACGACGTCGGCCGATGACGAATCATGCGAGACATCGGAAGATTCGTGGGGCGCCTCATTGGCGCGCAGTCGTTGGGGTTTTGGAGTTTCTGCGTCGCGATCGGTCTGGGCGGCTGCGCGCCCGCGATCCCGGAGAGTGGCGCGGCGCCGCCAGCCATGCCGGCGGTGCGCGACGCCGGCGCGGTGGCCGCGGGGGCGCCGCGGGGCGGCACGGGAACGCCCGTGCCCGCGGGGCCGTCGACCAGCGCGCGGGGCGATGCGGCGGTGAACGCTCCCGGCGATGCTTCTCGCGGCGATGCGGCCGGCGACGTCTCGCG
>JBBQJG010000188.1:0-11997 GCA_038325725.1 Polyangia bacterium | reverse complement strand
CGTGCTCGTCGGCGCGGGCACAGTGCTCGCCGACGATCCGCGGTTGACGGTGCGCCTGCCGGGGACTCGTGTCGCCACGCTCGTGCGCGTCGTCCTCGACGGGCGGCTGCGCACGCCCGCGCGCGCCAAGGTGACGAACGGCGACGCGCCGACGATCGTCTTCACGGCGCGCGGCGCCGCTTCGCGGGCGCGCGCGCGGGCGCTCCACGCGCGCGGCGTCCAGGTCGTCGAGGTGCCGTCCGTGCGCGGGCGCTTGTCGTTGCTTGCCGTGCTGCGCACGCTGGGCGCCCTCGACATCCAATCCCTCCTCGTCGAGGGCGGCGCCGCTGTCCACGGCGCGTTCATCGACGAGGGCTTCGTCGACGGCGTCGCGCTTTTCCTCGCGCCGCGTTTGCTGGGTGCGGGCGTGCCCATCGCCGCCGGGCGGGGCCGGGGTCTGCTGCGTGGCCTCGCTCTCGAGGAGGTCCGCGCGACCTCCGTGGGGCCGGACATTCTCGTGACGGCCCAGGCGATCCCGAAGGGCTGATGTTATAATCGCCGCGCTCGAAAGGCCGTAAATCGCGGCCTTTTGCGTTCATCTCATGTTCACGGGGATCATCGAAGCCACGGGCGTCGTCGAGACGCTGACGCCGCGCACGCCGGCGGGGACAGGCGCGCGCCTCGTCGTCACGACGGCGCTCGACGTGGGCGGTCTGCCGCTCGGCGCGAGCATCGCCGTCGACGGGGTTTGCCTCACCGTCGTCGAGCGTTCTTCGGGCCGCTTCGCGGCGGACCTCGGCCCCGAGACATTGGCCGTGACGACGCTGGGCTCGCTCGCCGTCGGCGCGCGGGTTCATCTCGAGCGCCCGCTGCGCCTCGGCGACGCGCTCGGCGGTCACCTCGTGTCGGGCCACGTCGATGGCGTCGGTCGCGTCGTCGCGCGCCGCGAGGTGGGCACCGCGCTCGAGCTCGAGATCGCCGCGCCAACCAACATCGCGGGCACGCTCGTCGAGAAGGGCTCGGTCACGGTCGCGGGCGCGAGCCTCACGATAAACGCCGTCATTGACGAGGCCGGCACCGACGCTCGCTTCTCGGTGACGCTCATTCCGCACACGCTCACGGTGACGAACCTCGGCGGGCTCGCCGTCGGCGCGCCCGTCAACATCGAGGGCGATCTGATCGCCAAACACGTCGACCGCCTCGTGAACGCGCGGCTCTCGCTGAGGAACCCCGGCCATGCCCAGTAACTTTCCCACGAACCCCGGTATCCCCTCGACGCTGTCCCCCGATCGCGTCGCCGTCGTCGAGCGCGCCATCGAAGACGTTCGCGCGGGCCGCATCGTCATCCTCGTTGACGACGAGGACCGCGAGAACGAAGGCGACCTCGTGCTCGCGGCCGACCTCGTGACCCCCGAGGCGATCAACTTCATGGCCCGCCACGGCCGCGGCCTCATCTGCCTCTCGATGACCGAGGAGCGCGTCGCGACGCTCGGGCTCGCCATGATGACGTCGGCCACCGACAACCGCTCGCCGCGCCACACGGCCTTCACGGTGAGCATCGACGCGCGTCGAGGGACGACGACGGGCATCTCGGCGCGCGAGCGCTCCGAGACGATCCGCATCGCCGTCGCGCGTGATGCCACCTCCGACGACGTCGTGACGCCGGGCCACGTCTTTCCGCTGCGGGCGCGCCGTGGCGGCGTCCTCGTGCGCTCGGGCCACACCGAAGGGTCCGTCGATCTCGCGCGCCTCGCGGGGCGCGAGCCCGCCGCCGTCATCTGCGAGATCATGCGCGAGGACGGCGAGATGGCGCGCATGCCCGATCTCGAGGCGTTCGCAACCACGCACGGTCTCGCCGTCGTCAAGATCGCCGACCTCATCGAGTACCGCCTCTCGCAGGAGATGCTCGTGCGGCGCGCGGCCGAGTCCGTCGTTCAGCCGCGCGCGGGCGGCGTGAACGCCGACTTCCGCGCCTACGTCTATACGACCGACGTCGAGGACACCGAGTACCTCGCTCTCGTCCTAGGCGACATTCGCCCCGACGAGCCCGTGCTCGTGCGCGTGCAGACGGCGAACGTCATGCGCGACGTCTTCGCCGCTGGCACCGACGAACCCTCGGCGGGGGTGCCGCTCCGCATGATCGAAGAGGCGGGCAAGGGCGTGCTCCTTTATGTCTTCCCGCGCACGCGCGCGAGCCTCGTAGGCGAGCTCACGGGAGGCGCGCCCACGACGCTGACGGCGCTGCCCGCCGCGAGCGAGCCGCGCCTGCGCGCGTTCGGCCTCGGCGCGCAGGTCTTGGCGCACCTCGGCGTCGGACGCATCCGCCTTCTCACGAACCACCCGAAGCCCATCGTCGGCGTCGCGGGCTATGGCCTCCAGATCGTGGAATGCCTCCCTATCGGCGCGCCGGCGAAGGTGGTACGTCTGCGCGAGGCCTGATGTTCCAACCCACAGACACTGACACCGCGCGGCTCGCTGCCCTCCACGCGAAGGAGCGCCACGCAGCCGGCAAGACGTTCGCGATCGTGGCCTCGCGCTTCAACGACTTCATCGTCGACAAGCTCGTCAAGGGCGCGCGGGTGACGTTGTTGGCGGCGGGCGCGGGGGCCGACGACATCGCGACCTATCGTTGCCCGGGCGCGCTCGAGCTCCCGGGTGTCGTGAGACGGCTCGTCGATTCGGGACGGTTCGAGGGCATCGTCGTCCTCGGGTGCGTCATCCGGGGCGGGACGGCGCACTTCGACCTCGTCGTCGGCGAAGCGACGCGCGGCGTGGGCGCGATCGCGGCTGAGGGAAAATGCGCCATCGCGAACGGCGTGCTCGCCTGCGAGAACATGGAGCAAGCGGTCGAGCGTTCGGGCGCCGAAGGCAACCGCGGCGGGGAGGCCGCGACGGTCGTCGTCGAGATGACCCGGGTCTACGACCAGATCGCGCACGAAGCTCTCGGCGCGGGCAAACGGTAGGGCGATGGCGAACCCGGGCAACAACTTGAATGTCGGGCCGCGCCGCCGCGCGCGCGAGATCGCGCTGCAGATCCTGCACGTCATGGACGTCAGCCCCGAGCTGTCGGCCGATGAGGCGCTGCGGCGAACGTTCGATCACGTGCTCGACGCGCAGGGGCACGTCGAAGACGACGACGCGGTTCCGGGCGCGGCGCCACGCCCTGGAGTCGCCCGCTACGATCGCGCTCTCGTCGAGGGCATCGTCCGAGGCTTCGAGGCCAACCGCGCCGCGATCGACGAGGCGCTCACGAACTTGTCGCGCAACTGGCGTGTCGAGCGAATGGCCGTCGTCGAGCGGAACATTATCCGCCTCGCTCTGTACGAGCTGAAGTTCGCGGGCGGCGAGGTGCCCATCAACGTGGCGCTCGATGAAGCGATCGAGCTCGCGAAGCGCTTCGGCACGGCGGAGGGCGCGGCGTTCGTCAACGGCATGCTCGATCGCGCGTTGACCGAGCTCGACCTGCGGCGGTGATCGGTGCAGGTCGCGCTGCTGCCCATCGAGCTGTCGCGCTGGGATCAGGCGCCTCCCGCTGACGCGCTCTGCGTGCCCGTGTGGACGGACGTGCGCCCGCTGCGTGGCGCCGCGGGGTTGCTCGATTGGCGGATGTGCGGGCGCCTGTCGGCCATGCTCGCCTCGGGCAAGGTCACGGGGCGGCACGGCGAGCAGACGCTTTTCCCCTCGGCCGAGCGCCTGCCGTGGCGCCTCGTGCTCGCGCTCGGCGGCGGGCCGCGCCGCGACTTCTCCGACGCACGCTTCGCGGCGGGCGTGCGCCAGGCGCTGAACGCGCTGCGCGGCCTCGGCGCGCGGCGCCTCGCTCTCGCGTTGCCCGGTCGCGACGGCGAGCGCGCGACGAGCGGCGCGACGGCGTCGCTGACGTCGCGCCGCGCGCTCGATCTGCTGCTCGAGGCCGTCGCCGAGACGCCCGACATCCTCGACGAGCTGACGGTGATCGCGCCCGCCGCCGTCCAGAAGGAGCTCGGCGAGGTGCTGCGGCTGCGGGCCGTGCGCGCCGCGGCCGCCCCCGCGCGGCGTAGCCGCAAGGCCTAGCGCGCCCGGACGCGTCGGTCGTCGCGTCGAAATCGCGGAAAATCGCCGAAAATTTGCGGCAGCCGCGCGGCAGGCCGAACATGACCGGGTGGGGGCGCTCGACGGGCAGATTCAGCAGTTCCTCGACCACGTCCGGGTCGAGCGCGAGCTGACGCCGGCCACCGTCGAGGCCTACGGCCGCGATCTGTCGCTGTTCGCGCGCTTCGCGACCGGCCGCCAGGTCACGTCCGGCCCCGACGTGCGCGCGATCGACGTGCTCGACTACCTTGCCTACCTCACGGAGCGAAAGCTCGCGGCGCGCTCGCAGGCGCGCCGGCTCGTCGCGCTTCGCCAGCTGTTCAAGTTCCTCAAGGCCGAGCGCATCTGCGAGGTCGATCCGACGGAGGACATCGATCTGCCGCGCTACGGGCGCAAGCTGCCCGAGTTCCTCACCGTCGAGGAGGTCGACCGCCTGCTGGCCGCGCCCGATCGCCGCACGCCGCGCGGCGCGCGCGACGCCGCCATGCTCGAGACGCTGTACGCGACGGGTCTGCGCGTCTCCGAGCTCGTCAAGCTCCGCCTGCGCGACGTGAACTTCGACGCGGGCTACCTCATGGCCTTCGGCAAGGGCCGCAAGGAGCGCCTCGTGCCGGTGGGCGAGTCGGCGCTCTCGTCGATGCGCTCTTACATCGAAGGCGCGCGCAACGTGTTCTCGGGGACGCGCGCGCTCGACGCGCTCTTCCTCACCCACCACGGCGGACCGATGACGCGCCAGGGGTTCTGGAAGTTGCTCGGCCGCTACGCCGTCGTCGCGGCGATCCGCAAGAACATCTCTCCGCACAAGCTGCGGCACTCGTTCGCGACCCACCTCGTCGAGCGCGGCGCCGACCTGCGCGCCGTCCAGGCCATGCTCGGCCACGCCGACATCGGCACGACGGAGATCTACACGCACCTGTCGCGCGGGCACCTGCGGGCGCTCTACGATCGGTTTTTCCCGAGGGCGTGAGAGATGTTGTCGGCGCCCCCCCGATCGACGGGCGCCCGATTTGTCGACAGGCGCCCCGGGCTCCCGCCCCGCTCGCGGTAGATCCTTGCCATTCGGCGGGGCGTTTCCGATATGCTCGCCGCGTTCGTTTTGCCCCTCCCGAACGCGATGAAAATGGGTTCCCCGCCAGCAGGTCCCGTCTTGAACGCCGAGACGGCGACCTCCGCCTATCGCGTCGCGCTGCCCGAGTTCGAGGGGCCGCTCGATCTGCTGCTGCACTTGTGCAAGACGCACGAGATCGAGATCGTCAACATCCCGATCTCCTTCATCACGACGAAGTATCTCGAGTACCTCGAGGTCATGCAGACGATGCCCGTCGACATCGCGGCCGACTACCTCGTCATGGCGGCGACGCTGGCCTACCTCAAGTCGCGCGAGCTCGTGCCGCAGCCCGAGCCCCTCGAGGCGGTGATCGAGGCGGGAGAGGAAGACGTCCTCGACCCGCGCGAGGAGCTCATTCGTCGGCTGCTCGAGTACCAGAAGTACAAGGACGCCGCCGAGAAGCTGGGCGGCCGTCCCATCGAGGGGCGCAATGTCTTCGGGCGCGGCGCGCCCATCGACGCCGATGACCCCGGCGTGTCGCCGCTCGCCGACCACTCGGTGTGGAAGCTCATCGAGGCGTTCGGGAAGATCCTCGACAAGGCGGCCCCCCGGTCCACGTCCACCCACGACGTCATCGTCGAGCGCGTGTCGATCGGCGACCGCATCAATCAGCTCGTCGATCGTCTGCAGGGCGGCGGCGGGTCGTTCCGGTTCGACAGCTGCTTCGACCTGACGCTGCCCGCGCCCGAGCTGCGTCACCAGGTCGTCGTGACTTTGCTCGCCGTGCTCGAGCTCGCGCGGCTCAAGGTCATTCGGGTACTTCAAGCCGATGTTGCTGAGACCGCCGAGGGCGGTGAAGCAGAGGGGACGTTGTTCGTGACGCACGTCGATGGATCGGACCTCGAAGCGGCGCGCCGCGTGCTCGTGACGTCGGTCGAAGAAGATGAAGGCGCCGAAGACGCGCAAGAAGACGCGCAAGAAGACGGGCAAGAAGACGCCAAAGGTGCCGCGAGCGCCGAAGGTGCCGAGGGCGCCGAGGCCGAGGACGAAGTGACCGACGCCGGCTCCTCCTTCGACGAGGAGAGCGCGGCCGACTCGACGCTCGTCGAGCCCGCGCCCGCCGGCGCCGACGACGCGAGCCTGCAGGAGCGAGGAGACGAATGAAGCGCAAGAAGCAAAAGGGCAACGCCGAAGCCGCCGCGTCCGAGTCAGCGCCCGCGGCCGAAGGAGCTGAGACGGAAGCGCCTGACGCGGTCGAAGCGTCCGAAGCCTCTGAAGCCTCTGAAGCCTCCGAAGACTGGTCGGCTCCGTCCGTGACGACGGAGGTGGCGCGCGACGCCACCTTCGACGCGGCCTGGGACGGTCCGACGCGCGCCGGAGAAGAGGACGAAATCGCCGACCTCGCCGCCGAGTCCGCGCGCCTCGAGATGACCGCGGGCCGAGGCGCGTCCGCCGAAGAGGTGACGTCCCCGGTGCCCGACGGCGAGGCCGCCGAAATGGCGGTTGCTGCAGAAGGCCCCGACGCCGAGCCTCCCGCCGAGGTCGCGGCCGAGGGCGAGGATGCCGCCCCGGGCGTCGATTCGACCAAGCGGCTCGAGAGCATCGTCGAGAGCCTGCTGTTCGCCTCCGATCGCGCGCTCACGGTCGCTGACCTCAAGCGCCTCATGAACGAGCGAGACACCAAGAAGCTCAGCGCGGCGCTCGAGGCGCTGCGCGAGCGGCACGCCGAGACGGGCATCCACCTCGCGAGCGTCGCGGGCGGGTGGCAGTTCCGCACGAGCACGGAGAACGCGCCGTGGGTCTCGAAGCTCATCGCGGGCCGGCCGCAGCGGCTGTCGCGCGCCATGCTCGAGACGCTCGCGATCGTCGCCTACCGCCAGCCGGTCACGCGCCCCGAGATCGACGAGATCCGCGGCGTCGATTGCGGGCCCGTCCTCAAGACGCTGCTCGAGCGCAGCCTCGTGCGCATCCTGGGCAAGAAGGAAGAGGTGGGGCGCCCCATGCTCTACGGCACGACGCCCGAGTTCTTGAAAACCTTCAGCCTGCGCGATCTCGCCGAGCTGCCGACGCTGCGCGAGTTCCACGAGCTGTCCGAGCAGCAGAAGGCCGTCGTCGACGCCAAGGCGCCGCTGCCCGAGGGCGCGATCGCTCCGGCGACGCCCGACGCGGAGCCCGGCGCCGAGGCGGGCCGTTCGCCGTTCGCCCCGACGCCCCTGGACCTCGCGCCCGTCGATCAGGCCGAGGAGGACGAGCTCCTCGACGCGCTCGAGAACGCGACCCTCGCGGCCTCGCGCGCCGCCGGCCCGCCCCCAGGAGCGACTGTCGAGGCCGCCGTCGAAGCCGGTGCGGCGGCGCCCGAAGGCCAAGAAGCTCAATAAGAAGCCGCAAAAGCGGCCCGCGAGCGTAGAGTCCCCCCGTGAGACTCCAGCGTTACCTCGCCCAGGCGGGCGTTTCCTCGCGCCGCTCGGCGGAACAATTGATCACGTCGGGCGCCGTCAAGGTCAACGGCCAGGTCGTGTCGACCCTCGGCACGAGCGTCAAGAAAGACGACCACGTCGCCGTCGAGGGCAAGCGCGTCTATCCCGAAAAGCCGATCTACCGGATCATGCTCAAGCCGCGCGCGTGCCTCTCGACGCTCGCGAAGACGGGCGATCGACCGACCCTCGCGCAGTACCTCAAGGGCGCCGAGCCCGGCCTGCAGGTCGTCGCGCCGCTCGACTTCCCCGCCGAGGGCGTCGTTCTGCTCACGACCGACGGCGAGCTCGCGCAGGCGATAACGAAAGGGAAGTCGTCGAACGTCCCGATGACCTACCACCTCAAGCTCCAGGGCCTCGTGAAGGACCAGGATCTCGGGCGGTTGCTCAAGGGCTGGCGCTGGGAGGGACGCGCGGTGACGCCGATGACGATCTCGCCGCTCGCGCAGACCGACAAGAACACCTGGATCGAAATGATCGTGACCGAGACGCGCCCGCGCGCGCTCAAAGCCGGCTGCGAGTGGGTCAAGCACTCGCTCCTCAAGATCTCCCGGGTGCGCTTCGGCGGCCTGTCGTTCGAGGGCCTCGCCATGGGCGGTTGGCGCGACCTGTCGAAGGCCGAGGCCGCAGACCTGCGGAAGCGCGCGGGTCTCGAAGCGTAGGGCGATTTTCGCCGCAACGCGCGCGGTGTCCGGTGATAAAACCGGCGCGTGGCAAACCTTTCGAAGCTCTCTCGGGCGCTGATCTCGGTCTCGAACAAGGCGGGGCTCGTCGACTTCGCGCGTGGGCTGTCGGCCGCGGGGCTCGAGATCCTGTCGACCGGTGGCACGGCGAAGACGCTCGCTGAATCCGGCGTCCCCGTGCGCGAGGTCAGTGACTTCACGGGAGCGCCCGAGGTGCTCGACGGGCGCGTCAAGACGCTGCACCCGCGCGTGCACGGCGGCATCCTCGGCCGCCCGACGGACAAGCACCGCGCCGAGATGCAGCAGGCCGGCTTCGTGCCGATCGATCTCGTCGTCGTGAACCTGTACCCGTTTCGCGAGACCGTCGCGCGCGGCGCGCCCTTCGAAGAGGTCATCGAGAACATCGACATCGGCGGGCCGGCCATGATCCGCTCGGCCGCGAAGAACCACGAGCGCGTCGCCGTGATCGTCGATCCCGCCGACTACGCGCGCGTGCTCGCCGAGATCCAGAGCTCGGGCGAAGTCTCGGCGGCGACGCGCTATTCGCTGGCGCGCAAGGCCTTCTCGCACACCGCCGCGTACGACGGCGCGATCTCATCCTACTTGGGGCGCCTCGCGACGCCAGACGCGGCGCTCGCTGATTTTCCCGACACGCTCAACGTCTCGGCGACGCTCGCGCGCGCCCTGCGCTACGGCGAGAACCCGCACCAGAAGGCGGCGTTCTACGCGCTCCAAGATGGCTTGAACACCGGCCTGGATGCGGGGGGGCCGTCGCTCGCGAAGGCCGAGGTGCTGCAGGGCAAGGAGCTCAGCTACAACAACATCCTCGACCTCGACGCCGCCATGCGCCTGTGCGCCGAGTTCGCGCTGCCGGCCGCCGCGATCATCAAGCACAACAACCCGTGCGGCGCCGCCGTCGCTGAAGAGGGCGTCGCCGAGGCGTATCGCCGCGCGCGCGAGACCGATCCCGTGTCGGCGTTCGGCGGCATCGTCGCCGTCAATCGTCCCGTCGACGCCGCGCTCGCGCGCGAGATGAGCGAGACGTTCCTCGAGTGCGTCATCGCGCCGTCGTACGAGCCCGAGGCGCTGCAGACGCTGTCTGCGAAGAAAAACCTGCGTTTGCTCGCGTACGACTTCACGGGCGACGCGGCCGGCGCGCTGGAGTTGCGCAGCGTCGCGGGCGGCGTGCTCGTGCAGACGCGCGACACGGCGACGTCGGAGGCCGCCGCGGGCAAGGTGCCGTCGAAGCGCGCGCCCACGCCCGCCGAGCTCGCCGACCTCGACTTCGCGTGGCGCGTCTGCAAGCACGTCAAGTCGAACGCCATCGTCTTCGCGGCGCGCGGGCGCACGCTGGGCGTCGGCGCGGGCCAGATGTCGCGCGTCGATTCCGTGCGCATCGCCGTGTCGAAGGCGCGCGGGTCGCTCAAGGGCTGCGTCGTCGCGTCCGACGCGTTCTTCCCGTTCCGCGACGGCCTCGACGAATCGGCGAAGGCGGGCGCCGTCGCCGCGATTCAACCGGGCGGTTCGGTGCGCGACGACGAGGTCCTCGCCGCCGCCGACGAGCACGGCATGGCGCTCGTGCTCACGGGCGAGCGGCACTTTCGCCACTAGGGCGCGGCGGCCTTCAAGCATGGGTTCTCGCATCTTGCTCGTGGGCTCCGGCGGTCGGGAGCACGCGCTCGCCTGGAAGCTGGCGCAGAGCCAGCTCGTCGAGCTGATCGTCGTCGCGCCCGGCAATCCCGGCATCGCCACCGTGCCCAAGACGCGCACGGTGCCCATCCAGGCCGAGGCGATCGCCGAGCTCGTGGCGGCGGCCGTGGCCGAGAAGGCGGACCTCGTCGTGTGCGGCCCCGAGACGGCGCTCGTCGCGGGCCTGGGCGACGCCGTGCGCGCCGCGGGCCTCGCCTTCTTCGGCCCGTCCTCGGCGGCCGCCGAGATCGAGGGCTCGAAGGCCTACGCCAAGCGCCTCATGGCGAGCGCGGGCGTGCCCACGGCCGCCTTCGGCGCGTTCGAGGATCTGGACGCGGCGCTTGCGTTCATCGACGCGCAGCCGGGCCTCGTCGTCGTCAAGGCCGACGGGCTCGCGGCCGGCAAGGGCGTCGTCGTCGCGTCCTCGAAGGACGAGGCCAAGGCGGCTGCGCGCAGCATGCTGGCCGACCGGGCCTTCGGGGAGGCCAGCTCTCGCGTCGTCATCGAGGAGCGTCTGCAGGGCCGCGAGGTCTCGATGATGGCCTTCTGCGACGGCGAGCGCGTCGCGTTGCTCGCGACGGCCGAGGATCACAAGGCCGTGGGGGACGGCGACGTCGGCCCCAACACGGGCGGCATGGGCGCGTACTCGCCGTCGCCGCTCGTCGACGACGCGCTCGCCGCGCGCATCGCCCGGACGATCTTCCTGCCGACGGTGCGCGCCCTCGCCGCCGACGGGCGGCCGTTCCGCGGCCTGCTCTACGGCGGCCTCATGCTCACGCCCGATCGCGGCCCCATGGTCATCGAGTGGAACTGCCGCTTCGGCGATCCCGAGACGCAGTCCGTGCTCGTGCGCATGGAGGACGATCTATACCCCTGGCTCGCGGGCGCGGCGCGCGGCCAGCTGCCCGAGGGCGCGCCGCGCTGGCACGACGGCGCCGCCGTGTGCGTCGTGCTCGCCGCGGGCGGGTACCCGGGCAAGCCGCGCACGGGCGACGCCGTCACGGGGCTGCCCGCCGCGGACGCGGACGTGCTCGTGTTCCAGGCCGGAACGCGCCTCGACGAGCAGGGGCGCGTCGTCACGGCGGGCGGCCGCGTCCTGGGCGTCACGGCGCGCGGCAAGACCTTCGGCGACGCGCGGGCGCGCGCCAACGCCGCCGCCCAGGGCATTCATTTCGAGGGCATGCACTTCCGTCGCGACATCGGTATGCGCGGCATCTAGCAACCTGAGCAACCTGAGCAACCTGAGCAATCTCAGAAGGGAATGAAATGACGGAGAAAGACAAGCACGTCGACGTGGCCATCATGATGGGCTCGAAGTCCGACCTCGAGACGATGCGGCCCGCCGCCAAGATGCTCGAGAGCCTGGGCCTCGCTGTCGAGGTGCGGGTGCTCTCGGCCCACCGCACGCCGGAGGAGACGGCCGCCTACGTCGAGGACGCGGGCCGGCGCGGCGCCAAGGCCTTCATCTGCGGCGCGGGCGGCGCGGCCCACCTCGCGGGCGCCGTCGCGGCGCACACGACGCGGCCCGTGATCGGCGTGCCCATCGCCAACGGCCCGCTCGCCGGGATGGACGCGCTGCTCGCGACAGTGCAGATGCCGCCCGGCATGCCCGTCGCGACGGTCGCCGTGGGCGGCGCCGAGAACGCGGGCCTCCTCGCGGCGCAGATCGTCGCCGTGGGCGACGCCGCGCTCGCCAAGAAGCTCGAGGCGGAGCGCGAGGGGCGCCGCCGCAAGGTCCTCGAGAGCGACGCCGAGGTCTCGGCGCAGTTCAACAAGGAGTAGAGGAGTAGACATGCCGATGGCGCGCTCGCCGGCCGAGGCGCTCGCCCTCGCCGTCGTGGCTTTGCGGCGCGGCGAGGTCGTCGGATACCCCACCGAGACCGTCTACGGGCTCGGCGTCGCCGCGCTCGACGAGCTGGCCCTCGCGCGCCTGCGCGAGCTCAAGGGCCGGGCCGAGAAGGCCTTCTCCGTGCTCGTCGTGGGGCGCGAGATGCTCGAGCGGCTGTGCGAGCCGCCCGGGCCGCGCGCCGCCGCCCTCATCGAACGGTACTGGCCC
>JBBQJG010000187.1:0-12013 GCA_038325725.1 Polyangia bacterium | reverse complement strand
GCACCGAGCAGGAGGTCGATCTCGACGCCGAAGCCGAGATCACTTTGGACGAGGCCAACGGCGTAGTCGCCTCCGAGACGCCCGCCGAAGAGGATTTGTCGGACATCGCCGCCAAGTCTCAGCAAGCGGCCGCGTCGACGGAGCCGGCGCCGCGCAAGCTGCCCTACATCGTCATCGTCATCGACGAGTTCGCCGACCACATGAGGGTCGCGCCGAAGGACGTCGAGACGAGCGTGGCGCGCATCGCCCAGAAGGCGCGCGCCGCGGGGCTGCACCTCATCCTCGCGACGCAGCGGCCCTCGGTGGACGTCATCACGGGCCTCATCAAGGCGAACTTCCCGAGCCGCATCGCGCTGCAGGTCGCGTCGAAGATCGACTCGCGCACCGTGCTCGACACGTCGGGCGCCGAGACGCTGCTCGGCAACGGCGACATGCTGTTCTCGGACCGCGGCACGAAGCTCCGCCGCATCCACGGGGCCTTTCTCTCGGACGACGAAGTTCACCGCGTCGTCGACTTCCTCAAGAAGCAAGCGAAGCCCGTCTACGACATGGAGATCCTCAAGCCGCGCGAAGAGGAGAGCGAGGAGGGCGCGGCCGCCGACGACTTTCACGACGAGCTTTACGATCAGGCCATCGCGATCGTCTGCGAAACGAGACAGGCGTCCGTGTCCTACATCCAGCGACGTCTCCAAATCGGATACAATCGATCCGCGCGGCTCGTCGAGCAGATGGAGCGCGAGGGCATCGTCGGGGCCGCCAACGGAGCGAAGCCTCGCGAGGTCCTGGCGCCTCCGGGTGAATATCTCCAACAAGCGGGGTGAGGATCGACATGGGGCCTTCGTCTTTGAGCGCGAGCGTTTCGTCGGCGTCGTTGGGGATCGCGCTGGTCGCGATCTTCGGAACTCTCGCCATCGTGGGGTCGGAGACGAAGCGCCTGTGGTTGATGGCGCTCGCGAAGCCCATCGCGACGGCGTGCCTGCTCTTCGTCGTCGGCGCGCCGCCCACGGGTGACGTCGAGAAGCTCGTCGCGTTCGGCATCGTGTTCTCGATCATCGGCGACGCGCTGCTCGTGAATTCGGGCGATAGGGCCTTCTTCGCGGGGACGGCGGCTTTCCTCACGGCGCAGTTGCTGTACGCCGCGGCGTTCTGGACGCTGCGCTCGCACGAGCACCCGGTCACCCCCGTCGCGTTCGTCGTCGTCATCGTGTCGGCGTTGCTCGTCGCGAACCTCTGGCGCCCCGCGGGCGCGATGCGCCCCGCGATCGTCGTCTACGCCGTCGCCATCACGATGATGGTGGGCACGGCGCTGGGAACGCTCGGCGGTCGGCTCTCGCACGCCGCCGCGCTGTTGGCGGCGGGCGGCGCCGTCCTCTTCTACATCTCGGACGCGACGCTCGCGTGGAACAAGTTCCGCCGCCCGCTGCCGTACCCGTCGATCCTCACGATGGGCGTCTACTGGGTCGGGCAGATCGGGATCGCGTTGGCGATTCGTTTGTCGACGGTCTGACTGCGTCCGGCCCGGGTGAATCGATTCTCGTCCCGGGCGTCCGTGACATAGTGAGCGCCGTGGACACGCCCTCGCGACGGATGATGCCGGTGCACGGCGTCGCGAAGCTCGTCGCGCTCGCGACGGTGGTCGCCTGAAATACTGAACTGACGAGGACCTCGCGATGATCACCACCAGCCTCCTCGCCGCGCTCCTCGCGGCCTCTCCCCCCGTCGCCCCCGCGGGAACCACCGTGGCCACTCCCGCGACGAAGTCCTCGTCCGCCTCGACGTCCGCCTCGACGAAGCCGGCGACCGCGACGGCGACGTCCGCCGCGCGTTTGCCGCTCAAGGACGTCGTCGAGCGGATCCAGAAGCGATACGACGGCGCGAAGGACTTTCGCGCGCGCTTCACGCAGACGCTCACGAACACCGCGTTCGGGCGCAAGTCGAGCTCGTCGGGCGAGGTGCTACTCAAGAAGCCGGGCCGCATGCGCTGGAACTACGCCCAGCCCGAGCCGAAGATGTATCTCGCCGACGGCAACACGCTGTGGCTCTACGAGCCGGAGGACAAGCAAGCCTTCAAGCAGGACCTCAAGTCGTCACAGCTCCCCGCGGCGCTCGCGTTCCTCACGGGCCAGGGCAAGCTCGCCGCCGAGTTCGACATCACGTCGTGGAAGAACCCGAGCCCTACGATGCCCGCGGCCTACGGCACGCCTCGCGATTACGTGCTCGCGCTCGCGCCCAAGGCGCCGCAGGCACAGGTCAAGTCGATCCTGTTCGTTGTCGATGCGGCGACGTTCGACGTGCGCGAGACGGTCATCTTCGACCAGCAGGGCAACGTCAACGACCTGACCTTCAGCGAGCTCCGCTTCAACACGGCGATCGCCGACGCGACCTTCCATTGGGCGCCGCCCGCCGGCGTGCGCCTCATCGATACGGCGAAGCTCGGAAAGTAAAAGTAGAAGGAGCTGGCGCCTCGGCTAGAAGCGGAACAGGGCGGCGGCGCCCGTCGCGCCGTTGCCGATCATGGGCGCCACGAAGAAGGCCGTCGGCGCGGGCTCGGCGGGTTTCTCGCCCTCCGTCGTCGCCGACTTCTTGAACATGGGGTACGCGGCGACGGCCGTGCCGACCAGCGCGGCGCCCGCGACGAACAGACCGACGTTGCTGACGAGCGCGTCGGTTTGGCCGTCCTTCTTGATGTTGTCGGACGCGGTCGTTCCCATCGCCGACTTCTCGTAGTCGCTCTCTTTGCCCTTCTCGAGGATGCCGAACGTGACGCAGGCAATGAGACCGACGACCGTCGTGACGGCGAGGACCTTGGCGACGAGCAGACGCTTCGGCGAGATCTCGCCGCTCATCATGCCGCCGCTCGCCTTCATCTCCTCGGCCGTGGGCTCGGCCTTCTTCTCGGCGAGCTCGACGCTCGCCTCTTCGTTCTCACTCACGGAGACGGGCTTCGCGACCTGCTTGCCCGACGAGACGAACGTCCCTTCGACGATGTAATCGCCCTTGGGCACGCTGTAGATCGTGATGGGCGTGTCGCCGAAGTAGCGGCCCTCGAGATAGACCTGGATCTGGTCGCCGTTGACGGCCTTCACCGTGACGCGGCCGAGGCCCTCTTTCTGAGGGTTGCCGAAGTTGACGTGCCCGTTGGCGTCGGCTTCGGGCGGCACGGGGCCTTTCTGTTCAGGCGCCGTGGGGACCGTAGGGTCCATCTTCAGCGAGTGCTGCTTTTTGGCGTTGGCGGTCGTCGACCACGTGCCGATCGTGACCAGTGCGCCCATCGCCGCGAGGAGATGCAGTCCGCGCGCAACCCGAGTTCGAGGTGTCGTCGTCATGGTGAGGCCGACTCTAACTCCATTGCGGAGGCGAGCCCGCCGCAAAAAGACGCGCGTCACCGCACATGTGCTCAGGTGTAGGGGCAGCGGCGATTATGTAGTTCCGGCTTTCGACATCTCGCCAACGAACGGATTGCTGGCGCGCTCCGCGCCGATCGTCGTCTCGGGGCCGTGTCCCGCGACGACGATCGTGTCGGCGGGCAGCGTCAGCAAGCGCTCCTGGATCGAGCGCGTGATCGTCTCGAGCGACCCGCCCCAAAGATCGGTTCGGCCGATCGAGCGCCGGAACAGCGTGTCTCCGGCGAAGAGGATCGGCGTCTCGCCGGCGCGTTCGAGGAAGAAGCACATCGACCCGGGCGTGTGCCCCGGCGTGTGCAGCGCGCGCGCCTCGCGGCGGCCGAAGGTCAGCGCCTCGTCGCCGGTGAGCTCACGCGTCGGGGGCGGCGGCGCCGCGCCCTCGGGGCAGGGCAGGCCGAACATCTGCGTCTGCATCGGCACGCGATCCCAGAGCCAGCGGTCGTCGGCGTGCACGAGGATCTCGGCGCCGGTCTTCGCGGCGAGGGCGCCCGTTCCCATGACGTGATCGAAGTGCGCGTGCGTGTGCACGAGCTTGACGGCGCGCGCCCCCTCGGCGGCGAGGGCTTCGAGGATGCGCGGTGCTTCGTCTCCCGGATCGACGACGAGCGCTTCTTTCGTCTGGGGGCACACGACGACGCTGCATATGCAGCCGAGCTTGCCCACGGGGAACGAGCGGCGGATGAGCGACGGGGAGATCGGCTTGTCGGACGGCACGGCGGGCTCGACGCTAACGCAGCCGCAGCGGCATGCCGCTCACGAGCAGCGCCGCGGCCGACGCGCGCTCGGAGAGGATCTGGTTTGCCATGCCGACGACGTCGATGAGCCGACGGTCGGGCACATTCGCGGGCAGGAAGCCGAAGCCGATCTCGGTCGTCACGATGACGGCGGGCGTAGGCGAGCGGTAGAGGCGATCCGCGAGGCGCGCGATCTCATCGAGCAGCGCGCGATCGCCGCTGGTAGCTATGCTCGCGAGCCGGTTCGAGACCCAGACGGTGAAGCGGTCGATGATGAGCGCGCCGCACCCGTCGAGCGTCGCGGGCTCGAGGACGGCCCCGAGGTGCTCGGGCGCCTCGAGCGTCCTCCACGTCGCCTCTTGATCGCGGCGGTGCTTCGCGATGCGGGCCTTGAGCTCGTCGTCGCCGTCGAGCTTCGGCGCGACGTAAAGCCACGGCGGTGGCCCGAGCTCCGACGCGCGGTGCATCGCGTACTCCGACTTCCCCGAGCGCAGCCCGCCGGTCACGAAGGTGAACATGGCTAGAACTCGCTGACGGCGCCGGACGTGCCGAAGTCGACGAGCTCCATCGTCGTCGGGTGGTCGATGCCCTGGCTCTTGACGAGGCCGGACAGCGGCACGCCCGCGTGCGACCACGACGTGCTCGCCGAGTGCCAAGGGCCCCAGGCCGCGTCGGTGCGCGACTTGAAGCAGCCCGCGAAGGTCCCGGCGGGGACGCTCGCGTCCTCTTGCGGCAGGCCCTGCCAGTTGATGACGAGCGTCGTGAGCGCGTTCTGATACGTGCTGCGCATGAGCGAGAGCAGCGGCCCGTCGAAGTTTTGAACGTGCCCCGACTTGTCCTTCATCGAGACGGCGCGGATGTCGATCGACGCCGGGTCCATGCGGTTCGGAATCGCGAGGAGCATCTTCAGCATCGTGCGGCCCGTGTACGCCTCGGTGACGATCTCGAGCCAGAAGGCATCGCCCGCCTGGCCGATCACCTTGTAGGTCATGAACGACGGCTGGCCCTTGTCGTCGACGAGCTTGTGGCGCGTCCACTGGCCGACGGCGAACGGCGCGGGCTGGAAGCCGCCCGGCGCGGGGTAGCTCTGCTTGGGGGCGCCGAGCGCGGCGACGCGCGCGTCGATGTCCGCCTTGGCGGCGGCGTCGATCGACGGCCCGCAGCCGACGGCGAACAACGCCAAACCCAAAACCGCTCCCGCGAGCGTGCGTGTTTTCGTTTTCATGGCGCGCATCCTAGCGAGCGCGGCGTGCCGCGGCTAGTGCTCGCCGGCACTGGCTTCGGCGTGGAGGGCGAGCCGGCTAGTGGTTCGCCGGCACTGGCTTCCGCGACGGTTGCTTCGCCGGCTCTGGCTTCGCGGGCACGCGTGGGGCCGGGGGCGGGCTCGGCGGCCCGACCATCGGCGGTGGCGCGGGCGTGGGCAGCGCGCCGGGCGCGACGACGACGGGGTACTCCTTGTGCTGCCAGGCGTAGATGCCCTCGTCGATGACGGCCGTGTGCTTGTAGCCGCGCTTGCGCAGCTCTTCGACGACCTCGCCCGAGACGTGGTGGGGACACGCGCAATAGGCGAGCACCCACGTGCCGTCGTTGGGGATGTCGTCGAGAGACGTCTTGTCGTAGTACGGCGTCGAGATCGCGCCCGTGATGTGCAGGCTCTGGTAGTCGGACGGCGCGCGCGCGTCGGTGATGACGAGCCGTCGTTTTTGGTCGAGCGCCTCTTTGACCTGATCGATCGAAACGTAGAGGTTTTCCTTCAACGTGAAGGTGGGCGCGCGTCCCTTCGGGTGCAGGACGATGGGCCCCGTGCGCGGCGCCGCCGGGGGCAGGGGAGGCGGCGCCGGGGGCACGGCGGGCGCGACGGCCATCGAGCGCACGTACGTGACGACGTCGGAGATCTGCTTTCCCGTCAGCGTCTCCTTCCACGGCACCATCGACGTCGGGGGGCGGCCCGACTCGACGGCGAAGCGGAGGAACGCGTCGGACGCCGTCGCGAGGAAGACCGGGTTCGCGAGGTGCACGGCGCTGATGCGCTGGGTGGGCGTGCCGTGGCAGCGCGCGCAGATCGTGTCGTAGGTGACCTTGCCCTGCTTCGCGTCGCCAGGCGCCGCGGCTGGCAGCACGACGGGGGCGGGGCCGCCGTCGCGCAGGAAGGCGATGATCGCGTTGACGTCGTCCGGCCCGAGCGGGCCGCCGAGCGCGCGCCCGTAGCCGGCCATCGCCGTGCCCGGTCGGCCGCGCGTGATGCCGTCGCGCAGAAACGCGTCGGTGGCCGACGCGAGGAACGTCGTCGTGCGCAGCGACGGCGCGTTGTCGGCGACGTACCCGTTGCCGGCGACGCCGTGACAGGTCGCGCAGTACTTGCCGTAGGCGAGCCGGCCCTGCGCGATGCCGGAGGGTGCCGCCGCGGGCGCCTTCTTCGCGCAGCCGCTCAGCAGGGCGAGCGCCAGCAGCAACGTCGTCGTGCGCGTCACGCGACTACGGACGTCCCTTCGCGCCGAGGCCGCACACGTCGCGCATCCCCTTGCGATACCAGCGCACGTAGTCGACGTCCAGCGTCGCGTGGGCCCAGTCGGTGACCTCGATGGGACCGCCGAGCGTCCCGCCGAGAGCGAGGTTGATCGTGAGGAACATGTCGCGCTTGAAGGCGGCCTGCTCGGCGCCGAGGTGGAGCACGCCGACCTTCACGCCGTCGATCGTGAACGTCATGCGATCGCGTGCGTCGTCGTGGGCGTTCTCCCAAATCAATCCGTAGGTGTGCCAGGCGTGGTGATCGAAGTTGGGCCAGCCCGTCATCTGATGACGAGCGCCGACTGTAACGGCGCCGACGCACGCGCCGTTCACCGTCGGGCAGGGACCGCACGCCGCGTTGCCGCCTTGGGGCCACGCGCTGCAGGCGTTCGTGCCGCCCGGGCCGAGCCACAGCGCGTTCCACCCCTGCTTGCTGCGTCCGCCCAGGCTCTGCCACTCCATGACATCGACCTCGCCGCAGGCGGGCCACTTGATGTCTCCAGGCGGCGGTCCCTCGGCGATGTTCTCGCCCAGCAGCCACACGGCGGGCCACAGGCCCGACTCGGGCGGCCCCGGGCGGTCGGCCTCGGGCAGGCGCACGCGAAATTCGAGGTAGCCGCCGTCGAAGTGCACCTTGTGCTTCGTCACGAGACGCGCCGACGAGTACGAAGCCTTCGCGTGGAATTTCTCCGTGAAGTGCGGCGCGCAGACGCCGTCACGCGCGCAGTCGATCGCCTCGGCACGCGCGCGCAGGCGGAGCCGTCCGTCCTGCACGCAGGTGTTCCAGTCGGCGCCACGCGCGCGGCACTGCTTCGTCGTGTAGACCTGCGCCTCTTTGTTGACGTCGAGCTCCTGGAACGTCCAGGACCGCGCGTCGACGTCCGCCTTCGGCTGCCCTTTGCCGACGTCGCCGCCGAACTCGTCGTGCCAGGCGCAGCCGTAGCCGGCGGGCACGTCCGCGACGACGAGGGCGATGAAGAAAGCAGAGACCATCCGCGGACTATAGGCGGAAAAAACTTCGGCCCGGTCGCGTTCACCACGCGCCGGGCCGATCGGGGGCTTTATGAAACTGGGGCTACGAGCAGCCGCTCGTCGTCCCGCAGTTCACGCACTTATGGCAGCTGCCGTTCGGGATCATGATCGAGCCGCACTCGGGGCAGGTCGGCGCGTCGGTGCGGGCGATGAAGTTGTAGTTTCCGTTGCCCGTGATGGTCGTCGTCTTGTGGCCATTGCCGTTCGTGTGAGCGGCGCCCACCTCGATGACCTCGACCTTGTGGCCTTGCGCGACGACCTCGGCGACGCGCTCGACCTCGGGCGCCGTCACGGCCGTGGCCTCGGCCTCGAACGACTCCTGCTCGCGCTTGACGAACTTCGCGCCGAGCCAGCGGAAGAGGTAGTCCATGATGGAGCTGGCGCGCGGGATCTCGGGGTTCTCCGTGAAGCCGTAGGGCTCGAAGCGCGTGCGCGAGAACTTGTCGACGATGAGGCGCAGCGGCACGCCGTGCTGAAGCGCGAGCGAAATGGCCGTCGCGAAGCTGTCCATGAGTCCCGAGATCGTCGAGCCCTCCTTGGCCATCTTCACGAAGATCTCGCCCGGCTCGCCGGTCTCGTACAACCCGACATGGATGTACCCTTCGTGACCGGCGATCGAGAACTTGTGCGTGAGCGACTGCCGTTCGTCGGGCAGCTTGCGCCGCACGGCCGCGGGCGGTCCGTTCTTGACGGGGACCTCGGCGATCGCCGTGGTGCCCGCCTGCAGCTTGGCCATGCCCGGATCCGTCTTGCTCGTCGACAGAGGCTGCGTGCGTTTGCACCCATCGCGGTAGACGGCGACGGCCTTGAGGCCGAGCTTCCACGACTCCATGTAGGCGTCCTGAAAGTCTTCGACTGTCGCATCGGGCGGCAGATTGACCGTCTTCGAGATCGCGCCCGAAATGAACGGCTGCGCCGCCGCCATCATGCGGATGTGACCCTTGTAGTCGATCGACCGCGTGCCGTTGGCCGCGCGGAAAGCGCAGTCGAACACGGCGAGGTGCTCGTCCTTGAGGCCGGGCGCGCCTTCTATCGTTTCCTCGGTGTCGATGTACTCGAGGATGGCCTTGACCTGATCGTCGCTGTACGCGAGGTGCTCGAGCGCCTCGGCCGTCGTGTTGTTGACGATCTTGATCATGCCGCCGCCGACGAGGCGCTTGTACTTGATGAGCGCGATGTCCGGCTCGATGCCCGTCGTGTCGCAGTCCATCATGAAGCCGATCGTGCCCGTGGGCGCGAGCACCGTGGCCTGGCCGTTGCGGTAGCCGTGCTCCTTGCCGATCGAGATGGCCTCGTCCCACACGCCGCGCGCCGCGGTCATCATGTCGCCCGGCACGTACGTCTGGTCGATCTTGTCGACGTGCGTGCGGTGCTTTTTCATGACGCCCATGAACGGTTCGACGTTCTCGGCGTAGCCGTCGAAGGGGCCCGTGACGTCGCGCGAGATGACCGCGCTCGTGCGGTACGCCCAACCCGTCATCAACGCCGTGATGGCGCCCGCGTAGGCGCGCGCCTCGTTGCTGTCGTAGGGCAGGCCGCGGGCCATGAGCAGCGCGCCCAGGTTCGCGTAGCCGAGGCCGAGCGGACGGAACTTGTGCGAGTTGTCGCGGATGCGCTCCGTCGGGTACTTGGCGTTGCCGACGATGATCTCCTGCGCGGTGATCGTGAGCTCGACGGCGCGCTTGAACGACTCGACGTCGAACTCACCCGCTTGACGGCCACCCGTCATGTCGCTCTGGTGTTGCGGCACAAACTTGCGCAGGTTCAGCGACGCGAGGTTGCAGGCCGAGTCATCGAGGTACATGTACTCGGAGCAGGGGTTCGACGCGTTGATGCGGGCCGTGTTGGCCGACGTGTGCCACGCGTTGATCGTCGTGTCGTACTGCAGGCCGGGGTCGCCGCACTGCCACGCCGCCTCGGAGATCCAGCGCCACAGGTCGCGCGCCTTGTAGGTCTCGACGGGGCTGCCGTCGCGCACGGCGCGCGTCGTCCAGTCGCGATCTTTCTGCACGGCCTCCATGAAGTCGTCGCTGACGCGCACGGAGTTGTTCGAGTTCTGGAAGAACACGGACTTGTACGCCTCGCCGTCGAACGAGCCGTCGTAGCCGGCGTCGATGAGCGTCCAGGCTTTCTTCTCTTCCTTGGCCTTGCACCACACGAACTCTTCGATATCGGGGTGATCGATGTCGAGCATCACCATTTTAGCCGCGCGGCGGGTCTTGCCGCCCGACTTGATGACGCCCGCGAAGGCGTCGAAGCCGCGCATGAAGCTCACCGGGCCCGAGGCGGTGCCGCCGCCCTGGAGCAGCTCACGCGCGCTGCGGATGGGCGACAGGTTCGTGCCCGTTCCCGAGCCGTACTTGAAGAGCATGCCTTCTGTTTTGGCGAGCCCGAGGATCGACTCCATCGTGTCGTCGACGCTATTGATGAAGCACGCCGAGCACTGCGGATCGGCTTCGCTGCCGACGTTGAACCAGACGGGCGAGTTGAACGCCATCTTCTGCTCGACGAGCAGGTGCTTGAGCTCGGCGTTGAAGATGCGCGCCGATTCGTCGTTCGCGAAGAACTTGTCCTTCACGCCCCACGCCGTGATCGTGTCGGCGACGCGCGAGATCAGCTGGCGCACCGAGCGCTCGCGCTCCGGCGTTCCGACCGTGCCGCGGAAGTACTTCTGCACGACGACGTTCGTCGCCGTCTGCGTCCAGCCCTTGGGCACCTCGACGTCACGCTGCTCGAACACCGACTTGCCGTTCTCGCCGGTGATGGCAGCCGTGCGGAGCTCCCACTGAACATTTGTGAAGCCATCGTCGCCGGGCTTCGTGAAGTAACGGCGGAGCGTCAGGCCCGTGCGGGCGCGCGGCGTGCTGACCACGGACTTGAGCGTAGCGCCGCTATTGGCGAGGGCTCGCCCGACTTTCGTCGTCGATGTCGCCGGTGTCACCGAGACGGTCGTCGTCTGAGCGGCGTCATTGCTACGGCCATTGCGCGGCTTTCGAACATCGTGCTTGTCGAGCATGGAAGGACCTCCCCCGAAATTGCTGCTTGGCATCCAGCGGGAGCAACGGCTCCCGCCCACCTCGGTGCCGCTTGGGAGCCCCCCAAAACGCCGCCGCCGGTGGGTTTGCTTTTAATCACGCCACCGACGTGAAAGCAATAAAACCACACTGGATACGGTAGTTTTTGTCCTACCCACCCCTACCCATAGTGTGGAAATCTCGGTGGACAACCTGTGGAGCGAACTCGAAAACCGGTCGCCTTCCACCGTGTTGGGAGCAGCATGAAATTATCCACGGCCCAACCATAAAAGTAAATGCACTACATCGCGTGCCCATGCATATATCGTCATTGACAGAGAGACCTGATTTGAGCCTCGCACACCCGCCCCGGCGGCCCCCCGAATTTGAGATGCTGTCCCCCGTGCGAGGGCTTCGTTTTCGGTTGGCCGTCCTGCTGGCGGCGTCGTTGTCATGCGGCGCGTGCGTGGCGCCCCCCGACGACCTAGAGACGCAGCGGGGCGCGGCCGTCGATGTCTGCGCGACGGCGCCCGAGGGCGCACTTTGCGATGACAAAAATGTTTGCACGGTCTTCGACGTCTGCAAGGCGGGCCTCTGCAAGGGCTCGGCGGCGCCCAACGGCACGCTCTGCACGGACGGCAACGTCTGTACGGCGAACGATTCGTGTCGCGCGGGCTTCTGCATGGGCGACGCCGTGCCCGACACGACGGCGTGCACCGACGGCGATCCGTGCACCGTGGGCGACGTGTGCAAGACGGGCGCGTGCCTGCCAGGCGCGGGGACGCTCGCGTGCAACGACGGAATCGCCTGCACGCTCGACATCTGTATCCCCGGCCTGGGGTGCTTCTTTCAGCCCGTCGGCAATTGCATCGTGCCCAAAGACGGCGGCTCGGACGCGACCGACGCGAAGGCGGACGCCGCGAAGGACGTCGCCGGCGACGCGCCCGCCGATGCGATGATGTCGGGCGGCGACGCCGCGACCGACAAGGCCGATGGGCCAGCCAAGGACGCGGGCGCGGACATGTCCGTCGACAAGATGTCGGTCGATGTGATGGCGCCGCCGGATGCGTCGAAGGACGTCGTCGACGCGGCGGACGCGGCCATTGCCGGCGACGCGGCCGACGGGGCCACTTTGGATGCAAACTTCGACGGTCCCGCGGGGACCGACGGCCCGGAAGAGGATGCCCCGCACGAGGACGACGGCGGTGCGCCGAGCGACGCGGAGCCGGACGCGGATGCGGCGGACGCGGGCGCGGCGGACGCTGACGCTGCCACCGATCACGGGCCGCCGCCCTCGACGCTGCCCGTGCTGCGTGCAACA